>JBMUCX010000001.1:0-65849 GCA_049458915.1 Ilumatobacteraceae bacterium
CCCCCCCCCACCCTCACGCAAACGGAATCGAGGTGGTCAGTCGGCTTCGATCGGCCTGGAAACGAGATACATCACGCTGCCCAGCGCCACGAACAACAACCCGATGGTCACGATCATCCGATCGTTCGACCCGGTCGACGCGAGCTGGTTCGCGGCGCCCGCCGTCGTCGTCGTCTCGTCGGAGGTCCCGTCCGCCGGGAACAGTCCCTCCGACTCGCTGACGATCGACGACTGAGGCGCGGTCGTCGGAGCGTCCGTCGGCGTCGTCGTCGAAATCGTGGAGTCCGGCGGAGCCACCGTCGTCGGAGCCACCGTCGTCGGAGCCACCGTCGTCGGAGCCACCGTGGTGGTGGTCGTCGTCGTGGTGGTCGTGGTGGTGGTGGTCGTCGTCGTGCTGGACGTAGGTGGCGTCACATCGCCGCACACGTACGACAGTGCAAACTCTGGCGGGTCGAAGTTGTCGTTGTACGTCACCTCTGCAGAGGTTTCCGTCGACAGAGACTCCAACGAAGCCCCATCCGAGGAGACGAAGAACGTCGACTGGTTCCCTGTGATCCCGGTGATCGGATCGACTCCGGTCGCGCCGTTGAGCGTGATCGAGGCAAACTTGCCGGCTGTCACGGTGAAGCCCCACCCACTGGTGTCACCGCAGTTGCCGCCGACGGGAACCTCAGCGAGGACGAACGGCTCGAGATCGAATGTCTCCGTCACGTTCGCCGCCGACACCGAGCCACCCGTCGCCAGCGTTACCACCACGAGCGCAGCTCCGGCTCCGATGAGCCCGAGACCGAGTGTGGACCGTTTGGATGAAGTGTGCATTGAGGTTCCGCCGATCAGAATTCGTGGAGTGGGCATTTCGGGGAAGGATACATCAGATCACGATGGCGAACCACGACGCCTCAGGTGCGATCAGCGCTGGTCGGCTGGCCGAGACACCAGATACAGGACGCTGCCGATCGCCACGAACAGCAGGCTCATCACCACGAGCATCCGGTCGTAGATACCCGTGGTCGCGAGCTGGGGCTCGGCCGCCACGGTCGTCGGGGTCGGCGATGCCGAGCCCGATCCATCGTCGGTCGGAACCTCGGCGGTACCCGGCGACGTGGTTCCCGTCGCCTCCGGGGTCGTCGACGACACGTCGGGCGTCGTGGACGACGGAACCACGGTGGAGGGCGTCGACGTGCTCGGCGTCGACGTGCTCGGCGTCGAGGTGTTCGGTGTCGTCGTGCTGGAGCTCGGCGGAGTCACACTGCCGCACACGTAAGCGAGGGTGAACGCCGGCGCGTTCTGCCCCGACGCATTGATCTCGGCGACGCTGTCCGTCGACAGCAACCTCAACGACCCCTCGCCCGAGGGCACGAAATACGTCGACTGGAACCCGGTGATCCCGCTGATCGGGCCGACCCCGGTCGCGCCGTTGAGCGTGATCGACACGAACTTGCCCGTGGAGGCGCTGAACCCCCACCCGGATTCGACGCAGTTCTCCCCCTCCGGCACATCACCGAAGTCGAAGTCTGCCAGGTCGACCTGCACGACCGCTGCCGACACCGGCGCGCCGTCGAGGAGCGAGACCGAACCGAGTACCACACCAGCGATGACGAAACCCAGACCTTTGGCGGAACGGAACCTTCTGTTCACCTGCAACTCCTCATGTCGACCCTGATCAGCCCCACCGCCCACCCGGAGACCAGGAGCGGCGCACCCATCGCACTCGCGCGACGCGCGGTACGTGCTGGAATCTACATCCTGGCGAGGTCCATGTGTCAACTCATTCACCCGCCATCCGAATCGGCCGCGCACGAGGTCATCCGGGGAACGATTCGGCCAGCACCCTCATCTGCTCCCACGCGATGTCGAGTGATGGACCAGGGAACACGTTGACGCTGGCGACACCGACCGCTTCGAGTGCAGCGACGTGCGCCACGGCATCGTCGAGCGTGCCGATCGCCCCGATCTCGCGCCAGTGGTCGGCGGGCATGTCGACGAGTGCCGCTGACCCGCCGTGATCGACACGCTCGTACCACTCGTCGAAGAACGGCAGCACCGTCAGCGCCCGGCGCCGCTCGCGCACGAGTCCGGCGACGAATGGCGCGACCTGGGCGTACGCCACGCGGCGATCGTCGGCCACCGACAGCATCGTGAAAGTCACGAGTTCGAAACCGTCACGTCCGACGCTCCCACCGCCAGCCAGGTCCGATGCCCACGTCACGTACCTCGGCCCGGCACCCTCGACCAAGATCAGCCCGTCGGCGATCCGACCGGCCAACTCCAACGACCGCTCCTGTTGTACGCCGGCGAGCACTCTCGGCGCCACCAGCGGCGGCTGCTCCAGGCGGACCCGGTCGAGCGTCACGTAACGGCCGTCGAAGGTGACCAGTTCTCCGGACAGCAACCGCTTGACGGTAGAGATCGTCTCGTCGAGTGCCGTCAGCGGTGAGGAAGGTCGCACGCCCATCTGAGCCATCCACTCCTGGACACCGTGGCCGACACCGCCGACGAACCGGCCGGGTGCCAGGCTGGCCAGGGTGGCGAACTCCATCGCCGTCACCGCTGCCGCTCGTGCAACCGCTGGGACGATCCCCAGCCCCACCCGGAGTCGCTCCGTGACCGCGAGTGCGGTCGCCGCGAGGCTCACGCCGGCGGTGAAGAAGCAGTCCTCGATCACCCAGAGGTCGTCGAGGCCCGAGGCTTCCACACGCTGGGCGTACTGGGCCACGGCACCGGCCGGGAACGAGCGGTCGAACACCATCCCGAGCCGAACCGATCCCATCCCACGGCTCACCGTAATCGACCTGCGCCAGGGTCCGAACACCGGCGGCGACCGGCACGTCGAACACCGGCACGTCGAACACCGGCACGTCGAACACCGGCGAGCCTCACGGGGCGCGGACCACGACGAGGCGCGATCCCCCGCCCGTCAGATCCGGTCGATCCCGGAGTTGGCGCCGTCGGCCCACGACCTGGACCTCGACGGGTGCCGACGAGTCGTCACAACGGATCAGTCCTTTCGCCCGCACCACGTCATCGCCGAGACGGGCGACGAGCGCCTCCAGGTCGGCACGGTGCCGACCGACCACGGAGACCTCCTCGACACGGTGCCGAGACGTCGACACGGGCATTCCGGCCGACGTCACCGCCGGTCCGGTCCCACCGACCCCGAACAACACGACGGGATCGATCACCGCGGCATCGAGCACCGGCGCCTCGGTCATGCCGGTGACCATCCGGCGGACACCGTCGACGTCGAGGGCGATGTCGGTCTTCGTGAGGACGACCACGTCGCCCGACGCGATCTGCGACCGGACGGTGTCACCGACGTACCTGCGAGAAGCGGTCTCGAGCACCTGTTCGGCATCCGCCACCACCACGATGCCGTCGAGTCGGAACCCCGGAGTGTTCGCCCACCTCGCCAATCGCGCCGGCTCCCCGACCCCGCTCAGTTCCATCACGACGTGGTCGGGTCGAGGCGACAAGCTCCGAACCACCTCCAGCGCACCGACGAGATCATCGGTGACCGAACAACAGACACAGCCGTTCGCGAGCGTCAGCGTCGGCCCGTCGTGATCGACGACGAGCGCAGCGTCCGCGCCGATCGATCCCAGGTCGTTCACGAGAGCGACCACTCGCCGCCCCTCGCGTCCGGACGCGGTCAGCAACCGGTTCAGCAAGGTCGTCTTCCCGGCGCCGAGGTACCCACCGAGCAGCGTGAACGGAGTCCGGTCCGCTCCGGGGTCCGCGAATCCGGTCACGTCACTCGGCCGCCGACCACCGTTCCGAGCACCTCGATGTCCTTGATCGTCATCGGATCGACGGCGCGCGGGTCATCGGCGAGGGCGACGAGATCGGCGAGTTTCCCGGCCTCGACGGAACCGATCTGATGATCGAGACGGAGTTGGTGCGCCGCATCGATCGTGACCGCTCGGAGTGCCCGGTCCACCCCGATCCGCTCGTACGGCCCGAGCACTGCGCCCGATGCCGTCACCCGGTTGACGGCACACCACATCGTGTGGAGCGACCCGAGCGGAGTGACCGACGCATCGGAGTGCACGCTGTAGCGGACCCCCTCTCGGTCAGCGGTCGCACATGCATCCATCCGGGCGGCTCGATCAGGACCCACGGTCGTCGAGGCGTGCTGGTCGCCCCAGTAGAAGATGTGATTGGCGAAGATGTTGGCGCTCATGCCCAGAGCCGCCATCCTCCGGTACTGGGCCGAGGTGGTGAGCTGGCTGTGTTGCGCCGTGTGGCGGTGGTCGGGCCACGAGTGGTCGGCCAGGACGGACTCCACGGTGTCGAGCAGGAGATCGACCGCCTCGTCACCGTTGACGTGCGTGTGCACGGTGACGTGCGCTCGGTGGAACGCCCGGAACCACTCGTGCAACTGCTCCGGCGTGATCAGCCAGATCCCGTTGCCCCGCTCGGTCCCGTCCGCGGCGGGCAGGTACCCGGGTGGGTTGAGGCGAGCGGTGAAACCCTGGATCGACCCGTCGAGCACCAACTTCACCGCTCCGAACCTGACCCGATCGGTCGACCTCGTCGCGAGTTCACGCACCCAGACCGCCGCATCGTCTGCCGACCCGCGGAATCCCCGGGCAGGGTTGAACAGCGGAACGAGCCGCGCGGGAAAGTCCGGGTCGCCTGCCACCTCGGTCCACATCGCGGCCTGCTCGATCGTGTTGATCGCGGCACCTCCGAGCTCGGTCACCGTCGTGCACCCGACCACTCGGGCGATGTCCGCGAATCGCCGCAGTGCCGATGGCGCCGCCAACGCCCGGACCAGATCGCGCATCTCCCGGCGAGCGAGTGACATCGCAGCCGGCTCCTGCAGTTCGCCGATCGGTCGACCATCGGCGTCGCACGGCACACCCTCCATGTCGATCCCGCCGTCGAATCCTTCCCGCCGCATGAGCGCGGTGTTCACGGTGAGCAGGTGCAACGAAGCGTGGAACACGCAGATCGGCCTGGTCTCCGACACCGCGTCGAGGTGCCGCGCGGCGAGGCGCTCACCCGGGAAGTAGATCGGATCGAATCCCCAGACCACGAGGGACTCGGCGGGATCGACGAGGAGGCCGTCGAGACGCCGGAGTTCATCGAGGAGTTCGGACAGGCTCCGGCATCCGGACCGCCGGACACCGTCGGGTCCGACCCGAGGGAAGTACCCGACGTACTCCCACTCCCAGATCGCTCCCTCGAGGGAGTGGGCATGTGCCTCGACGAAACCCGGAAGCAGGACGGCATCGGCGAATCGGTCGTCGATCGACATCGCTCCCCAGTGCGACGCGAGGTCTTCGGCATCACCGACACCGAGGATGCGTCCAGCTCTGACGGCGACCGCTCCGGCCTCGGGAAGGCCGGGATCGAGCGTGACGACTCGACGCGCGACGTAGATCGTCCCGAGCTCGCTCATCTCCGCATCCTGGCTGCTCGAACCACCCCACCGCAATGGCGCACCCCGGCGGCGACCCGCCGGCCCCCGCTACGTTGGGGCGATGCGCACCGCCATCGTGAACGGTCACGTCCTCGACACCGGCACGATGGAGTACTCGAGTGCGCGAGCGGTCGTGATCGAGAACGGCACGATCGTCGACGTCACCGACGAGTACAGCGGTGGAGCCGACGTCGTCGTCGACGCAACCGGCGGATTCGTCCTCCCCGGGCTGATCGACGCACACGTCCACTTCCGCCTCGTCACGCTGGACTTCGCTCGGATGTCGAAGATGACGGAAGTCGAGTTCGGGATACGAATGGCGACGCTGTCCCGCGCCACGGTCGAACGAGGATTCACGACGGTGCGCGACCTGGGCGGAGAACTGGCCGGACTCCTCCGAGCGATCCGCAACGGGGTGGCCACCGGTCCACGGATCGCCCGTGCCGGCCGCATGATCTCCCAGACCGGCGGCCACGGCGATGCCGAGGGCGGACCTCGGGAGGTGCCGTCCTGCGCGTGTGCGATGCGTTCGACCGTGTTCGGCATCGTCGCCGATGGCCCCGACGCCGTCCGCGCCGCAGCCCGACACAATCTGCGCGACGGCAGTGACTTCTTGAAGATCCACGTGTCCGGCGGGGTGGCGACCCCGTCCGACCCACTCGAGTCCCTCCAGTTCACCCCGGAAGAGATCGCGGTCGCCGTCACCGAAGCAAGCCACCGGGGCACCTACGTCGCTGCCCACGCCTACACCCCCGACGCGATCACCCAGGCCGTCCTCAACGGTGTCCACTCGATCGAGCACGGCAACCTGATCGACGACGAAGCAGCAGCCCTCATGGCACGACATGGCTCGGTGCTGGTGCCGACGCTCGTCACCTACGCCGCGATGGGTGACCTCGGTGCTCGACTCGGCATGCCGGCGAGCAACCGGGCCAAGAACCAACGCGTGCTCGACGCCGGCCTCGATTCACTGGAGTCGGCGAGAGCTGCGGGCGTGACGATGGGATTCGGGACCGACCTGATCGGCGAGGCCCAGACGATGCAGGGGCACGAGTTCCGGATCCGCCACGAGGTCGAACCAGCGGTCGACGTCCTCCGTTCGATGTGGCTCGTCAACCCCCGGCTGTGTCGGGCCGAGGGTCGCATCGGTGTCATCGCGCCCGGCGCCGCCGGCGACATCGTGGTCTCACGGATCGATCCACTCGCCGACCTGAACGCGTTCGCCGACACCAGCGCCTCGCTCAGTCACGTCGTCCAGGCCGGGACGCTCGTCGTCGACCGCACCTGACCGACACGGCCTCCGGAGGTCGGTGCGCGAGTGAACGACGTGTGCTGGACTGTGACGATGACGACGTTCGTACTGGTGCACGGCGCCTGGGGCGGCGCCCAGACGTGGCGGCGGGTCCGGCCACTGCTGTGGTCGGCCGGACACGAGGTGTTCACGCCGAGCCTCACCGGCATCGGCGATCGAGCCCACCTCGCATCGCGGCAGGTGTCACTCCGGACGCATGTCGACGACCTCGTCGGCACCTTCCACTACGAAGGGATCGACGACGCCGTGTTGCTCGGCTTCTCCTACGGCGGGATGGTCGTCACCGGGGCGATCGACCGGATCGAGGACCGGGTCCGCGAACTCGTGTACCTCGACGCATTCGTACCCGCCGACGGTCAGTCGGTCGCCGACCTCACCGGACGCACCATTCCCGACGGGATCGACGACCCGTGGGCGATCGACGGGATCCCCCGCACCTACGAGGATCCGGCCGAGGCCGAGTTCCATCTCGGACGACGCACGCTCCAGCCCGTGCGGACCTTCACCGAACCGGTGTCGCTGTCTCGACCGCTCGAGGACCGACCCTTCGGACGGACCTACGTGAAAGCCCTCGGTGACCAGCGTGCACCGAGTGGCCCGGACGCCTTCCACGACGCCGCGGATCGCATCCGTCACGACCCCGCATGGCGGTACGTGGAGTCGACCAGCAATCACATGATCCCGCAGAACCGGCCGCGAGAACTCGTCGACCTGCTGCTGTCGCTCGCCTGACGACCGGCCGGATCACGGCTCAGATCATCGTCCGCCGGATCAGGGCTCAGATCATCGTCGAACAGAACGTGCCACCGCTCGCGAAGCTCGTCTCGGTCGTGACGTCGCCGACCTCACCGTCGATCAGCTCGCCCAACATGCCACGGACCATGCCGCGATCGACCGCGCAGATCACCGGGTGCTCGAGGGCGACATCACCGAACGGGCAGTGGTCGTTGATGATGCGGAGACGGTCGTTCCGGCTCTCGGCGTGGGCAGCGAACCCGTGAGCGGTCAGGGCATCGGCGACCGCCTGGATCGCCGACCGCATCGACCGATGGCCGGCTTCGAGCGCATCACCGCGGAGCCCGGCGGCCATCGCCCGCCCGTACTCCGAACCGACCTCCTCGGCGAGTCGCTCGGCCTCGGCCGGGGTCAGCCGCGTGAGCGCCCGACCGAGGAGCGACAACACGAGGTCGTCGGACCGGACCGGGAACTCGGTCACGGCGTCGGCGACGGCTCGATAGCGCTTCGACGGCCGTCCCGCCCCACCTCCGGGGACCTTGCCCGCCTGTACTTCCAGGTAGCCGCCGGCAGCGAGTTTGTCGAGGTGGTGCCGCGCGACGTTCGGGTGGACACCCACTTCATCGGCGACCGCCGACGTGGTCATCCCGTCATCGCCACCGTGATCGCGCACGAAGAGATACACCCGCCGGCGGGTCGGGTCACCGAATGCATCGGTGATCGCGGACACCGTCGCGGTGAACGACGCTGCGACCGATGCCGTCGTCGCTGCTGATGTCGTCGTGCCGCTCGCGGCTCTCCCCATGGCCCGATTCTATGCACTCCGGGGAAATTCCACTGTCCGCGTAGTGCAAACCCCGGCGGCGCACCGCCACAATGACCCGGTGAGCGATCAGATGAACCCCCGGCTCGTCGAGGCCCTCCGTCCGGTCCACGACCCCGAGCTGCACCGGTCGATCGTCGACCTCGGCATGCTCCGACGGGCAGAACTCGCGAGTGACGGCACCGCCCGGATCCTCGTGGCGCTCACGGTCGCCGGCTGCCCACTCCGCGCCGAGATCCAGAACCGGGTCACGGGGGCCGTCACCGTCCTCGACGGCGTGTCGGGCGTCGATCTCGAGTTCACGGTCATGACCGACGACGAACGCGAGCAGTTGCGCCGCACCCTCCACGGCGACGCCGCCTCGACCGCAGGACACCAGCACGCCCACGGTCACGCCGAGGGCCGCAAGATCCCCTTCGCCGAGGCCGGCTCGCGCACCCGACCGCTCCTCATCTCGTCGGGTAAGGGTGGTGTCGGCAAGTCATCCGTCACGACCAACCTGGCGGTCGCACTCGCCGCCCAGGGCCATTCGGTCGGCGTCGTCGACGCCGACATCTACGGCTACTCGATCCCGCGCATGCTCGGCACCGACCGGCCACCGACGATCATCGACCAGATGATCCTGCCGCCCGAACAGTGGGGAGTGCGCTGCATCTCGATGGGGTACTTCGCGCCGCCGGGCGAAGCCGTCATCTGGCGTGGTCCGATGCTCCACAAGGCGCTCGAGCAGTTCCTCACCGACGTCTACTGGGACGAACCCGACTACCTCCTCATCGACATGCCTCCCGGCACCGGCGACATCGCGCTCAGCCTGTCGCAGTACCTGCCCCGCGGCGAGGTGTACGTGGTCACCACCCCGCAACCCGCCGCCCAGAAGGTCGCCCGGATGTCGGCGGCCATGGCCGCCAAGGTGAACCTGCCGGTCAAGGGCATCATCGAGAACATGTCGTGGTTCACCGGCGACGACGGCAAGCGGTACGAACTGTTCGGCGCCGGCGGTGGACTCGAACTCGCCGAGGAACTCGACGTGCCGCTGCTCGGCCAACTCCCGCTCGTCACGGCCTTGCGCGAGGGCGGTGACGACGGGCGCCCGATCGCCGCGGTCGACCCGTCGAGCGAAGCTGCGCAAGCGTTCCACGACATCGCCCGCCAGATCGACCAGGACCTCCGGCCCCGACAGATCTTCCGGCCCGAACTCCGCATCATCTGACCGGGTCGGCCGCCGTCCGAACCTCGATGCTCGTGGAGATCGTCCCCCGGTACCGGTTCGAGGAGTTCGTCCGACGGTCGCTCGACGACCTCCCCGACGAACTCGCCGCCGTGCTCGACAACGTCGTCGTCCAGGTTCACGACCGTCATCCCGACGAGCCCGACCTGCTCGGGCTCTACGAAGGCACGCCGCACACCGAGCGGATCGGCGACGAGTTCCCCGACGTGGTGTCCATCTTCCGCATTCCGCTGTGCGAGATGTGCGCCGACCTCGACGAACTCGTCGATGAGATCCACGTCACCGTGATCCACGAACTCGCCCACGCCGCCGGGATCGACGACGAACGCCTCCACGACCTCGGCTGGGCCTGACCGTCCGTCGACGTCGGCGACTACGGTGGCCTCCGTGAGCGAGCCGCCCCTCCCGCCACCGGTCGGTGCTCCGCCACCACCGAACCCGCTCCCGAACTCGTCCGACCCCGTCGGGTCCCATCGACGTTTGCGCCGCATCGGTCGACTCGGACGGACCGCCCAGGTGCTCGTCGTCACCACGGCCGCTCTGGCCGCCGTCGCGTCCGTCACGTCCCGTCTCGTCACCGACGAAGCGCAGGCATTCCTCGACGGTGACCTCGACCGGAACGATTTCATCGAAGCAGCCGCCCCGAACGTCCTCGTCACGTTCGTCCAGGGCGTCGCCCTGCTCGCCGCCGCTGTGACCGTCATGGTCTGGATGCATCGGCTCGCCGCCAATCTCCGAGCTCTCCACCGCGGCACCACGTGGGGGCCGGGTTGGGCAGTCGGGTGTTGGCTCCTGCCTCCGCTCGTGTTCATCCTGCCATTCCTCGTCCTGCGCGAGATCTGGCGGGCCTCCGACCCTGACGTGGGGGTCGGTGAGGGTTGGCGAACCGGGCGCCCTCCCGTGGCGACGACGATCTGGTTCGTCCTGTTCGGCCCGGTCCAGGCGATCTTGCAGTTCACCGTTCAGTTCGAGCGATTCGGGACCGACATCGGTGGACTCGGTGGTGAGGAAGCGCTCGCCGAACAGATCGCACGAGGCGGCATCGCTCCCGTTGCTTCGGTCCTCGTCGAGATCGCCGCTGCGGTGGCATTCGTGGTCGTCGTCCGTTCGATCGACGGACGTCACCGCCGACTCATCGGCGAAGGGCCGCTCTGAGCATGGCGGCGCTCTATCTCGTCCGTCACGCCAAAGCCGGCGAGCGCCGACTCTGGGAGGCGAACGACCTGGACCGACCCCTCAGCAAAAAGGGTTGGAAGCAGTCGGAGGCCCTCGCCAAGCGACTCGCTGCTCTCGAACCGTCGATGCTGCTGTCGAGCCCCTACGTCAGATGTGTGCAGACACTCGAACCACTCGGACGCCGGATCCGCACACCGATCACGATCGAACCCCGGCTCACCGAGGACGAACCCTTCGAACCGGTGCTCGAGCTCCTCACGGAGATCCCCGCCCGGGCGGTGATGTGCAGCCACGGCGACATCATCCCGGCGACGATCGAGTCGCTCCGACGATCGGGAGCCGAGATCCGCACGCCGGTCGACTGGCGCAAGTCGTCCGTGTGGGTGCTGAAGCGCGACAAACGGTCCCGGATCGTCACGGCGACCGTCTGGCCGCCCCCGAACGTCTGACTCTCACCCTGCTGACGTGGGTGGCGCCACCGACCCGATGCCGAGTTCGTCACGGATCTGGATGCGGAGACCCTCGACCAGACCGCGGACGTCGGCGGGCGGCCCGGCGGACAGGCACCCCTCGACGAAGGGCAAGGCGGTTTCGGCGGCACCGAGGAACCGGTACTCGATGATGCCGAGGAAGCAATACGGATCGGGATAACCCCGGTCCTCCTCGATCGCCGACACCAGCGAACGGACCGCATCGTCGAGGACGTCCCGTGCCGTGTCCTGGTCGTCGATCGCCACTGTCGACAGCGCGAGGGTCCAACCGCGGTACGCGAGCGCCTCGACGTTGTCGGGTTCGGCCTCGAGCACCTGGTCGTACAGAGCGACGGCGGCCAACGGGTTCGACACCTGGACCGACCTGGCCTCGGACAGCAGCACCTGCGTCGCATCTCGTGGGTCCAGGCCGGTGATCTGCTGCCCCGGGAGTCGCTGGGCCGACGAAGCGCTCAGCGCCCACCAGACGACGGCAATCGAAGCCAGCACGACCGCACCGACCACGATCCGGCGACGCCAGTCGGTCTCGGGCCGAGGGGCCAACGCTGCTCGGCCCGACTCGATCGCCCGAAGCGCGGCAGCTGCACGCACCGTGTAGCCGTCGCGCAGCTCGCGGTAGTCGTCGTCGTCGACGTCGCCAGCGGCGTACTCGCGGTCGAGGTCGGCCAACGAGCGGAGGAGGAACCGACGTTCCTCCTCGAGTGCCGCCAGACGATCAGGATCGGATGTCGCGGCCATCACCGGTCCCCGATGGATCGTCACGGAGGGCTCGGGCGACGAGATCGATGTCGTCCTCGGTGGCCGGTCCGAGCGCCGCACTGTTCACCCGCCACCGACGGAAGGCCAGGGCGAGACCGGCCACACCGACCACGAACGCCGTGGCCGGCAGCGCCCAGGCCAATGCCTCCACCCCGTTCGCCGTCGGGACGAGCAACTCGCGACCACCCCGCGAGGACACGATCGACGCGATGACCTCGTCGTCGGAGAGCACTCCCTCGGTCACGCGGTCCTGGATCGCGTCCTTGATGTTCTCCGACGTCGGGTGACGGGACTCGTAGACGCTCTCGCCCTGGCACACCGGGCACGCCACCCGCTTCGAGATCGCCTCGACCCGCTCGTCGGGTGTCCGAGGGCCACCGTCACGGGACGCACCCACGGCGAGGAATCCGACCACGACGAACAGGAGCAGGATCCAACCAGGCCATCCCTTCACGCGTCGCGATCGTGGAGAGGTCATCGCAGCCCCCCGCCCGACGCGGCGAACCGCTCCCGGAGCGACTGCAGACTCGCTCCGAGCAACTCCGCCGTCACCTGGCCGATCACCCGACCTCGGACGACACCGTTCGGATCGATCACCCAGGTCTCGGGGACCTGGACCACGCCGAACTCGATCTGGAAGTCGTAGGCGTCGTCGAAGACGACCGGCCAGTCACCGCCGTACCGGTCGAAGAACTCGGCGACCTCGGCGACCGTGCTCGTCTGCACGATCGAGTAGAACTCCGCCCCGTCGACGCCCAGGCTGCGCTGCTGGACCACGAAATCGACCAACTCCGGGTGCTCCTGGATGCAGGGGACGCAGTCGTGGGTGAAGAAGTTCAGCACCACCCAGCTCCCCTTCCGGCGTGACAACTCGAACGGGGTGCCGTCGGCGAGCGATCCGACTGCTGCCGGTGCCGGACGATCCAACAGCGGGGTGTCGGCGGTCGCGGTGCTGTTCGCGTCGGCCGATGCGAGGAGCCAGAACAGCGCGCCCGCGACGAGCGCGAGGAGTCCGACCACGAGCGGGGCGACTCGTCGCGATCGAACCGGATCATCCGACACTCGACGACTCCCCGACGGGCGCCGACACCGGATCGAGTGGGTTGCGTCGGCGCTTGCCGGGGAACGCCGACAGCACCGTGCCGAGGGCCATCAGGCCACCACCGATCCAGAGCCAGATGATCAGGGGCTTCTTGAACACCTCGAGCGCCACCTCCGTGGCACCGACCGGCGGCGGGTTGACCCCGGCGATCGTGAGGTACACGTCGTGCGTCAGACCCGTCATCACACTCGGTGTGAGCACCGGTCGACCCATCTGCAGATACGTCGTGAACGCCGGCCCGTAGATCTTGTCGCCGTCGACACGGATGTTCGCTCGAACCACGTCGACCCGCTCGTCACGTTCGTCGACCACCTCCACGAACTCCAGCGTGTGCCCGGCCCAGTCGACGACCTCGCCCTGACGTAACTCGATCCGACTCGAGGTGGTGTAGGCGTTCGAGGCGACGATCGCGACGGCGACCAGGATGACACCGAGGTGGACGATCATTCCGCCGTTCGCCCGACCGACGAGTCCTCGCCATCCCTGCCGGCGGGTGGCGAGCACGATCTGGCGGAGCGCCGCCCCGCCGGCGAAACCAGCGAGCGCGAACGCCGACAGCGGCGCCCAGCCCTCGGCGCCCACGAACACGGAGACGGCGAGCGCCCCGGCACCGCACCACGCCGGCCAGAACAGCCGTTCCCGAAGCAGTTCCTGCGATGCCTTCCGCCAGGGCAGCACGGGAGCAACCGCCATGAGGAACAGCAGGGTGAGACCGATCGGCATCGACAGGCGGTCGAAGTACGGGGCCCCGACGACGGTTTGTCGGTCCTGCAGGGCCTCGACCACGAGTGGGAACAGCGTGCCGAGGAGCACGATGAACGCGAACACGGTGAAGATCACGTTGTTCGCCAGGAAGAAGCCCTCCCGGGAGATCGGACTGTCCATCACCCCGGGAGAGCGGAGGCGGTCACCACGCCAGGCGATCAGCGCCAGCGACACGACCACGACCACCCCGAAGAAGGCGAGGAGGTACCCGTCGACCTCACCGGCGGCGAACGCGTGGACGCTGCTCACGATGCCCGACCGGGTCAGGAAGGTACCGAGGATCGTGAGGGCGAAGGTCGCCACCAGCAGGCTGAGGTTCCAGACCCGCAGCATTCCCCGACGCTGCTGGACCAGCACCGAGTGGATGTAGGCCGTCCCGGTCAGCCACGGGAGGAACGAGGCGTTCTCCACCGGGTCCCAGGCCCAGACGCCGGACCAACCGAGCACCTCGTAGCTCCACCACCCGCCGAGGATGATCCCGATGGTGAGGAATCCCCACGAGAACAGCGCCCAACGCCGGGTCTCCATCAGCCATCCCTCGCCGACCCGACCGGTGATCAGCGCCGCGATCGCAAAGGCGAACGGCACGGTGAACCCGACGTAGCCGAGGTACAGGATCGGTGGGTGGAACAGGACCAGGACGTGGTTCTGGAGCAGCGGATTCGGGCCGGGCCCGTCGAACCCGAACGGCACCGGTGCTCCAGCGGAGAACGGGTTGGCCGGCCCGAAACTCATCAGGCCGAAGAACGCCGACACCGCGAACATCACGACGAGCGCCCACCCCACCAGGGTGTCCTCGGCGCGACCTCGGAATCGCCAGGCGACCCCGGCGGTGAAGGCCGACAGCACGAGGACCCACAGCAGGATCGACCCTTCGAGGGCACTCCACATCGCAGCGACGTTGTACAGCGTCGGTGTCGTCGTCGATCCGACCTGCTGCACGTAGGCGAGGGAGAAGTCGCGCACCTGGAGCGCACGCTGCATCGCGATGACCGCGACGAGCGCTCCGGCCAGGATCAGCCAGGCGTAGTTGAGCGACTGGCGGAGCCCGGCACGGTGACCCGTGACGATCGCGTACGACGTCGACGCCGCACCGAGCACCGACGCCGCCAGCACGACGAGGAGCCCGCCATGCCCCAGCGCCGCATTGACGCTCAGACCGAGCATTCGCCAGCGAGTTCGTCGGCCTCGTCGAGCCGCTCGTCGTTGACCGCCACGTATTCGTCGGAGTGCTTGACCTCGACCCGATCACCGAGGAACGTCCCTGCGTCGTCGAAGCGACCATGGACCACGACCGGGATGCACTCCTTGAAGATCCCGCCCGGCTCGCCGTCGTATCGCACCGGCACCACGGCGTCGTTGAACGAGATGTCGAACACCGTGTCACCCGCCGCCTCGACGACGGTCCCCCGCTCCACGACACCCTGGATCCGCATCCGCCGATCGCCGGTGCACCCGGCAGCGGACCCGATCTCGTCGACATTGCAGTAGTAATCGACCGCCGATCGCAGGAACTGGGTGATGATGACGCCACCGGCGACGAGGACCAGTCCGAGCAGGATCGTCGGCATCCATCGGCGACGACGACGCGAGGCGGGGCCGGTCGACGGGTCGACCGGGCCGGTACGGGGAGTCAGATCGGTCATGGGGTGCTCTGTCGGGTCCGGTGCTGCTGTCAGGTCCAGTACTTGTGGTCGTCGTCGACCTGGTCGGACAGACGACGAGCGGCCCGGAGCGATCTCCAGGCGAACAGGGCGACGACGCCGAAGGTCACGGCGTACGACCCGAAGATGAAACCGGCGTCCTGCATCGCCACCACCTGCATCAACACCAGCTGCATCGCCACCACAAGGTTCACCCGACCGTTTCCCGACGACGGGCGTCGAGGGCCGCCTCGAGCCCGACGTCGTCGAGGACGTCGCGCATCGCCAGGATCCTGCTGCGATGGAGGAGCAACCACAGGTACACGAGGCTGAACGCCACCACGCCGACGAACAGGCTGAAGAGCATCAGCCCGTCCATCTGGACATCACCGTCGAGGTTGGCGATCGAGGCATCCTGATGGAGGCTCCGCCACAGTCGGACGGAGAAATGTACGAGCGGGATCTCCAGCACGATCAGCAGTCCGATCACGGCGCTCCGCTTGGCCCGTTCGTGGTGCGATCCGCCGAGGTTCCGGACCGCCAGGTAGCCGATGTACGACACGAACAGCAGCGCGGTGGTCGTGAGTCTGGCGTCCCATTGCCAGTAGACCCCCCACGTGATCCGTCCCCAGAGCATCCCCGTCACGAGCGTCAACGCCATGAAGACGACACCGATCTCGGCACTGGCCCCGGCGAACCGGTCGAACCCGAGCGAGCGCCGCTTCGTGAACAGGTAGGAACCCGAACAGATCGCCGTCACCACGAATGCCAGATACGCGAGCCACACCGTCGGCACGTGGACGTACAGGATCCGAACCGCCTCTTCCTGATCGCGGTCGGCCGGCGAGAAGCCCAGCCCGAACGCCACCAACCAACCGATCATGACGACCGCTGCGATGCCGATCCAGCGGGTCGCAGTCGTGCCGGTTCGGACCACCCGACCATCTGCAGGCGCCACGCCATCAGACGGGGTCATGCGTCGGTCCGTTGTCAGGTCCATGGACGGGCTCCATCACAACACTCATTCGTCGTTCGTCAGTCTGGTCCACCGACGGCGATCCGTCGCCTCGGGCGGATGTGACCCTGGTCTCCGACACCGGATCATCGTACGAGCGGACGGATCGAACTTTCGCCCGGGAGGTGACGTTCCGACACTCATCCCGACTCGACGAGCGGCCCGAACGCCAACGCACCACCGATTGCGAACGCCACGGCGAACACGCCGAGCAGGCCGACCCACGGCCAACCCTCGGCGACGACGGCGCCGTCGGTTCCGAGCGCCGACTCGACCGCCCGAGTCGCGCCGATGAGCACCGGAGCCACGACCGGGAAGACGAGCAGCGGCAGCAACGGTTCACGTCCACTCCCACCGACCGTCACACCTCCGTACACCGCGCCCACACAGGCGAGCCCGGCGGTGGCGGTGACCACGACGGCCAGCAGGAGCGCCAGGCCGCTCAACGGTACCGAGGCCCCGTAGAGCACGACCGCCGCAACCAGGAGCGCCACCTCGAGCACCAGCAGTTGCGCCCCCAGAGCGAGCGCCTTCCCCCAGAACACCGCGGCCAGATCGACCCCGGCGACGCGTAGCGCGTCGAGCGCTGCATCCTCGGTCTCCACGGCGAACGCCCGCTGGACGAGCACCAGGAGACTGAACGAGGTCGCCAACCACACCAGACCCGGAGCGACCCGCTCGAGCACGTTCGAGGCATCCAGCGCGAAGGCGAACATCACCATCGTCACCCCGGCGAACGGGATGATCTGGTGCAGTAGGACACGACTCGATCGCTCGATCCGGAGATCCTTCAGGGCGATCAACCGGACGATCCGCCAGCGGCTCACGGGGTGCACCCGTCACCCGGATCGGCATCGTGCCCTCCCGCGCCGTCGACCGTTCGACCACCGACGACGTCGACGATCCGACCGGCGAGGTGGCCGGCTCGCTCCAGTTCATGACTCGCGACGAGCACGGTGGCCCCGGCATCCGCAGCTTGCCGCAGCACACGATCGAGTTCGTCACGGCCGTCGGCATCGAGTCCGGCATGGGGCTCGTCGAGCAACCACAGTTCGGCGCGCCGGGCGACGAGGCATGCGAGCGCCACCCGCCGTCGCTGGCCGGCCGCCAGCGCGCGGCCGGCGCCGTCGGCGAGGCGCCCGTCGACGGCGAGTCGGACCATCGCCGCTCGCACTTCGTCACCCGTCGCACCCACGGTGGCCCCCCAGAACGAGACGTTCTCCTCGACCGTGAGGTCGCGGTACAGCCCGTTGTGGTGTCCGAGCAGGCCGACCCGCGCCCGCACCAGGTCGGCGTCGGTGCGGAGGTCGAGCCCGAGCACGCTTCCCGACCCGCGCTCGATCGGGAGCAGCGCCGCGCACAGCCGCAGCACACTCGTCTTTCCGGCACCGTTCGGACCTCGGAGCAGGACGATCTCGCCCCGCTCGACCCGCAACGTCGCCCCCGCGAGCACGGGGAACGATCCCGACACGGCGACCACGTCGCAGAGTTCGACGACTGCGGGCGCGACCGAGCGATCGGCGGCCTCGGTCGGGAACGGTGGGACTGGCATCGACAGAACGGATCGAGGAGATGGTGGGCGCCGATCTCCGGACCCACCCCACGCTACGCCCCGATCGGCGACCCCGACGACTGGCGACGCTCCGATATCGTTCCCGCCGTGCCCGCTCCGTCACGTCGTCACCACGCCGTGACCTCCCGGGTCGCCGGCGAAGTCGGATTCGACGTCGGACCCCAGTTCCGCTCGCTCCGTCAGCGGTACATCGCGGCGACGCGTCGGTCGAAACGAGTGAGCAAGTGGGACCTGTCACCGGATCCGCACGACTGGCGCTATGTCGTCGGGATGATCGGCAGGATCCTGATCTCCATCGGGATCCTCATGTTCGGGTTCGTGGCCTATCAACTCTGGGGAACCGGCCTCGAGACCGCCCGAGCCCAGAGCTCACTCGGTGACCGCTTCGAGGCCGTGGTCACCCAGAGCGAGCCCGGCGACACGGACGTCACGGTCGTCCCCGCCACGACCGCGCCCGATTCCGCTGCGTCGGACGATGCAGACGCCGGAGCCGCGTCCGTCGACGAACCCGACGAGGGTGTTCCGTCGGCTGACGACCGCAGCGCCACGCCGCTCGCGGTCGACCAGGACATTCCCGAGATCGTCCCCGGTCAAGCGTTCGCTCGGCTCGAACTCCCGACGATCGGCAAAGACCTGTTCGTCGTGCCCGGCGTCGGGGTCGAGGATTTGAAGAAGGGCCCGGGCCACTACCCCGACACACCGCTTCCCGGACAGCTCGGCAACGCCTCGATCGCCGGGCACCGCACGACCTTCGGCGAGCCGTTCATCGACGTCGACCAGCTCGCACCCGGTGATCAGATGATCGTCACCATGATCACGGGTGACCGCTTCGTCTACGAGGTGACCGGCACCCAGATCGTGACGGCCGCCGACTACTGGGTCGTCACGACGACCGATCCGACCGTCGCCGAACTGACCCTCACCTCCTGTCATCCGAAGTACAGCGCACGCGAGCGGATCGTCGTGAAGGGCATCCTCGTCCCCGAGCTGTCCGACCCCGTCGGATTCCCCGAGTTCTACGCACAGGACGCGACGGCGCCCGTCCCGATGCCGGGTGACGACCCCACGCTCGAGGAGCCGGTGCCCGACACCACGATCAGCGACGAGACGCCGACGTCGGTGCCCGACGAGGTCGATGTCGGCGGATCGAACGGCGCGACGCCCGGTGGCGGGACGCCCGACGACGGAACCACCGACGGCGGAGCGAGCGCCGTCGGCGCAGCTGCCGACGGAGCCGCAGACGCGTTCTCACGCGGCTGGTTCGACGACCGGGCGGCCTGGCCGCAGATCGCTCTGTGGGGTTCGGCGCTGACGATCATCTCGATCCTCGCCTACCGTCTGAGTCGACGGACCCGCCACGACACGATCGGCTTCGCCGCCGGGATCGTGCCGTTCCTGGTGTCGCTCTACTTCTTCTTCCAGAACGTCAACCGGTTGCTGCCGCCCGGACTCTGACGCCGGAGGGTCGGCACGTCCGGCCTCAGCGGAGCGCGTCTCGGATCCGAACGAAGCCGAACGGGAGCCCCGAAGCGAGGATCGCATCCATCAGCGCCCCGAGTCGCGGCGTCAGACGGAACTCGACTCCGGCATCGGCGTGCGCCTCGATCAGGTCGTCGATCGGTTCGACCCGTTCGGGATGCACGACGACGGACGCCACGAACTGACCGTCGCCCCAGGGGACGAAGGGGGCGCCGTCGAAGCTGTATCGGTACAGGCGGGTCGATCGGATCGACGCGAGCGACTCGTTCTCGACGGCGCAGATCCGCGACGCCTCCGTCCCGAACCGGTCGGTGAGCACCGCCTGCTCCGCAGCGTCGCGGGCCCAGACGCTGATGCGCGGCACCGCTCTGGGGAACCAGTACAGCGGGGAGTGGGCATCGTCGACCGCTTGCACCACCGGTGGGTGGCCGGGATTGCTCGAGGGGACCGTCGGGGCGAACCGCCGCAACGTACCGTCCTCGTTGAACACGTGAACGATCGCCGGCGGAGACGACGTGCCAGGTGATCCCTCGAACCCACCCTGCGGCGCCGACATCGACATGACACGATTGTCGCACGCGATCGACCCGGAGTCGGCGACGAGCGCCCCGAGTCGTCAACGACCCCGGAACATCGGCGTTCGCTTGTCGAGGAATGCCGAACGACCTTCGGCCGCATCGGCACTCCGCCACACGGAGAGCCGAGTCGCCTCGAGCGCTTCGTCGGGTTCGGACCCACCGGACACGAACTCCAACGACCGCTTGTGTCCGGCGATCGACAGCGGCGCGAGGAGGGCGATCCGACCGGCCCATTGCAGGGCGTCGTCGAGATCGCCGAGGCGGTGGACGACACCCGCTCCATGGAGGCGTTCGGCGTCGTAGACCTCGGCGGCGAGCAGCATCCCCCGGGTCACCGGCCACCCGAACTCTCGACCCATCCGCTCGACGGTCCATTGGTCGATCATCAACCCGAGTCGAGCGGCCGGGATCGCGAAGGTGCTCCCGGGGGTGGCCACGCGGAGGTCGCACACCGACACCAGTTGAGCTCCGGCTCCCATCGCAGGCCCGTCGACGGCGACGACGACCGCAGCGTCGAGTTCGGTGAACCCCTCCAACACGGCACGCAGGTCGGCGGCGAACACGCCCTCCTCGACACCTGCGAGATCGGCTCCGGCGCAGAACGCCGGCGGAGTACCGGTGAGGACGACGACCCGGGCTCCTCGACAGGCCTCGAGTGCGTCGAGCAGTTGGAGGAGCGTGGCATGGTCGAGGGCGTTGCGCCGATCGGGCCGATCGAGGGTCACGACGATCACGTCGGGGCCGACGTCGTCGCGTCGCTCCAGCCGTACCATGGTCGGAACTGTATGACGACGCCATCCGACCGAACGACTCACGAACCATCCGGTGTCGACCCGGTGACCGCCCGCCGGGCCCGGGTCGCCGCCGTCACGCTGATCGCCAATCGTGTCGGCTACCTCGTCCTGGCGCTCGCCGTGTCGCTGTTCTTCATCGCCTTCCTGTTCGGCTTCACCGCTCCGATGGCGACGGCGATCATCGTGTGCCTCGTCGTGTCGTTCGCCCTGCTCGCTCCCTCGATCGTGCTCGGATACGCCGTCAAGGCCGCCGACCGCGCCGATGCGGAGCAGAGTTGGTGAGCGCCGTCGATCATCGGGCGCCCACCGCCGTCCACGGCACCGCTGCGCGCCCCCGGCGAACGACGCTACGGTCCACGGCACGATGAGTAGCGCCCGTCTCACCGCCGACGCCCGACGTCAGCAGATCCTCGACGTGGCGATCGTCATCTTCGGCCGCGCCGGATACTTCGGGGCCTCGATGAACGACGTGGCCGAGGCGGCGGGGGTGACGAAGCCGGTGCTCTATCAGCACTTCGACTCGAAGGGTCAGCTCTACGGGGCGCTCCTCGACGAGGTCGGAGCGAGAATGCTCGACTCGATCACCCGAGCCACCGCCGACTGCCGCGACGGCAAGGAGCAGACCGAACTCGGATTTCGCGCCTACTTCCGCTGGGTGGCACAGCGACACGACGAGTTCATGCTGCTGTTCAGCGGCTCGGCTCGACACGATCCCGAGTTCAGCACTCAGGTTCGACGGATCACGGACGCCGCCGCGGAGGCCATCGCTCCGCTCATCGCCGTCGACATCGACCCGGATCAGCGGGCGACGATCGCCCACGGACTCGTCGGCCTCGCCGAAGGGGTCAGTCGCCGACTCGTCGCACTCGGTCAGGATTTCGATCCCGACGAAACGGCAGCCGTCGTGAGCGGACTGGCCTGGGCCGGACTCAGGGCGACACCGCCGCTCGTGACTCAGGCCCGCCGGACCAACCCGCGATAGCCGTCGACGAATCCGGCGGACCGCAGCGCCGCAGCGACGTCGTCGGGTACCGGCCCGCCATCGACCCGACGCACCTCCACCGACCGCTCACAGCCGGATGCCACCAAGTCGGCGAGGACCGCGGCCCAACGACCGGACCCGCTCGCTGCCGGGAACGAGACGAGATGGTTGGACGACCGATCGAACCAGACGACGGGTGTGCCGTCCTCGAGCACCACGATCGCGCTGCCGTTCCGCGTCGGGCGGCCGGAGGTCGACGGCCACGGCAGCGTCGATCCATACGGCTGCGCAGGGTCGGTCGCCGCCAGGACGAGTGGACGGACGTCGTCGATGTCGGTCACGGGCTCCCGATGCGACCGCAGCCGGTCGACGGCACCCGGCAGGGCGAACTGGGCCCCTCCGAGTCCGACGACGAAGTAGCCACGGCGGGCCTGTCCGCGCTCCTCGAGCACCTTCAGCACCGGGTAGACCGCTGCGTACCCGCCGACCACTCCCTCGGCGGCCGCCACCTCCCGGGTCACGACGCCGTGCCGCTCCAGCAGTTGGATCGCACGCGCATGAGCGATCTCGGTCGACGTCCGGTCGCCCGGACCGGACATCGACGTCAACAGACTCCAGCGACCCGCAGCAGCCGGTGGGCCGAGCCGGGTGAGTCGGACCGGTCGAGGACGACGAGCGGCGGTCCGGCGGGCCGCCGACGACGGCGGGCGGGCGACTCCTCCCGACCCGAGGAGTGCACGCAGCGGCGCCAACGTGTCGTTCGTGACCTCTCCCGCCCAGACGAGGTCCCAGAGTGCCACGAGCAACTCCGTGTCGGTCGCTGCAGCGTCCGCCGCACGGAGCTGACCCCAGAAGCTCGCGCCGTGTTCGGTGAGGAACCTACGAACGGCCTGGTGGAGTGGGCCCTCGAGAGGTTCACCGCTCGGCGGCCAGCCGGGCGCGAGAACGTCGAGTTGATCGGCGAAGCAGAGCCTGATGCGACCGTCCCGTCCTCCGATCGCGCCGGCTCCGGTCCAGACGACCTCGCCCGCCGCGCACAACTCGTCGAGGTCGGCCGGCCGGTATCCGCGGACCCGAGCGGGGAGGACATCGCGCTCCAGCGTCGACGCCACGAGCGGTGCACCGGCGAGGACGCCCAGCGCGTCGACGAGGACGTCGACACCACCGCGGTCGGCCGGGATGCCGTGCCACCCGACGACGAATCGCGCCAACGCCGCTGGCTCGACCGGCTCGACGTCACGGCGCAACGCAGCGAGGGATCGCCGTCGCAACTGTCGCAGGACGTCGGCGTCACACCATTCGCGCTGCACCCCGTCCGGACGGAACTCACCGCGCACCACGCGGTCCGACTCGGCGAGCGACCGCACGGCACCTTCGACCCGCTCGACGGTCGTCGCGAACCGCTCCGCCACTTCACCGAGGAGGAAGGGGCCGTGGGTTCGGGCGTAGCGCCCGACCAGCATCTCCAGCGGTCGGGTGATCGGATCGGTGAACGCCGTCGGCAATCCGCGCGGCAGCGCACACCCGAGGGCGTCGCGGTACGCGGCGGCGTCCTCGGCGGCGGCGTACCGGACCGCCGAGCCGACCATCACCTCGATCGCCCTCCGCTCGGCGAGCAGGACGCCGAGTCGATCGGCGCCGTCGGCATCACAGCGGGCGAGCACCTCGTCGAGCGTCAAGTCACCGACCGCACGGAGGACGTCGTGGAGTTCGTCCGCCGACCGGGCCTGCCGGTGCGCGGCGAGCCGCTGGAGTTCGAGCTCGACGTCGGCCAACACGGCCGGATCGAGGAGCTCGCGGAGCTCCTCGGCCCCCAGCAGTTCGCGCAGCAGATCCCGGTCGAGTGACAGCGCTGCCGCCCGACGTTCGGCGAGCGGAGCGTCTCCCTCGTACATGTACTGGGCGATCCAGTTGAACAGCAGGCTCGATGCCATCGGACTCGCCGACGGGGTGTCGACGCTGACGAGGCGGATCCGCCGTGACTGCAGACCGGCCAACACCTCGCGGAGCGCCGGTACGTCGAACACGTCCTGCACGCACTCGCGGGTCGTCTCGAGCAAGATCGGGAACGTCGGATACTTCGACGCGACGGCGAGCAGGTCGGCGGCACGCTGGCGCTGCTGCCACAGCGGCGTCCGCCGATCCGGCCGGCGCCGTGGCAGCAGCAGCGCCCGCCCGGCGCACTCCCGGAACCGGGCGGCGAACAGCGAGGTCTGTGGGAGGCCCGATACGACCAGTTCGTCGACCTCGGTCGGATCGAGGACGAACACCTCCGGGTCGATCCGATCGGCCGACTCGGGCAGCCGGATCACGATCCCGTCGTCGCTCCACATCGTCTCGACGGGGAGGTCGAAGCGGTCGAGCAGGCGACGCTCGATCGCCATCGCCCACGGTGCGTGGACGGGTGTGCCGAACGGGCTCAGGATGCAGATCCGCCAGTCACCGATCTCGTCGCGGAACCGCTCGACGACGATCGTCCGGTCGTCGGGGACGGCCCCGGTCGCCTCCACCTGCTCGGCGACGTACTGGACGACGTTCGACGCAGCGAACGCATCGAGCCCGTACTCGGCGCCGAGGTGGGAGATCGCATCCCCGTCGAATCCTCGGACCTCGCGGAGGAACGCTCCGACCGCTCGACCGAGTTCGAGCGGTCGACCGGGCCGATCACCCCTCCAGAACGGCATCTTGCCGGGCTCGCCCGGCGCCGGTGAGACGGTGACCCGCTGGAACGAGATGTCCTCGATCCGCCACGTCGACGCACCGAGCAGGAACGTCTCGCCGGGGCGACTCTCGTAGACCATCTCCTCGTCGAGTTCACCGACCCGCGTGCCGTCCGGGAGGAACACGCCATAGAGGCCCCGATCGGGGATCGTCCCACCGCTCGTGACGGCGAGCCGTTTCGCACCGTCACGCGCCCGGACGACATCGGTCACGCGGTCCCAGACGATCCGAGGCCGCAACTCGGCGAACTCCTCGCTCGGATACCGACCCGCCAGGAGGTCGAGGACGTTGCCGAGCAACTCGTCGGGGAGTTCGTGGAAGCAGGCGCACCGCCGGACCAGGGCGGCGAGTTCGGCCACCGTCACCTCGGTCGACGCGGCGGTGTGAGCCACGATCTGCTGAGCGAGCACGTCGAGTGGGTTCCGCAGGTACCGGGACGACTCGATCTCCCCCGTGAGCATCCGACGGCCGACGACAGCCGCCTCGACGAGGTCACCGCGGTGCTTGGGAAAGATCGTGCCGCGGCTCGTTCGGCCGACCGAGTGACCCGCCCGGCCGATTCGTTGCAGCCCCCGGCTGACGGCACCGGGGGACTCGATCTGGACGACGAGGTCGACGGCGCCCATGTCGATGCCGAGTTCCAGCGACGACGTGGCGACGATGCCTCGGAGTTCGCCCCGCTTGAGTTGGTCCTCGATCACGATCCGTTGCTCGCGGGCCAACGATCCGTGGTGGGCGCGGACGAGCTCGACCGGGTCCTCGCCGTCAGCCGGAGGGTGGAGTTCGTCGTGGAGTTCGTTCAGTTTGGCGGCGAGTCGTTCCGCCGCCCGCCGAGCGTTGCAGAACACGATCGTCGACCGGTGGGCGAGGACGAGTTGGAGCACCTGCGGATAGATGCTCGGCCAGATGCTGTTCCGCCGCTCCGCCATCGATCCCGCCGTCGGAGCCGCCCCGAACCCGTCCTCGGCAGGAGGCCGGGCCATGTCCTCCACCGGGACGACGACCTCCACCACGAGATCGTGTGACGCGCCCGGATCGACGATCCGGACCGGACGGGGCGTCTCGGCGTCGGCATAGCCACCGAGGAAGCGGGCGATCTCCTCGAGGGGGCGCTGCGTCGCCGACAGACCGATC
This sequence comes from Ilumatobacteraceae bacterium, assembly GCA_049458915.1. Classification (GTDB taxonomy): domain Bacteria; phylum Actinomycetota; class Acidimicrobiia; order Acidimicrobiales; family Ilumatobacteraceae; genus Ilumatobacter. Next base: position 25,736 of record JBMUCX010000001.1, read on the forward strand.
CGCTGCGGAGGCGAGTCGGTGACGGTCTCGAGTCGCTCCAAGGTGAGCGCCAGGTGAGCACCGCGTTTGGTGGTCGCGAGTGCATGGATCTCGTCGATGATCACGGTCTCGACCCCGCGGAGCGTCTCACCGGCTGCCGACGTCAACATGAGGTAGAGCGACTCCGGTGTCGTGATCAGCAGGTCCGGCGGTCGACGGACGAGTTTCTGCCGCTCGTTCGACGGTGTGTCCCCCGTCCGCATCGCCACCTCCGGGGCCACGAACGGCACTCCGATCCGCTCGGCGGCGAGCCCGATCCCGACCAGTGGGGCACGAAGGTTCTTCTCGATGTCGAACGCCAGCGCGCGCAACGGCGACACGTAGAGGACCCGGGTGCGTCGGGTCCGGTCATCGGGCGGCGGCGTCGTCACGAGACGATCGATCGAGGCCAGGAACGCCGTGAGCGTCTTGCCCGAGCCGGTCGGCGAGCAGATCAGGGTGTGCTCGCCTCCGGCGATGTACGGCCACCCGGCGACCTGCGGAGGGGTCGGCTCCGGGAACGACGACGCGAACCACTCCCGGACCGCTGGCGAGAACGCCTCGAGCACGTGGTGATGGGCGATGTGGCGAGCGTACGCCGGGCGGCCGACACCCGACACGGCACAGGTTGGTCGGGGCGCGCCGACCGGCCAGACTCGGAGGTCCCCCATGAGTTCGATCACCCTCCGCCCCTGGCAGCGCGCTGCGTTCGAACTCTTCCGGGCCGGTGACGGGCCGGACTTCCTGGCCGTGGCGACACCCGGCGCCGGCAAGACGACCTTCGCCCTGGCCTGTGCCCGCGCCCAACTGTCGGACTGGGCCGCAGGCGGCAGCGCCCGCCGCCTGGTCGTCGTCGCGCCGACGAGCCATCTCAAGGTGCAGTGGTCGCTCGCAGCCCACCGGATGGGCCTCCAACTCGACCCGGACTGGTCGCCGGGTCAGGGTGTCGCTCGCGATCTCCACGGGATCGTCACGACGTACCAGCAACTGTCGACGGGCCCGGCGGCCGACAAGATGCGCGGTATCGCCGCCGGAGGGATGGTGATCCTCGACGAGGTCCACCACGCCGGCGACGAGCGCGCCTGGGGGGACGGAGTGCTCCGCTCCTTCGAGGTCGCCGAGCGCCGCCTGGCCCTGTCGGGCACGCCCTTCCGCAGCGACAGCGCCAGGATCCCGTTCGTCCGCTACGACACCACTGCCGAAGGCGACCTCGCTCACGCCGACTACACCTACGGCTACGCCGACGCCCTTCGCGACGGTGGAGTGGTGCGACCCGTCTACTTCCCGCGGTTCGACGGCCAGATGGAATGGTCGACACCGTCCGGCGACGTGCTCCGCGCATCGTTCGACGACGCCCTCGCCCGGGATCAGGTCTCGGCTCGGCTCCGCACGGCGCTGAGCCTCGACGGGGACTGGATCGTCACGGTCCTCGGGCAGGCCCACGACCGACTCCGCCGGATCCGACAGGAGCAGCCCGACGCCGGCGGGCTGGTGATCGCCTCCGATCAGGAGCACGCCCACGGGGTCGCTCGCTTGCTGCGGTCCCGATTCGATGCACCGGCCGAGGTCGTCGTCAGCGACGATCCGACGGCATCGCGCAAGATCGCCGACTTCGCGGATGCTTCGCGGCCGTGGCTCGTCGCGGTGCGGATGGTCTCCGAGGGGGTCGACATCCCTCGACTCCGTGTCGGTGTGTACGCCACCACGACGACGACCGAGTTGTTCTTCCGGCAGGCGGTCGGACGGTTCGTGCGATGGCAAGCCGGACGCGCCTCCCAGAAGGCGTACGTGTACGTCCCCGACGACCCCCGCCTCCGCCACCACGCGTTCCAGATCGCCGAAGCACGACGTCACGTGTTGCGTCCCCCGTCGACGGACGAACAGGACGCGCGACCAGGGGACGGCTCCGAACTCGATGTGCAGGTCCACATCGACGACCGCATCGAGCAGTTGTCGCTGTTCTCGGTGGTCTCGTCGACGGCGACCGGCGTGAGCTTCCACGCCGTCACCGAGACCGGGGTCGAACTGTTCGACGACGAACCCGACCCGGCCGACCCCTCGTTCGTCGACGATCCGGGACTCGTCGTCGACCTGCCCGACGTCCCGACCGAAGCGGGACTCGTGCCGTGGGGCTCGCTCAGCATCGCCGAGCAGAAGGACGACCTGCGGACCCGCAACGCCGACATCGCCAAACGACTCGTCGACATCACCGGCTGGAACCACGCCCGGGTTCAAGGCGAGATGAACCGCCTCGCCGGGGTGACGTCGGTGACGAGCGCCACCGTCGATCAGCTCGAGCGTCGGCTCCGGTACGCCGAGTCCTGGCTGCGTCGCCTCCAGCGGTCCTGACCGGCTGCCCTACGCTCGGGGCCGTGTACGTGCCCGGCGCCGACGACCGTCCCGAACCACCATCCGCCGCCGACGAGCCGTCGACGCTCGTCGGATTCCTCGACCACCAGCGGGCGACACTCGCGTGGAAGTGTGCCGGCGTCGATCAGGTCGCGCTCGCGACCACGATCGAACCCTCGTCGATGTCCCTCGGCGGTCTCCTGAAGCACTTGGCCTACGTCGAGGACCACTGGTTCCATCGGGCGTTCGCCGACCGGCCGCCGTGCGAACCGTGGGCATCGGTCGACTGGTCGGGTGACCCGGACTGGGACTGGCGTTCCGCGGCCGACGACACGCCTCAGCAGTTGTTCGACCTGTGGGAGACGGCGGTCGAGCGCTCTCGGGCGATCGTCGTCGACGCACTCGGCGAACCCGGGGACGCGCTCGGCCGACCGGCCCGCCAGGACGTGTTCGACGGCGACCCTCCGAGCTTGCGCTGGATCCTCGTCCACATGATCGAGGAATACGCCCGGCACAACGGCCACGCCGACCTGCTGCGTGAACGGATCGACGGTTCCGTCGGCGAGTGACACCGGCGAGTTCGGCGGTCCGGTGAGGGAGTCGGGCCCGTCGCCGCCAGACTGGAGCGGTCATGGGGCCGTCGACGATCGTTTTCTTCGTGGTCGGAGTGGCCGCCCTCGTGGTCGGGGCCGAGGCACTCGTCCGGGGAGCGGCACGTCTGGCTGCACGAACCGGCCTGAGTCCGATCGTGATCGGACTCACCGTGGTGGCGTTCGGAACGAGCGCCCCCGAACTCGCCGTCAGCCTCGGTGCGGCGATTCGCGACGAGGCCGACATCGCGGTCGGCAACGTGGTCGGTTCCAACATCGCGAACGTGCTCCTCGTCCTCGGCCTGTCGGCAGTCGCAGGTGGCGGGCTGGTCGTCGCCCAGCGGATCGTCCGCATCGACGTACCGATCATGCTCGCCCTGTCCGTCGCCGTGTTCCTGCTCGGCTTCGACGGCGAACTCGAACGCTGGGAGGGCGCTGCGTTCGTCCTGACCCTGATCGTCTACATCACCTGGACGGTCGTCGCCGCTCGCCGGTCACCCGAAGCAGCGATCACCGAGGAGTACGACGACGCGCTGAGCGAAGAAAAGCTCCGACAGAGCAGCGTCGTCACCGATGTCGGGTTCGTCCTGATCGGTCTCCTCATGCTCGTCGCCGGCTCCTCCTCGCTCGTGGAGGCCGCCACCGATCTCGCCTCGGCGCTCGGAGTCAGCGAGTTGGTGATCGGCCTCACCGTCGTCGCGGTCGGCACGTCGCTCCCCGAGATCGCCACCTCGGTGCTGGCTGCCGCTCGCGGGCAGCGCGACCTCGCCGTCGGCAACGCGATCGGCTCCAACCTGTTCAACATCCTCGCCGTGCTCGGCATCACCGCGCTGGTGTCGCCGTCGTCGATCCCGTTCTCGGATGGCGTGCTGTCGCTCGACATCCCCGTGATGATCGCCGTCGCGATCGCCTGCCTCCCGATCTTCTGGAACGGCTACGCACTGATGCGCTGGGAGGGCTGGATCTTCCTCGCGTACTACGGGGCGTACATCACATGGCTCGTACTCGACAGCAACGACCACGGCCTCCGGGAGGAATACGCCGTCGGCGTGCTCGGGTTCGTCGTGCCGCTGACGGTGTTGACGTTCGTGGTCATCGCCGGCCGACAGCGACGGGCCGCCCGATCAGTCCTCTGACATCGAACCGAGCAGCGCCGCCCCTGCGATCCCTGCATTGTTGACGAGTTCGGCGGCGACCACCTCGCAACCGGGTTCGAGATACGGCAACCACCGGTCGGCCTTCTTGCTCACCCCGCCGCCGACGATGATCAACTCGGGCCAGAACAGCCCGTGGAGGTGGCCGAGGTAACGATCGACACGTTCCGCCCACTCCCGCCACGACAGATCCTCGCGTTCTCGTGCCCGAGCGGCGGCCCTCGTCTCGGCGTCGAGCCCGTCGAGTTCGACGTGCCCGAGTTCGGTGTTCGGGACGAGGCGACCGTCGACGAACAGGCCCGACCCGATGCCGGTCCCGAAGGTCACGCACAGCACGACACCCGCACGGCCTCGTCCCGCTCCCCAAGTCATCTCGGCGATGCCGGCGGCATCAGCGTCGTTGACGACCGGCACGCGGCGGTCGAGGCGGTCGGACAGAAGTCGGCCCGCATCGCAATCGACCCACGCCGGGTCGATGTTCGCCGCCGTGCGAACCACGCCGCGCTGGACGACGGCGGGCACGCACACCCCGACGGAGCCGGTCCAGTGGTGAGCGGCGACGAGTTGCCGGACGACGTCCACGACCCGATCCGGGGTGGCCGGCCGGGGCGTGTCGATGCGGAGGCGATCGCCGACGAGTCGGCCGTCGGCCAGATCGACCGGCGCCGCCTTGATGCCCGTGCCGCCGACGTCGACGCCGAGGGCGATCCGCTGCGCCGTGTCCGTCATCGTGGCCGAGCGTACCCCCGGCGACTCGGGGCGAACCGGCGTTCAGGCCCGGGCCCGGGTGCGACGCAGCACCGGGTCGGCGACCCCCAACGCACGATCGGCGCTCCGGAACACGAACCCGGCGGCACCCGGGGTCGAACCGTCGACGAGGTTGCCCATCACCTGGAGCGTGATCTGGGCGATCCGATCGGTGCCGACGGCGAACCGCAGTCCGGTCCGCATCAGACCCGGATGTCCGATCAGGAACGCGAACCGACGTCCGGTTCGCAGGAAGGCGTCGAATCGGGCGCCGATCTCGAGGTCGTAGCGCTCGGGTACCGTCGCCGGATCGGCGAGGAACAGGTCGGCGGCGAGCATGCCCGACTCGAGGCCGTAGTCGATGCCCTCGCCGTTCATCGGGTTGACGAGACCGGCGGCGTCCCCGACGGCGACCCAGCCCGGCCCGTGGCGGCGTACGACGGTCATCGGAAGGCGCCACGCCCGGGGACGCTCGAGGTTCGGGCCGATGTCCCACGACTCCCGCACGATCGCCCGATAGTGGTCGAGCAGCGTGTTGAGATTGAGGCTCTTGAAGCCCTTCATGGTCGACAGGGCACCGACGCCGATGTTGACCGTCCCGTCGCCGCACGGGAACATCCAGCCGTATCCGGGGATCCACGTGCCCTGACCGTCTTTCACGGTGAGACACGCTTCGATGTGCCGGTCGGCATGCCGGGGGCTCTCGACGTATGCCCGGATGGCGAGCCCGAAGGGCTCGTCGGCCACCCGGTCGGCACCGAGCGCCCGGGCGACCGAACCGGGGGCGCCGGTCGCCGCGACGACGAGATCCGCGTGCAGGGTGCCGTGCGGCGTCCGGACACCGATCACCCGACCGTCGTCGTCGGCGATCACCTCGCCCGCCGTGTCGAACCGGACATCGGCGCCGGCCTCGACCGCCGCATCGATCAGGGCGGCATCGAGTCGCCGACGAGGCCACACCGCACCGTGAGCCGGGAATCGTCCGCCGGGACTCCCCCACGGCAACTCCCGGACCTGCCGCCCGGCGATCATCCGCAGCCCGTCGATGCGGTGGGCGTCGTCGAGTGGGATCTTCAACTCGTCGAGAGCGGCGACGGCCCGCGGGGTCAGTCCGTCACCGCAGACCTTGTCGCGGCCGTGCGGGCCCTTTTCGACGACGACGACTCGCGCGCCCTGCCGAGCAGCTCGGATGGCGGTCGCGGCCCCGGCGGGGCCGCCACCGATCACTGCGATGTCGAAGCGCTCGTCCATGTCACCCCGATTCAATCGGAGGTGACGCCCTCGTGCTCAGCGATGCGCTCGTGATGGTGGATGACTTCCGCCACGATGAAGCGGAGGAACTTCTCGCTGAACACCGGATCGAGGCCGGCCGACTCGGCCAACGACCGCAGTCTGGCGACCTGGCGGTCTTCGCGCTCCGGGTCGGCCGCCGGGAGTCCGGCCGCCGCCTTGTAGCGACCGACCTCCTGCGTGACCTTGAACCGTTCCGCGAGCAGATGGATCAACGCCGCATCGATGTTGTCGATGCTCGCCCGGTACTTGGCGAGAGGTGACTCGGCGGGCTCGGCCATGGCGCCCAGACCCTACAAGATCGGACCCTGCACCATCGGAGGCGACCAGCGGAGCCGACCAGCGCCGGTTCGGGTTGCACCGGTTCGCCGCCGGATCCGTCAGTCGGCGGTGCGTCGTGCCACGTAGTAGCCGTAGCTCACGTGGTCGGCGAACCGCTCGTACAGATCGATCTCGCGCTGCTCGGCATCGACGATCTCCCGGGCTGCAGCAGCGTGTCCATGTCGCTCGAGAAATGCATCGAACCGCGCCTGGAGCGGGCGGTAGTACTGATCGAGCCAACACCGTTGTGGCAACACGAAGTACCCGATCGGTGAGAAGCCGTTCGCTTCGAGGACGGCCAGTTTGGCGGCTGCGGTGCCGACCTCGGGGTACTCGGTCGCCCAATGTCGGTCGAGTTCGGCGGGCCGAGTGCCGGTGAGCCAGGTGAGTTCGGAGACGGCGAGCACACCGTTCGGCTTCAGGAAGCGTCGCCATGCCCGGACCCCGGCCTCGAAGCCGACGATGTAGATCGCGCCCTCCGACCAGATCGCGTCGAAGGCGCCATCGTCGAACGGCAGATCGTCCATCGGTGCGGCGAGTGTCGTGACCCGGGTTCCGAATCCGCGGTGCCGGGCCTCGCCCGCGAGGCGGTCGAGGAACTCGGGGACCAGGTCGACGGCGACGACGTGCGCATCGAGTTCGGAGGCGAGCACCATGGTGGAGGCACCCGTCCCGCAGCCGATGTCGGCGATCCGGAGGTCGCGCGCGTCTCGCAAGCCGGACAGATCGACGGCTCGGCGGGTCTCGTCGTCCCCGCCCGGGCCCTGGCGCGTGCCGTCGAGGTGGAGATCGACGAGGAGTTCGAAACCGTCCATCTCGACACCATACGGACGGCGCTACCGTCCACCCCCGTGACCGATCAGACCTCACTCCCGATCCTCTTCGTCGACCACCCGTTCCCCGAGGTGTACCGCGATCTGGTCGACGGCCGGGCCTCCGTCGTCGGCAACGGCACCGACGAGGGTCTCGACATCTGCGACGCGATCCTCGCCGGCGCTGTACGACCCTGGAACGCCGGGGCCTTCGCCCTCGCACCCAACTGCAAGGTGATCTCCCGCATCGGCGTCGGCTACGACAACGTCACCGTCGACGACGCCGCAGCCGCCGGGATCACCGTCTGCAACGCTCCGCTCGCCCCGATGGTGTCGACGGCCGAGCACACGATGGCACTCCTGTTCGCGGTGACCAAGGCCCTCCCCCACCACACCGCTCGGGCCAAGCAGGGCCTGAAGGGCGAACCGGTGGGGCGCGCGCTCGAACTCGACGGTCGGACGCTCGGCCTGGTCGGCATCGGACGCATCGCGAGCCGGGTGGCCGTCGCCGCCCAGGCCCTCGGGATGCGGGTGATCGCGAGCGACCCGGGCGTTCGCGATTCACCCGTCGACGGCTGTGCCCTCGTCGACTTCGACACGCTCCTGGCGGAGTCGGACGTCGTGTCGCTCCACGCGCCAGCGCTTCCGACGACGATTCGAATGATGGATGCCGGGGCGTTCGCCCGGATGCGTCCGGGGAGCTATCTGGTGAACTGTGCCCGGGGTGTGCTCGTCGACCACGACGCCCTCCTCGACGCCATCGACCGGGGCCACCTCGGCGGAGCCGGGCTGGACGTGACCGACCCGGAGCCGCTGCCCGAAGGACACCCACTCCTGGACCGGGCGAACGTGGTCGTCACCCCGCACATCGCCTCGGCGAGCGTCGCCGGACGCCGCCGTCTCTACGAGCACTCGATCGACAACGCCTTGGCCGTGCTCGACGGTCGCCCGGCGACCATCGTCGCACCGAGCGCGTCGTGACAGACTGCTCGACATGACGTCCTTGCGTGCACAGTGGGCGGCCGGCGGCGAGACGCTCGGCCTGTGGTTGTCGGTCCCGAGCTTCGTGTCGGCCGAGATCGGCGGTCGGGCGGCGTTCGACTACGTCTGCGTCGACACCCAGCACGGCGTGATCGACTACCAACAATCGGCGGTGATGATCCAGGCGATCGAACTGTCCGGCGGCCTGCCGATCGTCCGGGTGCCCTGGAACGAGCCCGGCATCATCGGCAAGTCGCTCGACGCCGGTGCGTACGGCGTCATCGTCCCGATGGTCAACACCCGCGAGCAGGCCGAGGCGGTGGTCCGATCCGCTCGGTACGCACCGGCGGGTTCCCGGAGTTGGGGGCCGGTGATGGCGTCGATGCGCCACGCCGACAACCGGTCCTGGGCCGACGAGCACGTCGCCGTCATCCCGATGATCGAAACGGTCGAGGCGCTGTCGAACCTCGACGAGATCCTGTCGGTTCCCGGCATCGACGCCATCTACGTCGGCCCGGCCGACCTGTCGGTCAGCCTCGGTCTCGCGCCGGGCAACAACGACGGCGTCGCCGCGTTCGACGACGCACTGGCGACGATCGTCGCCGGGTGCCGGCGGCACGGCGTCGTTCCGGGGATCCACGCCACGGGGCCGCTCACACCGAAACGCCGTGAGCAGGGCTTCCGGATGATCACGGTCACGAGCGACGCCCTGGCGATGAAGGCGGGGTTCACCTCCGAACTGGCCGCCGCCCGGGGCGACGGTGCCGGCTCCGGATCAGGTGCGATGTACTGACCGGTCAACGCCGGCCGATGGCGATCCGGTCGAGGCCGGCGAGGTCCGGCCGGATCTCGACGTCGGTGTAGTCGTGCTCGTCGAGCAGCATCCGGACCGATCTGCCCTGGTCGGATCCGATCTCGAGGACGAGCCAGCCTCCCGGGGCGAGGCGATGGACCGCCTGTTCGACGATCGTCGTGATCGGACCGATGCCGGAGTCGTCGCCGAACAGTGCGATCGCCGGCTCCCAGTCCCGGACCGATGCCTCGAGCATCGGGCTGTCCTCGGCCACGTACGGCGGATTGCTGACGACGACGTCGAATCGTCGACCGTCCGGGAGCGGATCGAACCACGAGCCGAGCGCAGTGCGCACGTTTCGTGCCGGTCGGCCGATGCCGGCCAGATTCGCGGTCGCGACGGCGAGGGCATCGGCGCTCGCATCGGTGATCCAGACCGTGGTGCCGTCCAGCGGTAGCTCACGAGCGAGCGAGAGGCCGATCGCTCCCGATCCGGTTCCGAGGTCGACGACCGTCCGCTCCGGGCCGACGTCTCGCGCCAGGTCGATCGCGACACCGGCGACGAGTTCGGTCTCGGGTCGAGGGATGAGGACCCGCCGGTCGACCGCCAGATCGAGGTGACGGAACGACCATCGCCCGAGCACGTACGGGAGCGGTTCGCCCGCTCGACAACGGGCGACCATCTCGTCGAGGTGCTGGACCATCCGCACGGTCGCGGGCTCGTCGAGCGAGTCGTCGAGGTCGGGTCCGTCGAGTGATGCAGCGACCTCGAGCAACCACCGGGCCTCGTGGCGTTCACCGATCACGGACGTCGTCTCGTCGAGGAGTTGTCGCAGGGTGACCGCGTCGCTCATTGGCCCTCCACGCCGGCGAGCCTGCGAGACCGGTCGTCGACGACGAGCGGTTCGACGACGAGATCCAGGTCGCCGTGGAGCACATCACCCAAGCGATGAACCGTGTGACCGATGCGGTGATCGGTCACGCGATTCTCCTTGAAGTTGTACGTCCGGATCTTCTCGCTCCGACCGCCACCGCCGACCTGGGACCGCCGCTCGGCGGAGACCTCCGCATTGCGCTCGCTGCTCGCGAGGTCGTAGAGGCGGGCTCGGAGGACCTGCATCGCTCGCGCCCGGTTCTGGAGTTGGCTGCGCTCGTCCTGCATGGTGACGACGATCCCGCTCGGCAGGTGCGTGATCCGCACGGCGGAGTCGGTGGTGTTGACGTGCTGTCCCCCGGCGCCCGACGAGCGGTACACGTCGACGGTCAGATCACGTTCGTCGATCTTCACCTCGACCTCGTCGACCTCGGGGAGGACGGCGACAGTGGCCGACGAGGTGTGGATACGCCCCTGGCTCTCGGTGACGGGTACCCGCTGCACACGATGGGGCCCACCCTCGAACTTCAACCGTCCCCAGGCGTCGGAGCCCCGAACCACGAACGTCACCTGGTTGACACCACCGAGATCGCTCGGGTCGACGGCGAGGGTCTCGACCTTCCAACCCCGTCGTGCGGCGTACGCGAGGTACATGTCGTACAGGTCGCGGGCGAACAGATTGGCCTCCTCACCTCCCTCGGCGCCACGGATCTCGAGGATCACCGCTCGACCGTCGTGAGGATCGCGTGGCACCAGCAGCACGCGGAGTTCGTCCTCGATGCGCTGCGCCTCGGTGAGCGCTGCGTCGACCTCGGCCTGGACCACGTCCCGGTCGACACCGGACGTTCCGTGGAGCATCTCCCGAGCCGTCTCCAGATCACCCAGCGTCGCGTCGAGTCGGCGACTGGCCTCGACGACCGGTTCGAGCTCCCGGTAGCGCTGGCCCACCGTGCGCAAGAGATCCGGATCACGCGCCGTCTCGGGATCGGCGAGACGATGTTCGATCTCCCGGAACTCGTCGGCGATGGCGACGAGGCGGGCGGACAGTCCGGGTTCGAGCATGACGGATCGAGGCTACCCTCCTCCCCACGTGACGTATCCTGAGTCGGAACGACTCAGGATCTCCGTGGTCCGGGAGCGCACCTGCAGCCCACCCGGTGTCATGACCCACGCACGGATTCGATCGTCCGCCGCTGGTTCCGACCGCACCTGGTTCCGACCGCACGTGGTTCCGGCGGTCCGGTCGTCGACCGGCGCACTCGGCCATCGGCCACGACGGATCAGTCGAGCGACACGAACTCGATCGGCTGATCCAGCAGCGCGGCGAGGTCCTCGGTCAGTCGCAGTCGGTCCCTCGCCGGCGTGACGACCACGAGACGAGTTCCCCCGACGGCGCCCGGCACCGTGGCCTCCAGCGCGGCCCGGGCGTCGACGGCGTACGGCACCAGGTCGAGATCGACACCCGACGAGCAAACGACCACCACGAGGCGACCGTCGACGGCGCGACCGGCAGCGACACATGGCACGGCGTCCTTCAGGTTCGGTCGTGGCACCGGCGGTTCGGCGGGGGACAGTTCGGATGCACCCACCACGGCCGGGTCCTCCATCACCCGCCACCGGACGAACCGCTCCGCAGCGAGACGGTTGAGGGGGTGCGGTGGCGCATCGACGCGACGATGCCGACGGACCGTCTCGACGATCCGCCGAAGCGACTCGACGGTCGGCACGTCACCGTGCAACATCTGGAACGCCTCCCGGTCGTGCGCTCCCACCCCGACTTCGAGTCGAGTGGTGCCGAGGTACCGGTCATCGACGACCCGACAAACCTCGAGACCGAACACGTCACCGAACAACACCCCGTGCTCCGACTGCGGTTCCGCCCCCGCCTCCGCGATGAGGCCGCGAAACGACTCGTGAGCGGCCGGAATCGCGGGAGGTGGCTCCAGCGACGCAGGAACGGCCGGGACGAGCAGTCGACCGTCGACGTGCCACACGTCGACCGCCCGTCCGAACGCCGCTGCTCGACGGGCCAGGATCCCCGTGTCCTCCTCGGCGAGCACCGACAGACGCTCGGCGCCGGAACGCAGCATCCACGCCAACGCTGCACCGAGCATCGAGCCGGGACGCTCGGCGAGCAACACCCATGCCGTGCGGTCGTGCACGAGTGCAGCTCCCGGGGAGAACTCGACGGGTTCGGCAACCTCGGCGCCACCGAGGTGGTCGCGCACCAGGGCCCGCAGCTTCAACCCGACGAGTCGGCTCCGACGGTCGGCATCGACACTCATCTCCACGACGGTACCGGGCCCGACGCGCCAGAGACCGCCCGTCGGGCGGTCTCCGAGACGTGCGGTGGCACGAGCCACCCGGATCAGGCGATCGTCACTTCTTGGTGCGGCTGCCGTAGCGCTTGTTGAAGCGCTCGACACGGCCACCGGCGTCGACCAGCTTCTGCTTGCCGGTGTAGAACGGGTGGCACTCGTTGCACAGTTCGAGCAACTGCTCGCCCGGCTTGGTCGAACGGGTCGTGAACGTGTTGCCGCACGAGCACTTCACGGTCACTTCGTCGTACACGGGGTGGATGTCGGACTTCATCTGGATTCTCCTGCGACAGCGGACACGGGATTGTACCGCCGGGGTCGACGAGTTGTGCCAGGCACCACTCGTCACATACCGGGCTGTTTGGCGATTTCGGTCAGGAACTCGTCGTTGGTGCGGAACGTCTTGAGCCGGTCGACGAGCAGTTCGAGACCCGGCGCGGCGTTGCCGTCCGCGGCGAGACCGGACAGCACCCGACGGAGCTTCCAGACCATCTGCAGTTGCTTGCGGTCGAAGAGGAGTTCTTCGTGCCGGGTGCTCGAGGCATCGACGTCGATCGCCGGGTAGATCCGCCGCTCGGCGAGCCGGCGGTCGAGGCGCAACTCCATGTTGCCGGTGCCCTTGAACTCCTCGAACACCGCTTCGTCCATCCGACTGTTGGTCTCGACCAGTGCGGTCGCGAGGATGGTCAGCGATCCGCCTTCCTCGACGTTGCGAGCCGCTCCGAAGAAGCGCTTCGGCGGGTAGAGCGCCCCGGCGTCGATACCGCCGGACAGGATCCGGCCACTCGCCGGCGCCGCCAAGTTGTAGGCGCGGCTGAGACGGGTGATGCCGTCGAGGATCACGACCACGTCCTCGCCGTACTCGACCATCCGCTTCGCCTTCTCGATGCACATCTCGGCGATCTGCGTGTGCTGGTCACTCGGCTTGTCGAACGTCGAGGCGATGACCTCGCCCTTGACGAGTCGCCTCATGTCGGTGACCTCTTCGGGCCGCTCGTCGATGAGGAGCACGATCAACTTGCACTCGGGATGGTTCTTCTCGATCGACTGAGCGATCGTCTTCATCACGGTCGTCTTGCCGGCCTTCGGCGGCGACACGATGATGCCGCGCTGACCCTTGCCGATCGGTGAGACGAGGTCGATGATGCGAGCGGTCATGTTCGACGGGTCGGACGGATCCTCCATCCGCAGGCGCGAGTCCGGGAACAGGGCGGTGAGGTCCTCGAACCGGCGCCGCTTCCGGCCCTCCTCGGGCGAGCGACCATTGACCGACTTGATCTCCAGCACCGGAGGGTTCTTCTCGTTGCGGCTCGCGGCGCGCGACGTCGCCACGACGTGGTCGCCCTTGCGGAGCCCGTACTGCTTCGAGAGTTTGACCGGGATGTACGCATCGCTCTTGCTGGCGAGGTAGTTGTTCACCCGGACGAAGCCGTACCCCTCGTCCCGGATGTCGAGGTATCCCTCGATCTGAACCGGTTCGTTGCTGACGGGCTGGTCCTCGTCGACGTCGAGCAGATCGCGGTCCTCGCCCTGCGGGCCATCGTCCCGATGCTTCTTCTTCCGGCGACGACGCCGCTTGTTGCGACCCTCGCCATCGCCATCGGGCCCGCCATCGGACGACCCGCCCTGCCCGTCGCCCGCCTGGGGCCGCGGACCACCACCCTGACCACCACCCTGACCACCACCGGGCCGCTGCTCGCGCTGCGGCCGCTGGCCGTCACGCTGGCCGGCCGGGCGGCTCGAGCCGGTGGCCTCGGTCGGTGTCGATTCCGGGGGCTGCGACGCACCGGTGGCCTCGGGTGATTCCGCGTCGACGTCGAGTTCCCACTCCGCCTTCGGTTCCTCGACCGGGGGTGCGGCCGGGGCTGGCGCTGCGGCCGGTGCTGGCGCTGCGGCCGGAGTCGGGGCTGCGGCCGGAGCCGGCGCTGCGGTCTTGGCGAGGATCTGCTCGATGATCTCGGCCTTCTTCGACCGGGCGTTCGCCTTGACGCCGAGCGCTTCGGCGATCTGGATCAACTGCGTCTTGTCCTTGGACTCGAGCATCGATTGTTCGAGAGCTTGGGCGGCCATCGTGACCTTCTTTCGTGGGACCGGGTCGCGTACCCGGACCGACGCCGGGCAGCACGGCGGGTCGATCCGCCGACCGGGAGATGATGAGGTGAGGTACCAGCAGGAGCAGATGCACCTGGCTCACGACCACCGACGGCCGTGCCGACCCGAGCGCGACCCACGGGAACGGACGAACGGGCACCGCCGAGCGGGAACGTTTCCGGGGGGCGAGATCCGGATCGGACCTCGATCGTCCGAAGACGTGCCCCGGACAGTCCGTACTGTAGCCAGTCGTCCTGCTCCGATGCAACGCGGCTCCGAACAGGTGTGCGGTCGGGTCCGCTCAGGTGGTGACCCGGGCAACCGATCGGACGAACGACTGGATCGTGGCGAGATCGGCCGGCAGGGTCCGCGTCCGCTCCGGGCGCTCGAGCAGGTCGGCGAGAAAGGCCGGCAACTCCGGCCGGATCCCGGTCGCTCGCTCCACGGCATCGGGGAACTTCGCTGGGTGGGCGGTGGCGAGCGTGACGGTGGCTCGGCGATCATCACCCGCGAAACGACGGACCGCCGCGGTCCCGGTTGCAGTGTGTGGATCGATCAGCATCCCCGTGTCGGCGTACACGCGCCCGATCTCGGCGAGCGTCGAGTCGTCGTCGCACGCCGCCGCACGGAACGTGCCGTCGATGTACGAAGCCCGACGAGTCGGATCGACGTCGAGCCGACCCGACCTCCGGAACGCCGAGAGTTGATCAGCGGTCGCCGTGCCGTCGCGGTCGTTCATCTCGAACAGCAGTCGTTCGAAGTTCGACGACACCTGGATGTCCATGCTCGGACTGATGGTCGGCACCACGTCTCGGGTCGACATGTCACCCTGGCCGATGAACCTGGTCAGGATGTCGTTGGCGTTCGAGGCGACGATGAAGTCGCGAATCGGGGCTCCGGTACGCCGGGCGATCCACCCCGACAGGACGTTGCCGAAGTTGCCCGTCGGCACGCAGAAGGTCACGTCGTCGGCGAGCGCACGCGAGGCCGTCACGTAGTAGACGACCTGCGCCATCACCCGGGCCCAGTTGATGGAGTTGACGGCCGACAAGTGCAGGTCGTCACGGAAGGCGCCATCGGCGAACATCGCCTTGACGAGGTCCTGGCAGTCGTCGAACGTGCCCTCCACCGCCACCGTGTGCACGTTGGGGCTGTCGACGGTCGTCATCTGACGACGCTGGACCTCGCTCGTGCGTCCCGCCGGGTAGAGGATCACGATGTCGACGTGATCGCAACCCTTGACGCCGTCGATCGCCGCTGAACCCGTATCGCCACTGGTCGCACCGACGATCGTGATCCGATCGCCGCGAGCGGCGAGCACGTGGTCGAACATCCTCCCGACGAGTTGCAGTGCGATGTCCTTGAAGGCGAGCGTCGGGCCGTGGAACAACTCGAGGACGAAGTGGTCGTCGTCGATCTGGACGAGCGGGGCGACCGCCGGATGGCGAAACGTCCCGTAGGCCTCGGTGCAGAGTCGGCCGACTTCATCGGGCGTGAGGATCGCCGCCGGGTCATCGCCGACGAAGGTCGACACGACGGCCGCCGCCACCTGTTCGTAGGCCGTGACGCCCCCGAGGTCGGGCAGTGTCGGCCACCGCTCGGGAACATAGAGTCCGCCGTCCCGGGCCAAGCCGGCGAGCAACACGTCGGCGAACCCGAGTTCCGGCGCCCGGCCGCGCGTCGAGACGTACCGCATCCGGATCAGGCTCCGATGACGCGGATGAAGCTGCCGACGCGTCGGACGGCATCGAGGTCCCGGAGCAGGCGGATGGTCGCCTGGACCGACGCCTCGCGAGCCTCGTGGGTGATGAAGACGAGGCGGGCGTCGGGGCCGTTACCTTCTTGCTCGGCGGCACGGATGCTCACGCCCTGGGCGGCGAAGGCACCGGTGACGGCGTGGAGCACCCCGGGTTGGTCGGCGACGTCGAGTGAGATCAGGTACTCGGCGCTGGTCTCATCGATCGCCCGGATCGCGGCTCGGCCGAACCTGCCGAGCGCCCCGTGCGTCCGCTGAGACGAGTTGACCGCTGCATCGATCACGTCACCGAGCACCGCCGATGCGGTCGGGCTCCCGCCGGCGCCACGTCCGTAGAACATGAGTTGCCCGACGGCGTCACCCTCGACGAACACGGCGTTGAAGCTGTCGCGCACGCTGGCGAGCGGATGGTGGAGCGGGACCATCGCCGGGTGCACGCGCACGGCGATCTCGCCCGTCGCCGGGTCGCGCTCGGCGATACCGAGCAGCTTCACCACGTAACCGAGCCGCTGGGCGACGGCGATGTCGGCTGCGGTGATGCCGCTGATGCCCTCGTGATAGACGTCGCCGGCGACGACCTTCGCCCCGAACGCGATCGAGGCGATGATGGCTGCCTTGGCCCCGGCATCGAATCCCTCGACATCGGCGGTCGGGTCACGCTCGGCGAAGCCGAGTTCCTGCGCCTCGGCGAGTGCCTCGCCGTAGTCGGCGCCCTCGTCGCTCATCTTGGTCAAGATGAAGTTGGTGGTCCCGTTGAGGATTCCCATGACCCGGGTGATCGGCTCGCCCCGCAGGCTCTCGCGCAGCGGGCGGATCAGCGGGATCCCACCGGCGACCGCTGCTTCGAACAGCAGGTCGACGCCGTGCTCGTCGGCGAGCGCGAACAGTTCGGCGCCGACGTTGGCGAGGAGTTCCTTGTTCCCGGTCACGACCGGCTTGCCCGACGAGAGTGCCGTTGCGATCAACTCCCGGGCCGGCTCGATCCCGCCGATCACCTCGACGACGAGGTCGACGTCGGGATCGGTGACGACCGCCATGGCATCACGCGTGAGGACCCCGTCGGCCATCACGATCCCGCGGTCGCGCGACATGTTGCGGACCGCGATCCGGGTGATCTCGAGGCGGAGGCCGGTCCTGGCCTCGATGGCATCGGCCTGACGCTCGACGAGGGGGACGAGCGCGCTCCCGACATTGCCGCAGCCGAGCAGGCCGATCCGGATCGTTCGTCGTTCGTTCGCCACGAGCCGCAGGCTAGTGGCCGGTCGACCCGGGTCGTCCGGGTCGGGGTCGACGTGGTTGAGTGACGTCATGCGCAAGCCTCGCCTCACGACACTTCGTCTCGTCCACCGTTCCGACGACGCCGTCGCGACGATCCTGTTGAATCGGCCGGATCGGCTCAATGCCCTGTCGCGGGTCCTGCTCGCCGAGATCGTCGAAGCATGCCGCTGGCTCGACTCGACCCACGAGATCAAGGCGGTGGTGGTTCGTGGCGAAGGTCGGGCGTTCTCGGCCGGGTTCGATCTGTCCGATTTCCGACAGTTGGAGGGCGCCTCGAATCCGCGCGACACGGCTGACCTCGGACGAATCGCCGCCGAGGCGTTGACCGAGGTCCGGCCCATGACGATCGCCGCCGTCCACGGGCACTGCGTCGGCGGCGGGCTCGTGCTCGCTGCGGCGTGCGATCTGCGGATCGCGTCGGACGATGTCCGATTCTCCATCCCCGAGGTCGACCTCGGGATCCCGCTCGCCTGGGGTGGCATCCCTCGACTCGTCCGCGAGCTCGGACCGGCGGTCACCAAGGAGTTGGTGCTGACCTGTCGACCGTTCGGGGCCGACGAGGCGCTCGGCCTCCGGTTCCTGAACCGAGTCGTACCTCGGGACGAACTCGTCGGTGCCGCCGAGTCGCTGGCGGGCGAGTTGGCGAGCAAGCCGGCCTTCTCGCTGCGGGCGACCAAGATGCACGTGAACGCGGTGATGAACGAGATCGCCGGGGTCGGGCGCAACGCGAACGACGCCGATTCCCTCGTCGCCGCTCTCCACGACCCCGAATCCCGGGCGGCGAGCCGCAACTACCTGCAGTCCCGCTCCTGACCACGAGGTGTCAGACACCTCGTGGTCAGGCGATGAGGCGATCGACGGCGTACCGCAGGCCCGGCTCGGCGACCACCCTTCCTCTGGCTCGCCGCAGCGCCCGCTGAACGGTGTCGCTCCGGCCGGAGGCGAGGTGCTCGAGTAACGCGGGCGCGGTCGTGCCCAGTTCGTCGGCCACGGCGAGCAATACGGTCCTCGCCAGTCGAGGCGCCGGGACGAGCTCGTCGGCGAACTCCTCGACCGCGAACTCCGCCAAGATCTCGAGGAGTACCGGATCGAGTTCCCCGAGCGGCCGGACCATGGCAGCGACGAACGCCGCACGATCGTCGCCGTGGAGTCCGAGCACGACATCGGTTCGCAGCCACGACGGCGCTGCCCGATGCCCCAGGTACGTCCGGAGACTGGACCAGCGATACGACTCGACCGCCCGTCGGCCCGACAACACCGCCGGGTTGAGATGCACGTAGTGCGTCGCTGCGACGAGATAGGCGTCGGTGTCGATCTCCTTGGATCGGAAGCGGCCTCTCAGGATCGGGCCGTCGTTCCCGTGCCGGCGGTTGAACCTCCGGGTGACGACCGCCTGGAGCCACTGCATCATCGTCGACAGGTTGCCGTCGGGGCAGTGCACCACGAGGTGGAAGTGATTCGGCATCAGGCAGTAGGCGTGCACCTCGATGTCGTGACGCTCGCACGCCTCACCGAGAGCTGCGCCGAACCCGACCCGATCGGCATCCGACGTGAAGATGTCGCGCCGTCCGGCTCCACGGTTCATCACGTGGAACCACCCGACCTGTCGATGCTGCCGCAGCGCTCGCCCCATCACCTGATCGTGATGACGGGGTGTGACGCAGTTGGTCAGGACCACGAGGTGTCTGACACCTCGTGGAGGTCGGTGGCGAGGAGGTCGTCGAAGGTCTCGCGGCGGATGACCAGTCGGGCGTCGCCGTCGCGTGCGAACACCACGGGCGGGCGGGTGATCGAGTTGTAGTTCGAGCCCATCGACCGCGAGTACGCCCCGGTCACTGGTGTCGCCACGAGGTCGCCGACGGCGACGTCGGACGGCAGTCGGGCCTCGAACAGCAGCACGTCACCACTCTCGCAGTGCTTCCCCACCAGACGACCCGACGCAGTGCGTTCGGCGAACGGTGCACGCGGCAGGAACGCCTCGTACCCGGATCCGTAGAGCACCGGCCGAGGGTTGTCACTCATCCCGCCGTCGACCGCCCAATAGGTCCGCACCCCTGGAATCGGCTTGATCGTGCCCAGCGTGTACACGGTCACCGCTGCGCCGGCGACGATCGAACGGCCCGGCTCGACGCTCACGTCCGCAGTGACTCCGAGCGATGCACACGCATCGCGCACGACGTGGCCCCACTGCGTGATCGTCGGCGCCTCCTCCGTCTCGACGTAGGCCACACCCAACCCACCGCCGACCACCAACTCGGGGAGTCCGAGCGGCGCAGCGAATCCGGCCATGACCTCGATCGCCTTGGCGAAACTCGAGGCGGCGAACACGTTCGAACCGATGTGACAGTGCACGCCGACCAGTTCGACACCCGGCGACGTCTCGGCACGACGCACCGCCCGGAGAGCGTCGCCGTTCGCGAGGTTGAACCCGAACTTGGAGTCGTCCTGCCCGGTGGAGATGAACTCGTGGGTGTGCGCGTGGACCCCGGGCGTCACGCGGATCAGCACGCTCGGCGCCGGACCGGTGCCAGCGGCGTGCAGTGCGTCGAGACGATCGAGTTCGTCGAATGAATCGACGACGATCCGGCCGACACCCTCGGTGACCGCCCGTCGCAACTCGTCGACGCTCTTGTTGTTGCCGTGCAGGACCAACGACGCCGGTGGCACGCCGGCCGCCAGGGCGATGTGCAACTCGCCACCGGTCGCCACGTCGAGACGGAGCCCTTCGTCGTGGGCGAGTCGGGCCATCGCACGACACAGGAACGCCTTGGTCGCGTACACGACATTGCCGGCACCGAACGCGGCCACGGCTTCCCGGCACCGGTTGCGGAGATGCTCCTCGTCGTAGACGAGCACCGGCGTACCGAACTCGGCAGCGAGATCCTGCAGCGAGCAGCCGCCGATCGTGAGCCAACCGTCCTCGCCGACGACTGCCGAGTCGGGCAGCAGCCGAGGCGGGAGAGCCGTCACGCGCAGCAGGCTACCGTCACGGCTGACCGCCCTTGGTCTTGAATTCCCACCAGAATCCACCATCGGCGAGCGTCGTGCCCTGTTCGTTGATCGCACGGACCTGCCACTCGTAGTTGGTGGTCGCACCGAGTGGTCCGGCGAGCGTGACGCTCGTTCCGGACTCCGACGACCACACACCCCCGTCGCAGGAGTTGTTCAGCGTGTTGTCGAGGCACCACTCGTACCGGTCCGCGTCGGCGGAAGGATTCCAGCGCAGGGTCAGACCCGTCCGGTTCTGGCCGCCAGCGCCGGCGGTCGGAGTGACCTTCCCGAATGTGCCCGGCAGACCTGGAACGGTGGTCGTGGTCGTCGTGGTCGTCGTCGTCGGGATCGTCGTCGTGGTCGTCGGCGACACCGTGGTTCCCGGTGCTTCGGCGAAGATGTCGAAGTCGACGCGCCAGTCGTCCACCCACGCCCCGTAGCTGTACGTCGGCACGTCGACGAGCACCTCGACACTACGGTTGCGCTCGCCGGTCGAGTCGACGATCAGGTGGTACGTGAGCACCGTCAGGTGCCCGCCACTCGACGCCACACGGGCACACTCGGCCGTGATCGTCGATCCGTTGTCGACGAGCGACGCCGGGTAGGCGACCGAGTTGTAGGTCGGGGATTCACCGCAGGTGGTGTACGGATCGACCGTCCGCTTCGCGAACTCCTCGACGACCCACGAGGCCACGTTCGAGGCATCGATGTTCGACAACGTCCGGTCGGAGGTGACCCCCGCGGTTCGCAACCCGGCCGTGGCGTAACTCGCGATCGCCATGACGATGGCCGCCATCACCACGGTCAGGATCAGGGTGAGGACCAGGGTGGACCCCTCGTCGCGCTGTCGCGGTGCCATCATCCCCAGAAGATCCCGTCCGTTGCGAAGAAGGCCCGCTCGTCACTGAGGTCGCGGCCGTACATGTAGAAATCGCGGGCGATGACTCCACCAGCGATGCTCGTGTAACTCGTCACCGTGGCGTACGGGGCGAACACCGTTCCAGCAAGGCTCACCGAACCCACCGCAGGCGCCCGGATGATGACCTCCGCCGCCGACGGGAAGTTCCAGATCACGTGCACCGTGCTCTGGCCGAGACCGAGGATCGTGGGCGGCACGAACTCCACCGTCGCGCCTGCCTCACTGGCCACATTGATGATGAGCGGAGCGTCCTGGCTCACCACATTGGCCGGCAGATCGATCTGTTCCCCGGCGAGATCGGCGAGGTTGCTCGGCTCCATGTTCAGCACGTTCGCCGAGTCATCGGTCAGGTCCAGATAAATGGGTTCGTCGCTCGCCGTGCCGTCGAAGTCGTTCGGAATGACCGAGTGGAACGAGCAGGTTCGGTCGCAGCTCCTCGGCAACTGGGCCAGCCGCTCGGAACACAAGGTCAACTCGTAGAACGACAAGCCGGGCTCGAGCGGCAACGGCCCTTGGGTGTCCTCGACACTGGCCTGGCTGGTCGACTGCACGATGATCCGCGGTCGGTCGGGCGGGCCGGGGGCATCCGACTCGAAGATCGTGATCTCGCTCGTGGGATTTCCGAGTTCGTCGAGCGTCGGGACGACGTGGTGGTCGTTGCCGATCCGCACGTCGAAGCCGGGCTTCACCGTCACCGATCCGGACGAACCACCCCAGTTGATCGCAGTCGCCATGAGTCCGAGACCGGCGGGCACAGGTGCATCAGCGTCCTGAGGTTGGGCCTGCGCAACCTCGACCGCTCCGTCGAACGTCAGCGTTCCGCCGACGTACAGAGCGCTCTTGACGGACGTGCCCGAGAGGAAGACGTCGCCGATCACGAAACTGGCGATGTTCGCCGCGGCCGCCAGTGGCTGCCCGTCGCACAAACCCGTGGTGGCGTACGGGTTCTCGGGCCGAGGTGCCGCATGGAAGGTTTCGAGTCGTCCTCGCTGGACGTAGTCGATCCGAACCGTGTCGACTCGCCGATACGCATCCTCGGCGACCACGACCTCGGCCCGGTGCAGCGGCTCGGCACCCTCGACCGGCAGGTCGAGCGAGTCGGCGATGTTGACCCGCACGACTTCTTCCCACCCGGTGTCGGTCAGATTGCAGACGTATCGGTCGATGCGCGCCGACGACCTCGAGTCGGGCACCTCCAAGCGGTAGGCGATCCGTTCGTCGTCGGCCACGTCGATCCGCAGGAGGTTCTCGTTGCCGGATTCGGCGCAGCCCGATCCGCTGTCACCCCCGGCCCCACCGATGGTGGCCCGGTAATCGACCGGATCGAGCGATCCCGAGCCGACGTCGAGCGGGAAATAGTTGACGACCTGCCGTGTGTCCTGCGCCTCGGCAGTGGACACGACCACACCTTCCTCCGTCCGGAAGATGACGACCACGGCCGCCGCGATCACTCCCGTGACGAGTGTGAACATCACGATCGTCACGATGATCTCGACGAGCGTGATACCAGCGTCACGTCGCTGCTCGTCGGGAGCTCCACTCGTGGTCATCGTGGTCATCGTGCTCACCCCTCGCCGTCCGGTCCGTTGATGCCGGGCGTGAGTTCGACATCGACCTCGCCCGGTTCGAATGCGCCCGGAGGAGCCGGCGGGATCGGCCCGCACGGGAGCACCTCACACGGCGGTGGTGCGAGCGGACGCTTGACGACCTTCGCCGCGCGTGACGAATCACCCAGCGTCGCGCGCAGCTCCACTTCCTGAAGGCGATGCGCCGTGGTGCACCCGCTCACGAAGGCACTTCCGTTCCAGAAGCGAACGGCCACGACCTCGATCTTGCCTCGGCCGCCTTCGGCGAGTTCGGCCTGGATGACGTCTCGATAACTCGTCGCCACGTCCGTACCGGAATCGCAGGCGACGAACGGGACGAGTTCGGGGTACGTGTCACCGACGAGCACGCTCGCCTCCGAGAGCAGCGACTGGATGTCGGCGACCTCGTCGCTCGTACGTGCTCCCACGGTTGCCGCCGACATCGAGGCGAGCACCGCCACGCCTGCCGTCCCGAGCAACACGATCGCGACCAGCAACTCGAGGAACGACGCGCCGAGGTCGCGCGGCCGCACGGACCCGGAGTCGACGCTCCCGGGGTTCGGACTGGTGGTGGTCGGGACGGTGGAGGTCATACCGGTACGGTCATGCGGGAGATGGTCAGCCAGTGGCAGCGCGGGCCAGGAGGTTCCGCACTTGACGGATACTAGCCACCGGTGACCGACGAATCAGTCAAGATCTCGTTCCGGCCACCACCGAGCCGGTCGGAGCAGCCACCCACGGTCGGAGAACGCGGTCACATGACGGCCGGGGCATCGATGCCGAGCAGGCCGAGTGCGTGCTCGAGCGTTCGCGCCGTGACATCACACAGCGCCAGGCGGCTCGAACGAACCGGCTCGTCGGCCTTCATCACCGGACAGTGCTCGTAGAAACCCGTGAAGTCCTGTGCCAGTTCGAACAGATACGTGCACAGGCGATGCGGGGCGTAGCCATCCGTCGTATCCGCCACGACCGTCGGATACGCGAGGAGCCGGATCGCCAGCGACCGCTCCTGCGCCGTGTCGAGCGCGATTCCGCTCCCTCGGACGCTCGCCCGGTCGACGCCGGCCCGACGGAAGATGGAGCAGATGCGTGCGTGCGCGTACTGCAGGTAGGGCGCCGTGTTGCCGTCGAAGGCGAGCATCCGATCCCAATCGAACACGTAGTCCTTGATCCGATCGGTCGACAGATCCGCGTACTTCACCGCACCGATGCCGATCATCCGAGCGATCTCGGCCCGCTCCGCCGTCGACAGGTCGGGGTTCTTCTCGGCGACCGCATTGGCTGCGCGGTCGACGGCCTCGTCGAGCAACTCGATGAGCTTGACCGAGTCGCCCGATCGGCTCCGCAACATCTTGCGGTCCTCGCCGAGCACGCTCCCGAACGCAATGTGCACGGCCTCCGCCGGGGACCGCAACCAGCCGGCCATACGAGCCACTTCGAACACCATCTCGAGATGCTGGGACTGCGGAGCGCCGACGACGTAGAGCAGCAGATCGGCGCCGAGTCGTTCGACGCGATCGATGACACACGTGAGGTCGCTGGTGGCGTAGTTGAAGCCTCCGGTGCGGGCCTGGACGATCAGCGGCAGCGGTTCGTTGTCACGGTTGGTGAACCCCGGCGGGAACACGACGGTCGCGCCATCGCTCTCCTCGAGCAAGCCGCCGGCCCGGAGACGCTCGATCGTCTCGGGCATCTTCGGCTGGTACACGGACTCTCCCGCCAGGTCGTCGTCGGTGAGTTGCACCCCGAGGCGGGAATAGATGGTGTTGAAGTATTCGGCGGACATCCGGCACAGCCGCTGCCACAGGGCGATGGTGCCGGGGTCGTACGCCTGGAGCAGGACGACCCGCTCACGCGCCCGGGCCTGGAACTCCTCGGAGTCGGCGAACTTCGCATTGGCCGCCTTGTAAAAGGCGTCGAGATCGCCCTGCTGCATCCCTTCGGCGGCGACGTCCTCGCCGATGTCCAGGAGGTGCTCGATCAGCATGCCGAACGGACGACCCCAGTCACCGATGTGGTTCTCGCGGATCACGGTGTGGCCCTGGAACTGCAGCAGGCGGACGATCGCATCACCGATCACCGTCGATCGGAGGTGACCGACGTGCATCTCCTTGGCGACATTGGGTGCCGAGTAGTCGACGACGGCGGTCCGCATCGTCGACGCCACCGGCACGCCGAGTCGCTCGTCGACCGCGACCTCGGCGAGTCGGCTCGCCAGGAACGAATCGTCGAAGGTCAGGTTCACGAAGCCGGGTCCGGCGATCTCGACGGCGCTGCAGACACCCTCGAGCACTCCGGAGTCGACGACCCGCTGTGCGATCTCGCGCGGGTTGGACCCGAGTTGCTTCGCGAGCGGAAGCGCACCGTTGATCTGGGCGTCGGCACGGTCGCTGGGCCGGACCACGGCATCGGCCGGTGATCCGGCGATGTCGGCGAACACCGGGGCGAGCAGGTCGGAGACGATGGTGATCGGGTCGGCCACGGCCGCCATTGTGCCCGCCCCCGTGACGAGTTGTGTCAGGCACGCTCCGTCGCGCTCGCGATCACGGTGCGCCGGGGGACCCGTCCCGGTAGATTCGCCGTGCCCGCCCTCGTAGCTCAGGGGATAGAGCATCGGCCTCCGGAGCCGTGTGCGCAGGTTCGAATCCTGCCGAGGGCACTCACTGGCGACCTCCCCGGAGAGCCACTCCAGCCGCAATCATCCCGGGTCGTCTCGGGCGGTGGGCGAATCGTCGAGGCACGGCGGCAGATCGACGAGTCGCCAACCGTCTCCGTCGTACTCGAACCGCCACGACACCGACTCGTCCGGGGTCGGCCGATCAGCCACTCGGATCCGAACCCGTGCCCGGACCGTCGCCCGGTCTCCGTCGAACACGACGCTCATCGACCCGAGTTCGAACCGGGCTTCCTCCCTGAACCGGAAGAGCGCCCCGTCGACTCGCTCCCGGACTCGATCGTGCACTTCGTCTCGGAGGCGGTCGCGGTCGCGATCGCCACAGGCATGGAGCACCGCTCCGAGCGACAACCGGATCTCGGTCCGCTCCCGCTCCCGGTCCGGCAAGCTCACCGCTGCCGAACCACTCGACGACGTGCTCGACGAACCACTCGACGACGTGCTCGACGAGGAACCGACGACGTCGGTCGACACGATCGAACCCGAACCTCCGGACGAACCGTCGGCACAGCCCGGAGCGAGGAGCACTGCGGCGACGAGCACCGATGACCCGAACAGCCATCGGCGCGGAGCCCGTCCCGGGGAGTCCGGTGCACGACCGAGAGGAGATCGGACCGAGCAGGGCGGGTCGCTGCCACGCGTCGTCGACATGTACGAAGCATGAACCGAGGAGACGACTCCCGGCAGGGGCGATCGGCGGTGATCGAGGTCGAATTCAGCGGTTCATCAACTGCTCGAACGACACGAGCCAGTGCACCCCGAGTTCGTCGATCACCCGGGGCTCGGTCTTGCACACCATCACCGATGCTCCGACGTAACGCGCCCCGGCCGATTCGACGAGCTCTCGAACCGCACGAGCTGAACTGCCGGTCGTGATCCAGTCGTCGACGACGAGCACCACGTCGTCCGGTCCGAGGTCCCACGACCGGCTCTGAAAAAGCTCGCTCGTCCCTCGCCACGTCGGAGCCGATTCCACCCGGCGATCAGCACCCGGGTGATTCCGCTCGTCCTTGCGGACGAGCACCAACCCGGCACCGAGTTCGACGGCGACGAGGGCGCCGAGGATGGGCCCGCGGGCCTCCGGCGCACAGACCGCCGTCACCCCCGTCCGGCGAAAGGGCTCTGCCAACGCCGGTCCGAGGATCGACAACAACTCCGCATCGCGCAACACACCCGCCACGTCCGGATGCTCGTTCACCAGCGGAAAGCCTTCGACGAGCCGGGTGACGGCACGGGAACGGTCGGAACGACGCACGATCCGAGTCTGACCCGACCGGGCGCACTGCGCGACACTGGAACGATGGCCGACGCACACCCCGACGACCCACGCCCGCGCATCACGCTCGATCAGATGGTCGCCGACGCGAAGGCGCGCATCGAAGAACTCACCGTCGAGCAGCTGCAGGCCGAGATCGAGGCAGGCGACGTCACCGTGATCGACATCCGAGACGTCCGCGAGCGTTGGGAGAAGGGCGCCATCCCGGGCGCCAAGTCGATGCCCCGCGGGATGCTCGAGTTCTGGTTCGCGCCGGAGTCGCCCTACTTCCGTGGCGGCCTCGAGTTCGACCGCCGGTACGTGCTGCACTGCGCCGGAGGCCAGCGCTCGGCGCTCGCCGCGGCCGTGCTCCAGGACCTCGGCTACACCGACGTGGCCCACCTCGAAGCCGGATTCAACGGGTGGAAGGCAGCAGGCGCCGCCGTCGAACAGGTCGAACCCGACCCGAAGTACTACCCACCCAGGGACTGATCGTCCGCGTCACCGACCTCGAGGAGCGCATCGAGCAACGAACTCGCTCCGAGCCGGAACGTGCTCCGCTCCAGATACGACGATCCCATCACCGATTCGGCGAGCGTCAGGTACTCCTCGGCATCGGCCGAGGTCCGGAGACCACCCGACACCTTCAGCCCCACCGGCCGCCCAGCTCGCTGGATCTCTCCCAGCATCACACGAACCGCTTCGGGTGTGGCCGACACGGCCGACTTCCCCGTCGACGTCTTCAGGAAGTCGGCTCCGTGGTCGATCGCGAAGGCGGCCGCCTGCCCGATCAGGGTCTCGTCGACCAACTCGCCGGTCTCGAGGATCACCTTCATGAGCGCCACGCCCTCCGTGGCGGCCCGGACCGCAGCGAGCACCGTTCCGGAACGCGCCCGTTCGCCCGCTGCGAACGACCGGTACGGCAGCACCACGTCGATCTCGTCGGCACCGTCCGACAGCGCCCGTTCGACGAGGAGGGACGTGGCGTGTGCACGTTCGTCTCCCGTCGGGAAGTTCACGACCGTGGCGACCGACGGGCTGTGGCCCGCCAGCGTCGCCGTCGCTCTGGCGACGAAGTCCGGCCACACACAGACCGCCGCCGTCCCGGCCACCAGCGCCCGGGTGCACAGCGTGTCCACCTCGTCCGACGTGCAGCCGTCCGAGAGGTTCGTCAGGTCGACGAGCGAAACGGCGAGCCAAGCGCGGCGCATGTCCATCCGCACATGTTGCCACTTCTGAGAGTGCTGCTCACAACAGTTGACATCGGAACGGGCTTCGGCACCCCCCGACTCCCCCGACTCCACCCGACGGCACGCGACAGCACGCTCGGCGAGCGGAGCGACACTTGACCCGGCGAAGCCGAAAGCGCTTACATGAAGCTTCCCTCCGACACGAGCGAGCACGAGCAATGCCCACCACCGGCCCGATCTCTCCAGCTTCGAACGCTCTCGACGTACGCAGGATCCGGGCCACGATCGAAGACGTCGCTCTGGCAGCCGGAGTATCGGTCGCCACGGTCAGTCGAGCGCTCCGTGGGCTCCCGAACGTCGCCGACTCCACCCGGGTGAAGGTGCAGCGGATCGCCAGCGACCTGCACTACCGCGCCGACCCGGCCGCTTCACGACTCGCCGCCGGACGCTCGCGATCGGTCGCCGTCGCCGTCCCGATTCTCAACGGCTGGTACTTCTCACACGTCGTCGCCGGGATCGCGGCGGTCTGTGCCGAGGCCGGCTACGACACGATCGTCATCGGTCTCGGGGCCGCGCGCTCGTGCATCGAACTGCTCGATGGCTCCGACGCCCTCCACCGCCGAGCAGACGGTGTGATCGTCGTCGACGTCGCGCTGTCACCCGACGACGTCCGATCGCTCGATGAACGCGGCCTGGCATTGGTGGCGATCGGACCGGTGCTCGACGGCGTGCCCTCGATCGGCATCGACGACGTGGCCGTCGGGGAACTCGCCGCTGGACATCTGCTCGAACTGGGCCACCGTCGGATCGGACTCGTACGCGGCGAGGTCGAGAACCCGTTCGGGTTCGTCGTCCCGCAACTGCGCCAACGCGGGTTCGAAACGGCTCACGCGCCGCTCGGACTCGAGCCGGACCCGACGCTGTACGTCGATGGGAGTTTCACCGTCCACGGCGGTTACGAGGCCGCGGAACGACTCCTCGACCGGGACGACCCTCCCACGGCGATCTTCGCACTGTCCGACGAGATGGCATTCGGCGTGCTGCACGCCGCGGCCGACCGCGGTATCCGTGTCCCGGACGACCTCTCGGTGATCGGGGTCGACGATCACGACGTCGCCGCCGTCCTCGGACTGTCGACCATCCACCAGGACGTCGACCGGCACGGAGCCGGCGCCGCGCGCCTCATGGTGGCCGCGCTCGCCGGAGATCACCCGGCGCCGACACGGCACAACGACCCGATCCACCTCGTCCGACGCACGAGCACCGCTCCACCTCGGTGACGCCGTCGGAGACGGCCCGCCGCCGCCCTCGGATCGCTACCGTGGTCCGCATGTCGACCTCCGCCCAGCCTTCGCTCGTCAACGCGTCACCCCGCCCGCTCGGTTCACTCGGCACCGTGGGCGCACTCGCGTACGGACAGTGGCGCTACACCACCGACGACCTCGGCCGAGCCAGGTCGCTCATCGAGACGGCGCTCGACGCCGGGATGAACCTGATCGACACCGCCGACGTGTACGGACTCGATTGGGGTGGCTCCGGATTCGGCGACGTCGAGGCCCTGCTCGGGCGGGTGCTCGCCGACACACCGGCCCTGCGCGACCGGATGGTCCTCGCGACGAAGGGCGGCATCGTTCCACCAGTGCCCTACGACTCGTCTCCGCGTCGCCTCGTCGAGGCGTGCGATGACTCGCTGCGCCGACTCGGTGTCGACACGATCGACCTCTACCAGATTCACCGGCCCGACATGTACACCCACCCGGCCGACGTCGCCGCCACCCTCGACGGGCTCCGGACGGCCGGCAAGATCCGCGAGGTGGGTGTGTCCAACCACACGACCGCCCAGGTCGCAGCACTCCAGGCGCACCTGCCGTTCGCGATCGTGAGCACCCAACCCGAATACTCCGTCGCCTGCCTCGCTCCGATGCGCGACGGGACCTTCGATCAGAGCATGGAGCGCGGCATCGTCCCACTCGCCTGGAGCCCGCTCGCCGGCGGACGGGTCGTCACCGGCGACGGCATGCCGCCCGAGTTGCTCGACCTCCTGGACCGGATCGCCGAGCGGGAGTCGACCGACCGGGCGACGATTGCACTGGCGTTCGTACTGGCCCACCCGGCAGCACCGGTCGCGATCATCGGCACTCAACAGCCGGATCGGATCCGAGCCTCGCTCCGAGCCTTCGACGTACACCTCGACCGCGCCGACGTGTACGCGATCGTGCAGGCGTCCGAGGGCGTCCCGCTCCCCTGACGGCCCGACGGGCGTCAGTCCCAGATGGCGAGGCGGGTCTCGAAGTCGAAGAAGTGGAGGTTCTCCACGGCGACGGCGACCTCGACCTGCTGACCGGGTCGAGCAGTCGATCGAGGATGGAACCGGCCGACGGCGTTCGCCGAGCCCTCGCCTCCGGCCTCCTCGACCGCGTCGGGGTCACCGCTGTCGACGGTCGGAGCATCGATGCGGAAGTGCACCATGATCTCCGCTCCGAGTGCTTCGATCAGGGTCACCGGCGCTGCGAGCCGCGGGTGACCCTCCGGGTCGTGGTTCGCGTCCTCGAAGTCCTCGGGACGGATCCCGACGACGACCTTGCGGCCGTCGTAGGACCGCAGTGCGGGCCGAGCCGCTAGCGAGGCCGATGCGAGTGGAAGCGAGTGCGCTCCGACCTGCACGCTGCCACCATCCTCGGCGATCGAGATCGTCCCCTCGTAGAGATTCATCGAGGGTGAACCGATGAAGGCCGCCACGAACACGTTGGACGGCCGGTCGTACAGACGCTGCGGCGTGTCGACCTGCTGGAGCCAGCCGTCCTTGATCACCGCCACACGGTCGCCCATCGTCATCGCCTCGACCTGGTCGTGGGTGACGTAGAACGTCGTCACGCCGAGCTCGCGCTGCAACGAGGCGATCTCGGCACGCATCTGCACCCGGAGCTTGGCATCGAGGTTCGACAACGGCTCGTCCATCAAGAACGCCGCCGGCTGCCTGACGATCGCCCGACCCATCGCCACGCGCTGACGCTGACCGCCGGAGAGCTGCCCCGGCTTGCGGTCGAGATACGTGGTGAGTTCGAGGATCTCGGCCGCTTTGCGCACGCGCTGGTCGATCTCGGCCTTCGGCACCTTGGCGAGCTTGAGCGCGAACCCGATGTTGTCGTACACCGACATGTGCGGGTACAGCGCGTAGTTCTGGAAGACCATTGCGATGTCGCGGTCCTTCGGCTCGACATCGTTGACGACCCGATCGCCGATTCGCATCTCGCCACCGGTGATCGTCTCGAGTCCGGCGATCATCCGCAGCGCCGTCGACTTCCCGCAACCCGACGGACCGACGAGTACCAGGAACTCGCCGTCCGCGATGTCGAGACTCAGGTCGTGGATCGCCTGGAATCCGTTGTCGTACACCTTGTTGATCTTGTCGAGGACCACCGTCGACATGGCATCTCCTTCTCCGGACCCGACGAGCCGATCGCCGGGCAGAACCGGGTTCCCGGCGTGACGTGTAAGCGCTTGCATCCCACACTAGTTGAACGGCTCTCGGTCGACCAGGCGATCGGGAGGACCCCCACCGCCGGTAACGTCGTCCGACGTGAATCAGGTGAAGAACCGTCTGCAATCCCTCGGTCTGCTCGATCGTGCGTTCGCCAGCACGACCGACGACGAGATCACCCGAGTGATCGAAGCCCTCGGCGACGACCATCGCGACGCACTCACCGATCTGCTCGACGGTGAACCCGACGCTGCGGCGATCCGGGCGGCGATCGTCTCGGGACGGATCGACGGCACGATGGAGAGCATCGCGCTCGTTCTCACCGACGCATGTCTGGCCGAGTGCATCGAGGAACTCGGGCCGGCAGCGGAACAGCCGTCGAGCGACCAACTGCGCGACGTCCTCCCCGGCTTGGTCGAGCAGCACGGACTGTCGATCACCCGGTTGATGCTCGCATCGACGGTGGCCGGTGAAGCGCCGGCGTCGGCGATCATCCGCGACCTGCTGAAGAACGACGACCTCGTCAAGTTGCCACCCGCCGAGGAGCGTGCCGGAAGTCCACTGCTCCAGACGTCGAACGAGGACGATCCCGAACGTCAGGCGCTCAAGGCGCGCCGTAAGGAGCAGCGCCTGCAGAAGCAGGCTGCGGAGCGCGCTCGCCGCGAGCAGGCCGCTCGGGCCAAGCGTCGCTGACGACGCCCGCTCACCGGGTGTCGCCGGTCGTCGAGATCCGGCGCTCGTGGTCGAGCAGCCATGCCTTGGCAGCGAGACCACCTGCGAAGCCGGTCAACCGACCATCGGACCCGACCACGCGATGACAGGGAACGACGATCGGGATCGGGTTCCGCCCGTTCGCCGCACCCACCGCACGCGACTTGTTGCGATCACCGAGCCGACTCGCCTGCTCGCCGTAGCTGATCGTCTCCCCGTACGGAACGGTGCGGAGCACCGCCCACACCTCGCGTTGGAAGGCGGTTCCGGTCGGGTCGAGTGGGAGATCGAATTCGGTCCGGAACCCGGCGAAGTACTCGTCCAACTGGAGCAGCGCCGAGCCCAACACCGGATGGTCGACCGGAACCGGTGACTCGGCATCCGGCGAGTCGTCGGCGAACCTGATCTCCACGACGGCGACAGCGGACGCCACCACGTCGAGCCGGCCGATCGGAGTGCTGATCGATGCAACGGTTCGATCGGAATGCGCGCTCATCGGGGGCTCCACACGGTGTTCCAGATGTGTCGTGTCGCATAGGAACGCCACGGTCGCCACCGATCCGGGTCGAGACCGCCAGGAGCGATCCGCTCGACTCCACGGCGGAGGACCAGGTCACCCACCGGGAAGACATCGGGGTCGCCCAACCCACGCATGGCGACGAGGTCGACCGTCCACGGCCCGACACCGACGACCGAACCGAGCGACCGGAGGACCTCCCGCCGGTCGGCCCACCGGTCGAGGTCCACCCGTCCGTCGACGACCGCCTGCGCCACCCGACACACGGTGGCAGCCCGCTGGCGCGGGAGCGGCAGGGTCACGGGATCGACCGCCGCGAGGCGCTCCGGGGTCGGGAACACCCGATCGAGTCGCGGATGGTCGAACGACAGCGGCTCCCCGAGCGCTGCCACGATGCGACCGGTGACCGTCGCCGCGCCCACCACCGAGACCTGCTGCCCGATCACCGTGCGGATCGCCGCCTCGAACGGATCGACACTCCCCGGCGAACGCAACCCCGGGCAACGACCGACCGACGAAGTGAGCACCGGGTCACTGGACAGCGCCGCATCGATGGCCACGGGGTCGGCATCGAGGTCGAGCCACCTCCGCACCCGCTCGACCGCCGGTGCGAGGTCGCGCCAATCGGCGAGGCGGAACTCGGCGCGAACCGCTTCGTCGTCGATGATCGTCACACCCACGACGCCGTGTCCGTGTGGAAGCGCCAATGTGCGTTCGAGATGACCGGTGGCGGACTCCTCGACGTGCTCGAGACCCGGTACGGCGTGGGCGCCGATGAACCGAACGAGCTCTCGTCCCGCGAACGGCGTGCGAACGGGCAACCGTACGGCCACCACGCCGGGGTCGGCCTTCGGTCGTCGGGTCGACGCGGCGAGCCGGAGGGAGCCCGGCGTCGTCGCGTACACCGAACGGATCGTGTCGTTGAACTGGCGGGTGCTGCCGAACCCGGCAGCGACGGCGACCTCTGCCATCGCCAGGTCGGTCGTCTCCAACAGCACCCGTGCCGTCTCGGCCCGGCGAACCCTGGCGAGCGACGTCGGGCCGGCTCCGAGTTCGGCGACCAGGAGTCGGCGCAGTTGCCGCTCCCCGTAACCGAGTCGCCGGGCGAGGCCGGGGACGCCGTCGCGGTCGACGGCACCGTCGGCGATCAGACGAACGGCTCGGGCGACCACATCGGCCCGCAGGTCCCACTCCGGCGAACCGGGCGTCGCATCGGGTCGGCATCGCTTGCACGCCCGGAATCCTCGGGCGTGGGCGGCGGCGGTCGTCGGATGGAACTCGACGTTCGACCGCTTCGGTGTGACGGCCGGGCAACTCGGCCGACAGTAGATCCCGGTGGTACGCACCGCCAGGACGAACCAGCCGTCGAACCGCCGGTCTCGACTCCGCACGGCTCGGTAACACCGATCGATGTCGAGCAGCGGGCCATCCGTCATCCGACCATCATGCCGCCTGGCTCGGCTCGCTCCGAGCGGAAATCGGACATCGAGCCGAACCGACGCGAGACGGCCCGGTCTGGTAGCGATACCGGCGTGCACACCGCCTCCTGCACCGCGCGAGCGGCACTCGCCGGCAATCCGTCCGACGGCTACGGCGGGGCGGTCGTCGCCGTGCCCGTCCCCGATTTCACCGCCACCGTCACCACGTCCCCTGCCGCGAACTGCACGATCCGTGCGACCGATCCGGACCTCCGAGCGCTGCTGCACGCCACCGTCGAGGCCTTCGAGGACGTCGCCGGACCGGCGCCACCCGTCGAGTTGACCGCCGCCACCAGCATCCCCCGATCGGTCGGTCTCGCCGGTTCGAGCGCGTTGGTGATCGCCGCACTACGGGCACTGGCCGAACCGGCCGGCCGTCGCTGGAACCCGATCGAACTCGCCGAACTCGCACTGTCGGTCGAGGTCGACCGACTCCGGATCACCGCCGGTCTCCAGGACCGGCTCGTCCAAGCGATCGGTCGACCGGTCCTGATGCGCTTCGATCCGGTGTCGTTCCATCCGGTCGACGGGGCGGAGGGCATCCCGCTGTTCGTGGCGTGGGACACGACTTCGGCCGAGTCGAGCGGCACGGTCCACGGCTCGCTCCGGGAACGCTTCGACGCCGGCGAGCGACTCGTCCACCGCGCCATGCGCGACCTCGCCGAGTGTGCCGAGCGAGCCGCACGAGCACTCGACTGCGGCGACCGCGACGGGCTCGCTGCAGCGATGGACCGGTCGTTCGATCTGCGGGTCTCCATCGTCGACGTCGGGGCGCCGCAGGAGCGTCTCGTCGAGGTCGGGAGGCGCCACGGTGCCGCCGTCAACTCCGCCGGCTCGGGCGGATCGGTCGTCGGGTTGGCGGCGGACCCGGTCGACATCGACGATCTCCAGCGGGCGTACACCGAACTCGGTGCCGGGTTCGTCGCACTCGGCCGGTGAAGGTCAGCCTCGGCGTCGCTCCAACAGGTCGCTCACGAGACGTCCGTCGGCCTGGCCTCGACTCGACTTCATGATGTGACCGACGAGTGCGCCCATCGCCTTGCCTTCCCCGGCGCAGTACTTCGCCCACGCCTCGGGTTGGGCAGCGATCGCAGCATCGACCAGCGACTCCAACTCGCCCGTGTCCATCGCCTCGAACCCCTTCTCGGCGGCGATCGCAGCAGCATCGCCGCCACCTCGCTCGAGCAGTTCTGCGAGCACCGCCTTGGCCTGGGTCGCAGTCAGTTCACCCGCCACCTCGAGGCGGGTCAGTCCGGCGAGGTCCCCGGCCGGGAGCGGCGGGACCGGACCGGCCTCGGCGAACGCCTCCTTCAGATGGACCACGGCGCGGCCGAGATCGCCACCCGCCGCCGCGACGGCGAAGGCGTAGTCGTCCTGTCCGCGATCGACGATCACGGACACGGCGTCGCCATCGGCAGCCAGGCCGGTCGCCGCAGCGAGGCGCACGCGGCGGGCCGCCGGCAACATCGGCAAGCCCGCACGGACCTCCTCGATCCACGCCGGGTCGGGAACGAGCGGGACGAGGTCGGGCTCGAGGAAGTACCGATAGTCGTCGGCGTCCTCCTTGTCGCGCAGCGTATGGGTCTTCGAGTCACCCTCGTCCCAATGGCGCGTCTGCTGGCGCACCCGATCACCCGATTCGATCACAAGAATCTGTCGCTTGGCCTCGTAATCGATCGCTCGCCCGACCGACCGGACGGAGTTGACGTTCTTGATCTCGCACCGGGTCCCGAGTCCGTCCCCGGGACGACGGACCGACACATTGGCGTCGACCCGCATCGAGCCCTCCTCCATCTTCGCATCGGACGCTCCGATCGCGAGGAGGATCGCCCTCAGTTCGGTCACGTACTGACGCGCCTGCTCGGGCGAGCGGATGTCGGGCCGGCTGACGATCTCGACGAGCGGCACCCCCGCCCGGTTCAGATCGATCAGCGAATGATCGGCACCGTGGACCCGACCGGACTCCCCGGCGTGCACCGTCTTCCCCGCGTCTTCTTCGACGTGGGCGCGTTCGATTCCGATCCGGGTGCCGTCGGGGAGATCCAGCCAACCGTCGACGTTCAGGGGATCCTCGTACTGGCTGATCTGGTACGCCTTCGGCATGTCCGGGTAGAAGTAGTTCTTCCGTGCGAAGGTGCACGGCTGGACGCTGCAGTTGAGCGCCAGACCGATGCGCATCGCCAACTCGACGGCCTGCCGGTTCAGGACCGGGAGTGCTCCGGGGAGGCCGAGGGTGACCGGATCGATGTTGGTGTTCGGCTCGTCGCCGAACCGGTTCGGGGACGCCGAGAACAGCTTGGTCCGGGTGGCGAGTTCGACGTGCACCTCGAGTCCGACGACCATCTCGTACCCGGCATGGGTCCAGATCTCGCTCACGACGCACCTCCGATCGGGGCGCGTCGTTCGAGTTCCGCTGCCACTCGGAGCATCACTCCCTCGCCGAGCGACGGGGCGATCACCTGGACCCCGACCGGCAACCCGTCGGCACCCGTCCCGAACGGCACGCTCATCGCCGGATCACCGGTGAGGTTCGCGGGGATCGTGTAGGTGTCGCAGAGATACATCGCGAGCGGGTCGGCGGTCTTGTCGCCGAACGGGAACGCGACGCTCGGTGACGACGGCGTGAGCAACACATCGCAGCGCTCGTACGCAGCGGCGAAATCGTCGGCCATCAGTCGACGGATCCTGAGCGCCTTGCCGTAGTAGGCGTCGTAGTAGCCGGCGGACAGCGCATAGGTACCGAGCAGGATCCGCCGCTTCACCTCGTCACCGAATCCCGCCGTGCGGGTGTTGCGCATCATCTCCTCGACATCGGCACCGTCGACCCTGAGGCCGTACCTGACACCGTCGTAGCGCGCCAGGTTCGACGACGCTTCGGCCGGCGCGATCAGGTAGTACGCCGTCAGGCCGTACGTGAACGCCGGCACCTCGACGTCGACGATCGTCGCACCGGCGGCGGCGAGCGCTCCGAACGCCTCGTCGAGACGAGCCACCACATCCGGGTCGGCACCACTCGGCAGGTCGGTGATACGTCCGACACGAAGCCCGTCGACGCCGAGATCCAACACCGCCGTGAAGTCGGGGACCGGCTCGGGGATCGACGTCGAGTCCATCGGGTCGTGTCCGGCGACGACCTGCAGGGCGATCGCCGCATCGGCGACGTCGTGAGTGAACGGGCCGATCTGGTCGAGGCTGCTCGCGAAGGCGACCAGCCCGTACCGGCTCACCCGGCCATACGTCGGTTTGAGACCCACCAAACCGCACAGCGCCGCCGGCTGGCGGATCGAACCCCCGGTGTCGGACCCGAACGACAGCGCGGCGATGCCCGCAGCGACCGCCGCCGCCGAGCCACCCGACGAGCCACCCGGGACCCGAGCAGGGTCGAGCGGGTTCCGAGTCGGTCCGAAGGCCGAGTTCTCGGTCGACGAGCCCATCGCGAACTCGTCGAGGTTGGTCTTTCCGACCACCACGGCACCGGCCGCTTCCACCAGCGCGACCGCAGTACCGTCGTATGGCGGAACCCAGCCGTCGAGGATCCGCGACGAACACGTGGTCGGCACCCCCCGGGTGCACATGTTGTCCTTGAGCGCCACGGGGACCCCGGCCAACGGGCCCGGATCGCGACCTGCGGCGATCGCCGCATCGACGATGGCCGCCCGTTCTCGGGCCCGCTCGACCGTCACCAGGTTGAAGGCGTGGATCTCGGCCTCACGGCTCTCGATCCGGAGCAGATGCTCGTCGAGCACCTCGACCGCGGTGCGCGCCCCGGAACGAACATCTGCTGCAATCCGTGCGGCCGTGTGGAACTGCGGCGACGAGTACCGGGCCATCAGGCGTCACCACCGAGGACGGGAGGAACCCAGAATCGTCCGTCCTCGCTCCGTGGAGCGGCGGCCATGACCTCGTCACGGTCGAGGCAGGGCCGGACCTCGTCGTCGCGCAACACGTTGCGCAGCGGATACGGCTGGGTCATCGGCGTGACCGACGACAGGTCGAGCGCATCGACGTCGGCGAAGTGGTCGAGCATGTCACCGAGTTGATGAGCGGCCCGATCGACCTCGTCGACGGTGAGGTCGAGACGAGCCAGGCGGGCGACCTTGGCGACGTCGGCAGGGGTGATGCGATCGGACACCCGGGGCAGGCTAATCCGCCCGGTTCGGGTCACCCACGGGA
Organism: Ilumatobacteraceae bacterium; assembly: GCA_049458915.1. Classification (GTDB taxonomy): domain Bacteria; phylum Actinomycetota; class Acidimicrobiia; order Acidimicrobiales; family Ilumatobacteraceae; genus Ilumatobacter. The sequence goes on from JBMUCX010000001.1 coordinate 64,082, forward strand.
TCGTCGGCGGACTCGACCATCTCCGGTTCCGGCCCATCCGGCTCCAGCACATCCGGTGCCGGCCCGTCCGACTCCAGCACATCCGGTGCCGGCCAGCGGCTCGACCTGGTCCGAGCGAACCAGACGGACCCTGCCACCACGGCAGCGAGCGCCACCCACTGGTTCCACCGGAGTCCAGCGACGTCGGACACCTCGGTCGGGTCGATACGGAGCCCCTCGATCCAGAAGCGGCCGAGTCCGTACCCGACGAGGTACAGCGCGAAGAGCCGGCCGGGACCGAGGCGGAACCGACGGTCGACGACGAGCAACGCACCGACGAGTCCGAAGTTCCAGAGCGATTCGTAGAGGAAGGTCGGATGGAACGTCGTGCCGGGCAGGTATCCGATCGGGACCAGGTCGATTTCGAGGCCCCACGGCAGGTCGGTGGGTCGACCGTACAGTTCCTGGTTGAACCAGTTGCCCCATCGACCGATCGCTTGCGCCAGCGGGACCGCCGGGGCCGCACACGTGAGCAGCACCATCGGTGCGATGCCCCGCCGACGCCCCTGCCACACCCCGGCGAGCACTCCTGCGAGCAGCCCACCCGGGATACCGAGACCCCCCTTCCAGACCTGGGGGATCGCGCCGAGGTCGTCACTGAAGCGAGACCACTCCGTGGCGACGTGGTAGAGCCGTGCGCCGATGATCCCGGCGACGACGCCCCACATCGCCACCGAACTCGCATCGTCCGACGTGCCCGATCCGTACCGCTCGAGCATCCGCCCGCACAGCCACACCGCTGCGATCACCCCGAGTGCGATGAGCAAACCGTACGCCCGCAACTCGAGCGGGCCGAGTTCGAGTGACGGGCGCGACGGACTCGGCAACGAGGCGAAGGTGGACGTCGTGAAGAGGCTCATGAATGGTTCCGTTCCGTGGTGATCCGGTGCATGAAATCGACCGTTCCGTCGATGACGACGTGGCGGTCGAAGTCTCGCGTGGCGACGTGGTAGCTCCGCTCGAGCCACGTGTGCTCGACGCGTCCGCCGAAGGTGGCGGCGAGGTGCTCACTGTCCTCGGGCGTCACGACGTGGTCCTGGCGCGAGGTGAACAGTCGCAGCGGGGTGCCGATCTCGCCGTAGCGATCGGCCAACGGCGCGACCCCCTCGTACAGCAACGATCGCAACGGGCGCAGCGGCGTCCCGGGATACGAGGTGTCGGAGCTGTCGGGATCGGCGATGTCGGAGCCCTCACCCGGCACGACCACGAGGCCGTCGTCGAGGAGCTCGTCGAGCAACGCCAACTCCTCCTCGCTCCGCATCCGGGTGAGCGGGTTGACACAGACGAGCCCGGCCGGGGGCCGACCGAGCGCCGATGCGAGCACCAGCGTGCCACCCATGCTCTGGCCGACGAGGACGACCCGCTCGCAGCGCCGCTCGAGATCGACACGTGCCCGTTCGACCTCCCCGAACCACGCCGACCAGTCCGTGGAGAGCATGTCGTCCACCGAGGTGCCGTGCCCCGGGAGGCGTGGCACCTCCACATCGAAACCGGCGGCCGCGATCGCCTCACCGACCTCTCGGACCGAGGCCGGAGTGCCGGTGAACCCGTGGACGACGACGGCACCCACACCGCCTCCACCGACGTGGCTCGCCGGCTCACACCCGGCCATCACCTCGGGTGCCGTCACGTCCACGACATCACGTCCATCACGCCGACCTCCATCACGCCGCTTCCATCACGCCGACCTGATGCCCTCGCTGGCGCATCGACTGAGCACGCACGCCCT
>JBMUCX010000002.1:0-60542 GCA_049458915.1 Ilumatobacteraceae bacterium
ACCGTGATCGACCGGACCGTGATCGATCTAGCCGGAGGCGTCGCCCGTGACCGGCCGAGCCGAGCGGCGGTCGAATCGGGTGACCACGAGCGACATCGCGATGCCGATCAGCACCCCACGCTCGATGCGCGGTGCCGACGCCAACGTCGCCGTCAGGGTCACCGCACCGATCGCGAACTGCGTTCGCGACACGGCGAGGAGGTTCCAGACGCCACGGAGGTCGACCAGCTTGATCACGGCGGCGATCACCACCGCTCCCAGGACCGCCTCGGGAAGATCGCGGAGGACCGGAGTGAACGGCACCGCGACCAGCACGAACGCGCCGGTGATCGCACCGGCCCACGCGCTCGTCGCTCCTGCGAGCCGATTCAACGAACTGCGTGAGAACGAACCGCCGACCGGAAACGCCCCCGAGACCGCAGCAGCGACGTTCGCGACCCCCTGTGACACCATCTCCCGATCGGCGTCCCACGATTCACCGTCCGCAGCGGCGAAGGTGCGAGCGATCGACGACGGTTCGGCGAACCCGACCAGGGCGATGACGAACGCCGGAACGACGAGCGTCGTCGTCGAGGACCAGTCGAACGCCACGCCGAGAGAGATGAACCCACCTTCGAGTTCGCCGACCACTGCGCCACCGAAATCGGTTCCCGTGCTGATGACGACACCGAGGACGACCGCCAGCAAGACCCCCGGGAAGAGTGCGTGGACTCGGCGGCCACCGAAGATCAGGGCCAGGGCGAACGCGGCGTACGCCATCGCCGGCCATCGCCACGCGGCCGGGTGGAGCACCGCATCGATCGCATCGATGATCACACCGCCGCGATTCGGTTCGACACCGAGGGCCTTCGGGAGTTGGGACGACAGGATGAGGAGAGCGGCGGCGGTCGTGAACCCGACGAGCACCGGTGGCGTGAGCAGATAGGCGACACGGCCCAGTCGGGCGACACCGAGCATCAGCCGCATGACCCCCACGAGCAGGGCGAGCAACGCTGCGAGTGAGACGTACTCCGCACTCTGCGCCGCCGCGATCGGCGACAGCGCGCCGAACGTCAAGAGGGCCGTCATCGCCACCGGACCGGTTTGCAGGTACCGCGACGACACGAACAGCGCCGCGATCAGCGACGGCAACGCCGAGGCGTACAGGCCGTGCTGCGCCGGCATGCCCGCCAACTCCGCGTACGCGAGCGACTGCGGGATCGCCACCAAGGCCACCGAGACCCCTGCGACGAGATCTCCGGTACTCGGATGCCTGAGAACCAGCACCCGAGCGACGCTAGCCCAGCATTGTCCGGACCATCAGCACCCGCCCGACCGCGGCTACGGTCTCGACATGCACGACATCGTGATCCGAGATGGACTCGTGGTCGACGGATCAGGGGCGCCGGGCCGAGTGACGAACGTGGCGATCGACGGCGACCGGATCTCGGCGGTCGGCGATTCGCTCGGGCCGGGGCGCCGCGAGCTCGACGCCGCCGGCCTGCTCGTGACACCGGGGTTCGTGGACGTACACACGCACTACGACGCCCAAGCGACGTGGGACCCGTTCCTGACACCGAGTTCGTGGCACGGTGTGACCACTGCGGTGATGGGCAACTGCGGCGTCGGCTTCGCTCCCGCCGCCCCCGATCGTCACGAATGGCTGATCGAGATCATGGAGGGAGTCGAGGACATTCCCGGCGCAGCGCTCACGGAAGGCATCCAGTGGGAGTGGGAATCCTTCCCCGACTACCTCGACGCCCTCGACCGTCGCCGGTTCGCGCTCGACATCGGCACCCAGGTCCCCCACAGCGCCGTGCGTGGCTACGTGATGGGTGACCGGAGCGGGGTGAACGATCCGGCGACCGACGACGATCTCCGACGAATGGCCGAGATCGTCGCCGAGGGCCTGCGCGCCGGTGCGCTCGGATTCTCGACCAGTCGCACCCCGCTCCACCGGTCGAAGTCCGGCGAACTCGTCCCCGGCACGATGGTCGACGCCGTCGAACTGTTCGCCATCGCGGAGGCGATGGCCGACGTCGGCCACGGCGTGTTCCAGTTCGCTCCCGAGCACGTGATCCTCCCCGACCGGGAGTGGCCGTGGATGCGCGAACTCGCCAGCAGATATGGCCGAACGGTGAGCGTCAACTTCTCGCAGACCGATCAGGCACCCGACCTGTGGCGTGACGTCCTCGCCCGACTCGACGAGGCGGTCGCCGACGGTGTCCCGATCGTGGCCCAGGTGCACGGACGGAGCGTGGGTCTGCTGATGTGCCTGGAGGGCAGCTACCACCCGCTGCTCTTCCACCCTGCGTACACCGAGATCCGCGACCTCCCGCTCGCCGAACGCTGCACCGCGCTCCGCTCCGGTCCGATCCGGGACCGCCTCGTCGCCGAGGTGCCCGACGACGGCGGATTCTTCGAGAGGGTGGTCCTCGGGACGATGTGGAAGACCTGGGCGGTCGCCGATGGCGACATCGACTACGAGCCGCACCCCGACGACTCGATCGGTGCCGTCGCCGCGAGAACCGGGCGCTCACCGATCGGGTTGGTGATCGACCACCTCCTGACCGCTGACGGCAACGGCATGCTCTACTCCCCGTTCTTCAACTACGCCTACGGCGATCTCAGCTTCAACCACGAGGCCCTCGTGCATCCCGGAACCCGCATGGGACTCGCCGATGCGGGCGCGCACGTCAGGGTCATCTGTGACGGCGGAACCCCGACGTTCATGCTGACGCACTGGACCCGCGATCGAACCCGTGGACCGAGGCTGCCCCTCGAGTACGTCGTCCACCTCCAGACCCGCCAGACCGCGGAACTGTACGGTCTCGGCGACCGAGGGCTCCTCGCACCAGGTCTGCGGGCCGACGTGAACGTGATCGACTACGAACGACTGCGGTTCGGCAAGGCCCGGATGGCATGGGATCTGCCGGGCGGCGCTCCGAGGCTCGTCCAGAAAGCGAACGGGTATCGGCACACGTTCTGTGCCGGCGTCGAGACGGTCACCGACGACGAGTTCACGGGAGCGCTCCCCGGGCGCCTCGTGCGCGGTCCTCGCTGAAGTTCACGGCGTCGGGAGCACGAGCGGAGGAAGCGGCCGCGTCCTGTCCCGCCGCCACACCTCCCAGAACTCGTTCGATCGCTCCAGCACGAACGCCGACCGAACGGCCTCGAAGTCCGCTGCGGCCTCCGGAGACTTGTCGACCTGCAGCACGAGGAGATCGACTGCTTCGGCGCGATCCACCAATCGTTGGTTCTCGTCGTCGAGATCGACCCCGTACAGCACCGTGCGGAACGGCGTGGGGAACTGATAGATCTCGCTCCGGTGCGCGAGATGCGGGGTCAGCCGGTAATGCGCTGCGACCGAGGCGTCAGCGGGAATCGTCTCCACGATCTCCCGAGCGGCCGACGCCACCGGGTGGTCCGGCGGCCAGTAGGTCGGTTGGTGCACGGCCATGGGCAGCGGCGACCACGTGTACGCCGCGATCAGGGAGCAGAGCCAGACCGCCAGTACCGACCGCCCGCGATTCCACCTGCCCTCCCACGGCACCGTCCCCAGTGCGTAGACGGTGCCGAACACGAGGCCCGGCACCACGACGAGGCTGTAGTGGTACTCGATCTGGAACTGATACCAGAACGTGCTCAGGACGTTCGTGAACAGGACGAGCGCGCTGATCGCCGCGACGCTCGGTTTCCTCACGAACTGGTAGGCGAGCGGAAAGGTCATCTGCCACACGTACCAAGGACGTCCCTCGGACCGGAAGTGGTCGGCCAACCGGGTCGGGTGGCGGAGCGCCGTCTCGATGATGCCGCTGACCCCACCGAACGGAATCCGCCAACCATTCCTGGTCGGTACTCCGATGAGGCTCCGCATCACGACGAACATCGCCACCACCATGAACGCGACCGAGCCGGCGACCGTGAGCAGCCCCTTGCGGACGTCGCGATGGATCGCGACCCAGATGCCGAGCGGCACGATCACGAGGGACACGTCCTCCTTGACCATCAACGACAGCACGACGGAGACGGCGTACACCCGCCAACGCTCCTCCAATGCGCCGTAGATCGCGAATCCGACGAACAACCCGAGGAACGCATCCGGATGGAACTGCTCCATGTTCGTCCACGAGACGGCGGGATGGAGCAGATACACCGCTGCCGCGATCACGCCGAGCGCCTCACCCTCGAGACGCCGACGAGCGTAGAGATACACCGGGATCGCCCCGGCACCGATGACGAGTGACTGGACGAACAGCAGCGTGCCCGCGCCCGGAGCGATCCAGAACAGCGGCACGACGAGGAACAGCACGAACGAGCTGTGATCGCCGAGCAGATTTCGTCCCATCAGGGTGACGAACGGCGAGTCCAAGCGTGACAGCAACCAGACACCCTGGTCGTAGAGCGCGAAGTCGTAGGTCGACGTGGCGAGTCCGTGGTGCATCCGCAGCGTCGTCCGAGTGAAGTACCAGGTGTAGAGCACGACGAGCCCCACCACGGGCCACAGTCCGACCGGGGCCCCCGCCACCGCCGCCCGCAGCCGAGCCGGGAGACTCCGAGGCGCTTCCTCGTCCTCACCGGAGACCCGCGCCTCGTCCGCGCCGAGTCGTCCGTCGGCGCACTCCTCCTCAGCCTCGCGAATCGCCGGTTCGGCCACGCGAGTGACGCTAGCGCAGGTGTTCCACTTGCTCGGCGACGGCTGTACCTACACCCGACGAGACGTCAAGTCGTCGGCGGGCGGACCTCGGTGGCGATCGCCGCCAGGACACCGTTGACGAATCGGCCGGAGTTGTCGGTCGAGAACCGCTTCGCCAGACCGACCGCCTCGTCGAGCACCACCGCCGTCGGAACCGACGGTCGCTCGAGCAACTCGAACACGCCGAGCCGCATGATCGTGAGATCGAGTACCGGCATCCGTTCGATCGACCAACCCTGCGACTTCGCCCGGATCAGTACGTCGATGCGGTCGACGTGTCGACCGACGCCGGTCACGAGGTCACATGTCATCTGGTCGGGTTCGACCACCTGCAGCGGGATCGTCGCCGCGGGATCGATGCCCTTGCTGTGGGCTTCGTACAGCAGAGTGAGCGCCCGTTCCCGGGCGTCGGAACGCTCGTCGTGGCGGGCCACCGTCAGACCCGGGTCACGTAGTCGCCGGAACGGGTGTCGACCTTGATCCGATCACCGACCTCGACGAACAACGGCACCTGGACGACGACTCCCGTCTCCAGCGTCGCCGGCTTCCGGGCGCCGGACACACGATCGCCCTGCACCCCCGGCTCGGTCTCGGCCACCGTCAACTCGACCGACGCCGGGATCTCGACCGAGATGATCTCGCCGTTGAAGAAGGCCACCTGGGCCGTCATCCCCTCGATCAGGTAGTCGGCAGCATCACCGAGGGCGACCGGGGCGACGTTCATCTGGTCGTAGGTCTGGTTGTTCATGAAGACGTAGTCGTCCCCGTCCCGGTACAGGAACTGCATCTCCTCGCGATTGATGATCGCCTGCTCGACGCGGACACCGGCGTTGAAGGTGCGATCGAACACGTTGCCGGTCCGGAGGTTGCGGAGTTTGGTGCGCACGAAGGCCCCACCCTTGCCGGGCTTGACGTGCTGGAACTCGATGACCTGGAACAGGCCGTTGTCGAGCTCGAGGGTGATCCCGGTCTTCAGGTCGTTGGTCGTGATGGCAGGCATGGAGTGTCCTTCGGCGATCGAGTGAGGGTTCGGCTGCCGGATGCGGTGACCTCCACGAGGTCCTCGATGCGGAAGCCGCCGAATCCGACACGATAGAGGCCTGGTTCGATCGTCACGACATCGCCCTCGACGAGTGTCGACGACGAGGTCGGCCCCTGGAACGGATCCTCGTGGATCACGAGTCCGACACCGTGTCCGGTGGAGTGGATGAACCAGTCGCCGTATCCGGCGTCGGACAGCATCCGGCGACACACCCCGTCGACCTCGCGAGCGGCCACACCGGCCCGCACGGCCTCGACACCGGCCTGCTGGACTTCCAGGAGCAACCGGTACCGGTCGAGTTGGTCGGCGTCCGGATCGCCGATGACATAACTCCGGGTCATGTCGGAGTGGTAGCCGTCGACCAGCCCGCCCACGTCGATCACGACCGTGTCACCTTCGACGATGCGGCGATCGGTCGGTCGGTGGTGCGGTCGGGCGGCGTGCTCGGGCCCGCTGGCCACGATGGTGTCGTAGCTCGGCCCGTCGGCCCCGTGTCGCCGCATGCGGTACTCCAACTCGGTGCGGACCTCGGCCTCGGTCGGCTCGTCGGCGAGCATCGGGGCGACCTCGGCGAGCGCTTCGTCGGCACATCGCGCCGCCTCTGCGATACGAGCGATCTCCCCGACGTCCTTCGACCGCCGGCCGGACTCGACCAGACCGACCACCGACACGAGGGGAAGGTCCTTGGACAGCGCCGTCCAGCGAGCGTGACTCAGCGCAGCGGCCTCGGCGGCGACGGACTCGACACCGGCGAGTGACCCGACCACCAGTTCGTGTTGATCGGCAGCGGTGAACCCGACCTCGGCGCCGCAGTCGACTCCTGTGGACGACAGTTGGTGCTCGGCCTGCTCTCGATAGCGGCCGTCGACCACCAGCACCGCTCGGTCGGGAGCGACGACGAGGGTGCCTGCCGATCCGGAGAACCCGGTCAGCCACCGCACGTTCGTCAGATCGGTGACCACCATCGCCCGATGACCGACGTCGGCGAGCCGCTCGCGCAGTTGCGGCAGCCGGGCGCGGTGATCGATCGCCGGGAGTGGTCGGCGGTCCCGGGCCGCACCCGACGCCGACATCAGCCTTCCAACCTCGCAGCGACCGCCCGGACGGCGAGTTCGTACCCGTGCTTGCCGAATCCGACGATGGAACCCGTCGCAACGGGGGCGACCACACTCGTGTGCCGCCACGGCTCTCGGGCATTCGGATTCGAGATGTGCACTTCGACGATCGGACCTTCGAACGCCGCGAGCGCGTCATGGATCGCCCAGGCGTAATGGGTGAACGCGCCGGGATTGATGATGATGGCGGCGCAGCGGCCACGGGCCCGGTGGATGTGATCGATCAGATCGCCCTCCACGTTCGATTGGTGCGCCTCGATCGACAGGTGGTGTTCGGCTGCATGTCGCCCGGTGAACGCCACGTACTCGTCCAACGTGTCGGTGCCGTAGATGTGGGGCTCGCGCTGTCCGAGCAGGTTCAGGTTCGGGCCGTGGAGCAGGAGGACCAGCGGGTTCACGACCCGGCACCGTAGCCTGCGCGCACCCGATCGACGCCTCGTATGCGGTACAGGACGTGCGGGCGGAGCGGATCGCCCTCCGGCAGGCCCGGATGGTCGAAATCGCCGTCGGGATCCCGACGCATTCCGAGTTTCTCCATGACCCGACGCGACGCTGCGTTCGTCACCGCCGTGAACGACATGACCTCCTCGAAGCCCAGCCCACCGTCGTCCCGCGGACGGAAGGCGAACTCGAGGCAGGCCTCCGCCGCTTCGGTCGCGAACCCTCGACCCCAGTACCGGGACCGGATCCGCCAGCCGATCTCGACGCCGCCTCTGAACCACGGCTCCATGAAGCCCGTGAACCCCACGGCGTCACCTTCGTGCTCGACACACCAGAGTCCGAACCCCGTGGCATCGAATCGCTCCTCGATCCTGTTGAGGAACGCATCCGATCCGGCCCGCGACATCACCGGGCCGATCGTGGCCATCACGGCAGGATCGGAGTTCAGATCGTGGAACGAGTCTCGATCCGACTCCCGCCAGCGCCGGAGCACGAGGCGGTCCGTTCGCAGTCGGCTCGAATCCACGGGTCAGATCATCCGATCGAGCGCCGTTCGTACGGGAACCTCGTCGACACCGGTGACGACCTCGACTCCGTTCGGCCCGTCGAGGACGAACGTCAGGCCGTCGATCGCCTTCTTGTCACGACGCATCAGTCCGATGAGGTCGTCGGCGACGAGGCCGGACGGTACGTCCGTCGCGAGTTGGTAGGCCTCGCCGACGACGGCGAAGTGTTCGTCCACCCGCTCCAGCGGGATGCGACCCAGCACGTGGGCCAGGTGCGCCGCGAAGACGAGTCCGATCGCCACCGCCTCGCCGTGCGCGAGTCGGTGCTCGGTGGCCGTTTCCAACGCGTGCCCCAGGGTGTGTCCGTAGTTGAGGATCGCCCGCCGACCCCCCTCGCGTTCGTCGGCAGCGACGACCTCGGCCTTGATCTCGACGCATCGAGCGACTCGCTCGGTGAGTTCCATCCCCAAGAGGTCGTCACCGGTGAGGAAGTGGTACTTCGCCATCTCCCCCATACCGCACCGGATTTCCCGATCGGGCAGCGTCGACAGGGCGTCCAGATCGCAGACGACTCCCGCCGGCTGCCAGAACGCACCGACGAGGTTCTTCCCTTCCGGGATGTTGACGCCCGTCTTCCCGCCGATCGCTGCGTCGACCATCGCGAGCAGGGTCGTCGCCACGTGGACGACCGGGACGCCGCGATGGTACGACGCCGCTGCGTACCCGCCGACGTCGGTCACCATCCCTCCCCCGACCGCGACGACCACGTCCTGGCGGGTCAACCCGAACCCGGCGAACCCGCGACACAGTGTCTCCACCGTCGCGAGTGTTTTGTGGTGCTCCCCTCGGCCGATGGTGAAGACCTCGTGCGGGATGTCCGCATCGATGTCGACCGGCACACCCTCCTGGGTGACGACGGCGGCTCGTCGCGCCGTCGACGGCAACAACTCACCCAACCGGCGCGCCGCACCGTGACCGACGACCACGTCGTACGAGCGCTCGCCGAGCGGAACGCGCACCGTCCGGTGGTCGGGTCGATCCCGGGCGCCGCTCACGACAGCGACGACCGGAACGACTCGGCATTGCGAACGAACTCGCTGACGGAGTCACCACCGAACTTGCGCTGGGCCTCCGACGCGAGAACGAGCGCCACCATCGTCTCGGCGACGACGCCCATCGCCGGCACGGCAGTGACGTCGGTCCGCTCCTTGAAGGACACCGCCGTCTCCTTCGTGGCGGTGTCGACCGTTTCGAGCGTCGGGCGATTCAGGGTGGCGAGCGGCTTCATCGCTGCTCGTGCGACGAGCAGTTCGCCGTTCGTCATGCCGCCTTCGAGACCCCCTGCCAGGGTGCTGAGGCGGTCGTAGTTCGCCGTCGAAGGGTTCCAGCGGATGGCGTCGTGCGCTTCGCTGCCGAGACGGCCGGCGACATCGAACCCGTCACCGATCTCCACCCCCTTCACGGCCTGGATCGACATCAGGGCCTGGGCGATCATGCCGTCGAGCTTGCGATCCCAGTGCACGTGCGACCCGAGACCGACCGGCACGCCGAAGCCGAGTACCTCGACGACCCCCCCGAGTGAGTCGCCTTCCTTGGCCGCCGCCTTGACCGCGGCGATCATCGCCGTGGTGCCCGCCGCATCGAAGCACCGGACTTCGGACGCATCCACGGCGTCGAGGTCGGCGGGTGACGGCCGCACGGCGCCGACTCCGACCTTGGCCGAACCCATCTGGATCACGTGCGAGATGACGTCGACGCCGATGGTGGACAACAATTTCTTCGCCACCGCACCGGCGGCGACCCGCGCAGCGGTCTCGCGTGCCGAGGCCCGCTCGAGCACGTCCCGGGCATCGGTGAACCCGTACTTCTGCATACCTGCCAGGTCGGCGTGGCCGGGCCGGACCTGGGTGAGCGGTGACTTGGTCACCCCGGGCGCCGGCGACATCTCCTCATGCCACTTGTCACTCCGGAACCACTCGGAGTTCCGGATCTCGATCGCGAGCGGTGAACCGAGTGTCCTGCCGTGCCGAACCCCGCCGATCAGGGTCAACTCGTCCTGCTCGAACTTCTGCCGAGGCCCGCGCCCGTACCCGAGACGACGGCGGGCCATCTCGGCCTGGATGTCCTCGACCGTGATCTCGAGCCCGGCGGGAAGACCCTCGACGATCGTGACGAGCGCGCGACCGTGCGACTCCCCGGCGGTGAAGAAGCGGAGCATCGTGGGGAGGCTATCCAGGCCGGTCGGCGACCGACCAGGTCACGCTCGGCCGGCCAGTTCGGCCTCGGCCGCCTCCCACAGCACCGCGGGGTCCGGTCGGATGCCCGTCCACAACTGTTGTTGCCGGACGGCCTGGTGCACGAGCATGCCGAGTCCGTCGATCGTGTCGGCACCGACGCGCTCGGCCGCAGTGAGCAGCGCGGTTCGGCGCGGGTGGTACACGATGTCGACAACGGTGTGTCCGGCATGGAGTCGGGCCACGTCGAGCGGAACCTCGCCGGACGGGCCGCCTCCGGCCATGCCGACGGACGTGGTGTTGACGACGACCTCGGCGGCCTCGACGTCGTCGAGCGTTCCCGGTCGGGCCATCGGGGCGAGCGCGACGACATCCGGGATCCGAGCAGCCGACCGGTTCACGACCACGACCTCGGCGACCTCCGATCTCCCGAGCGCATCGACGATCGACCTCGCCGCACCTCCAGCACCGATGACCGCGAACCGCGTACCGGCCATCTCGAGTCCAGCGGCCAGGAGCGAGTCGACGAAACCCTGACCGTCCGTGCTGGCACCGAAGGTCGAGCCGTCCTCCCGGAGCACGACGGTGTTCACCGACCGCAGCGCTCGGGCGGCGACGTCGACCTCGTCGACCGACGCCGCCACGTCCGCCTTGTGCGGCATCGTCACGGCGAATCCGTCGATCCCGAGTACTCGCATCGCTGCCACCGCTTCGGACCCACGCCCCGGTGCCACCTCGAAGGCGACGAAACGCCAGTCGAGTCCACCTGCCGCGAACGCCGCGTTGTGGAGTGCCGGCGAGAGCGAGTGTCGGACGGGTGCACCGATCACGGCAGCGACACGCGTGGCGCCGGTGATCGGCGGACGGGGATCGATGATCACAGCACACCGCTCTCGATGGCGGCACGAATGTTCGCCTCGTGCTGCTCGAGCGTCGCCGCGAATGCGTGCCCGCCACGCTCGTCCGCCAGGACGTAGAAGAGATAGCGACAGCCGCGAGTCGGGTCATCGAGGGCCTGGCAGATCGGATCGCCCGACGGCGGATCGGCGGCCGGTTGCAGAGCGGCACGGATCGACGCCCGGCCCGGATTGGCGATCGGCGTGGGCGGCAGTCCGGGGTTCAGATACGTGTTGTAGGGGCCCGCCGTTCGACGCAGGACCGGGAACGGAGTGTCGCGATCGGCCCCGTAGTAGAGCGTGGCGTCGATCTGCAGGTTCATGCCGATCTCCAGGCGGTTGAGGATGACCCGTGCGATCTTCGGGCGGTCCTCGTCGAGCTTGGCCTCCTTTTCGATCATCGATGCGATGATCAACACCTCGTACGGGGTGAGTCCCAGTCGGGCGGCACCGGTGACGAGATCTTCCTGGTCGGCCACGCGCTCCATGAGTCCGGCCATCGCAGCGACGACCTGCGCCTCGTTGTCGGCGTTCGACACGCGGTAGGTGTCCGGGAACAGCAGTCCTTCCATGGTCGACACGCCTGCCGGGCGGAGCAACGACGGCACCGACGCTGAGTTCGCCGCCTCCGCGAACCGGACGGCCTCGAGCCGTGGCGACACCTCGGCGAGTCGTTCCGACATCTGTTCGATCGTGAAACCCTCCGGGAAGGTCACCCGGAGGTACGTCCGATCCGGCGGTGTCCGGAGCCGAGCGAGCACATCACCGAGATGAGCGTTCACCGGCAACTGGTAGAAGCCCGGCACCGGATCGAGTCCGCCCTGACGTTCGACGTACCACTCGAACACCCTCGCCTCGACGACGAACCCCTCTCGCTGGAGTCGGGCGGCGAGCGACTCCAAGGTCTCGGCCTCGTCGATCGTGAAACTCCGGAGTTCGCCCGACGGCCCGTCCGGCTGCACCCGCTCGAGATACCACCAACCGACGGCACCGGCGGCGATGATCGCTGCGAGCGCCAGCACCAACACGAGCCACACGAACCACGCCACGACGCGGAAGTGGAGACGACGTCGCTCGACGTCGACGACGACGTCGACGTCGTCCCACGGGTCGGGACGCCACGTCTCGGGCTCCGCGGGCGCCTGCCCGCCGGCAGGGATCTCGACGTCGGCGGGCGTCGTCACGGATCAGGCTTCCGATCGCGCCCGGGCGGCGCGGGCGTCGAGCCACGACTGGAGCATCACGGCTGCTGCGGCCATGTCGATGACCTGCCGGCGCCGTACCCCGTCGTGACCGGCTTCGGCGAGGTTCCGGTCGGCCGTCACCGTGGAACGCCGCTCGTCGTGCATCTCGATCGGCACGTCGGTCAGGGTAGCCAGGCGTGACGCCACGGTGGTGGCAGCCCTCGCCGCCGGACCGTGCGAGCCGTCCATGTTGAGCGGGAGGCCGACGACGATGACCTGGGCTTCCTCGTCGCGAGCGATCCGGACGATCTCCCGGAGGTCGTGCTCGGCGGATCGGGAGCGATGGAGTACTCGCAACGGTGACGCCAGCGTGCCGGACCGATCGCTCACGGCCAGTCCGATCCGCTTGGTGCCCGGGTCGACCCCGAGCGCACGAACGCCGGGGATGCGAGTCACGCGTGGGCCGCGTCCCGGGCGATCCGAAGCGCCTCGGCGATCCCCGAGGGGTCCTTGCCCCCTGCGGTCGCCACGTCACCCTTGCCGCCGCCTCCTCCACCGACGGATCTGGCGGCCTCGGAGATCAGCGACGCCGCGGCGATACCTTCGTCGGCCCGAACGGCCGCCGCCAGGGCCACACCACCGGACGGTGTCACACCGACCAGCACGACCCGGCGGATGTCGGGCTGCTGGCGAACGGCGATCGCGAGATCCCGGAGTTCACCCGGGTCGGCACCGTCGATCCGCTGCACGACGACACCGGACTCCGCCGCTTCTGCCAGTTGCGTCGCCCGTCCGACCGCGAGCTGTGCCCGCAGGGCCTTCAACTCGGCGTTGAGTGACTTGATCTCGTCGAGTTTGCGCCGCACTCCGTCGACGACGTCGCCGGTCGACCCGACGAGTTGGGAGATCTCACCGAGGCGTCGTTCGTCGCGCTGCAACAGTTCGACCGAGGCCCGACCCGTGACCGCTTCGATCCGTCGGAGATTCGACCCGATCGAGGACTCGCTCACGACCTTCACCGTGCCGATGTCACCCGTGGCGCTCACGTGGGTGCCGCCACACAACTCGATCGACGGCCCGGCTTCGAGCACCCGGACGATGTCGCCGTACTTGTCGCCGAAGAAGGCGATCGCTCCCATCGCCTCTGCCTCGGTCTTGGTCGTCTCGAACGAGCGCGCCCGCTCGTTGCGGAGCGTCTCGGCATTCACGAGTTCCTCGATCCGTTCGATCTCGTCGTCGCTGACGGACTCGTAGTGGGAGAAGTCGAAACGGAGTCGATCCGGGCCGACGTACGAGCCGGCCTGCTTCACGTGGTCACCGAGCACCCGACGCAGCGCCCAGTGCAGGAGATGCGTCGCCGTGTGGTTGCGCCGGGTCGCGGCACGACGGTCGACGTCGATGCGCGCGACGGCTTCCTGGCCGGCGGTCACATCGCCCTCGATCCGACGGCCCAGGTGTCGTCGCAGGTTCGGCAGGGCGAACGTCGTGTCGTGGACGGCGATCGTCCCCGTCGGTGTCGTGATCGTCCCGGCGTCGCCGATCTGACCACCGCTCTCGGCGTAGAACGGAGTGCGGTCGAGGAAGACTTCGACGAGCGGTCCGTCGTCGTCGGAACCGGCCGGCAGCACGGCGAGCACCCGCGAGGACGACTCGTCGTCCGTGTAGCCGACGAACTCGGTGACCCCGAACTGCTCGACGAGATCGCGGTACTCGTCGATCCGACCCGCATCGGCTCCCGAGTCCTTGCGGGCGGCTTTCGCCCGCTCCCGCTGGGCGCTCATCTCGTCCTGGAAACCGGCCAGGTCGACATCGACCGAGCGCTCCGAGGCGATCTCCTGGGTCAACTCGAGTGGGAAGCCGTACGTGTCGTGGAGCAGGAACGCCGTCGAGCCGGACAGCGCCGCACCGCTCGCCAGCTCGTCGTCGAGGATCGACAGGCCGGTCGTCAGGGTGTGACGGAATCGCTCTTCTTCACGAGAGAGCACACCGACGATGAAGTCGCGGTTGCGGACGACGTCCGGATAGGCCTCGCCCATCACGTCGATCGCCGTCTCGACGAGGCGGGGCATGACGAGTCGTTCGGTACCGAGCAGGAAGGCGTACCGAACCGCTCGTCGGATGATCCGTCGCAAGACGTAGCCCCGGCCTTCGTTCGACGGGAACACGCCGTCGCTCACCAACATGGTCGAGGAGCGGGCGTGTTCGGCCAGCACGCGCATGGCGAAGCTGTCGCGATCGTCGTAGTCACCGACGCGGTACGTCGCTCCCGTCACCGACTGGGCCGTCTCGAGCAGCGGCATCATCAGGTCGGTCTCCCACACCGAGTCCACGCCTTGCCGGAGCGCCAGGATCCGCTCCAAGCCGGCTCCGGTGTCGACCGATGGTTTCGGCAACAGCGTCCGACTGCCGTCGGCAGCCTGGTTGAACTGCATGAACACGAGGTTCCAGAACTCCATGAACCGGTCGCCCGCCGGATCGTTCAGGGGCCCGCCCTCGGGTCCGAACGCCGGGCCGCGGTCGATGTGGATCTCCGAGCACGGGCCACACGGTCCGGTGTCACCCATCTGCCAGAAGTTGTCCTTGTCGCCCAGCCGTTGGATCCGGTCCATCGGCACGCCGACGACCTCGTGCCAGATCGCCTCCGCCTCGTCGTCCGACTCGTGGACGGTGATCCACATCCGGTCACCGTCCATCCCCCATCCGCCGCTCGACGGGTCTCCGGTCACGAGTTCCCAGCTCCAGGGGATGATCGACTCCTTGAAGTAGTCGCCGAAGCTGAAGTTGCCGAGCATCTCGAAGAACACGAGGTGACGCTTGGTCCGACCGACGTCGTCGAGATCGTTGTGCTTCCCCCCGGCGCGGGCGCACTTCTGCGAGCTGACGGCCCGTCGGTACGGAGGGACCTCGTCGCCGACGAAGTACGACTTGAACGGCACCATCCCGGCGACCGTGAACATGACCGTCGGATCGTGCGGGATCAACGATGCCGAGGGGACGACGGCGTGGTCCCGAGCCGCGAAGAAGTCGAGGAAGGAGTTTCGGAGTTGGTCGGCGGAGATCGAGGCGCTCGACATCGGTTCGGTCATAGACGGCCGATGCTACCGAGCACCGCCCGAGCGGCTCCGACCGACCCGGCCGGAGCCCGCCGATATCCTCGGCCCGGTGACGTCGGATCGACACGCGGAGCAGCGACCGGACGACGTCCACGAATGGATCTCGTTCGACGACCCCGACGAGGACCGGACCTGGCTCTTCGATGCCACTTTCCTCCGCTCGAACCACCGGTGCATCTTCGGGGAGGGCTGCCAAGGGGTGCTCGACGGTCCGGCCGAAGAACTGGCGCAGGGGTGCTGCAGCTACGGCGCCCACTTCGTCGACGACGACGACGTCCAGACGGTCGTGCGGGCGTTCGTGCGCCTCCGCCCCGACCAGATGCAGTTCCATCGCGAAGCGGTCGAATCGGGGTTCCTGAGTCCGGCGGAACCCGCCGACGACGGCGAGGTGTCGACGATGACCCGCCTGGTCGACGACGCCTGCATCTTCTTGAACCGGCCCGGATTCGAGCGAGGTCCGGGCTGCGCGCTCCACGTGGCGGCACTCGACGCCGCCGAACGACCGCTCGATTGGAAGCCCAACGTCTGCTGGCAGGTCCCGATCCGCCTCGAACACTCCACCGACGACAACGGTCACGTCACGTCGCGGCTCCGGGAGTGGAAGCGTCGCGACTGGGGCGACGGCGGGTCGGAGTTCCACTGGTGGTGTACCGAATCACCGGACGCGTTCGTCGGCACCCACCCGGTCTATCGGTCGTCGCGGGACGAGATCGTCGAGTTGGTGGGCGCCGGGATCTACGACCGACTCGTGACGCTGCTCGAGCGTCCGGACTGGATTCCGGTCGCCCATCCGACGCTCCGCCGCTGACGGACCGGGGTCGAGCGGTTCCGGCTCAGTCGTCGGCTTCGTCGTCGTCGTCGAAGGTGACGCCGTACTTCTCGGCGAGTGCTGCGTACTCGTCGTCCTCTGACGACGACTCGCGAGTGCGATCACCGAGACCCAGATCGAATGCTCCGGGACCGGATTGCTTCAACTTTCGCGCTTCTTCGAAGCGACGATGACGACCCTTCTTCACAGCAGGGCTCCCACGTACTAGGCAACTGACATTGGGTCCCACCCTACCGGCTCGACCGGACCGGCGACGGTCTCCGCCGACCATGTTCGACCAGTCGCTCCGGCGGGCGCGACCGTCCACGCCGTGTGGCACGATCTTCCGAGTGGAGCGAACGGTGGCGATCCTCAACCAGAAGGGCGGCGTCGGCAAGACGACGGTCACGCTCGGGCTCGCGTCGGCCGCGGCGGCAGCCGGGCGTCGCGTCCTGGTGGTCGACCTGGATCCGCAGGCGTCGGCCACGTGGGTCCTCGGTGTCGAGCCCGACTGCGGCCCGACGCTCGCCGACGTGCTCACCGAGGGTGGCCCACCGGCCGAATCGGCCATCACCTCGTCCGCATGGGACCCGGCGATCCTGGTCCTTCCCGGCGATCGGCGCCTGCAGGCCCTGGAGGCGGCCGGGTCGAACCGGCTTCGGGCGGTGTTGGCGCCCGTCGCCACCGAGGTCGATGCGGTGCTGGTGGACTGTCCACCGTCGCTCGGATCGCTGTCCAGGAGTGCTCTCGCCTCGGCCCGCCACGCCGTCGTCGTCGTCGAACCTTCGGCGCTCGGGCTGCGCGGCATCGGCGGGGTGGCCGACCTCGTCGACGACGTGTGGGACACCTCGAACCCCGACCTCGAGCTCGCCGGCGTCATCCTCAATCGGGTCCCGGCCCAGAGCCGTGAAGCGGACCGACGCATCGAGGAACTGGGTCGGATCGTCGGGCGTCGCTCGATCTGGGCCCCACCGGTGCCGCAGCGGGTCGTTCTGAACGAGGCGATCGGCCAGCGTCGCAGCGTCCACAGCTTCGGCAGCCGAGCGGCCGAGCCGATTGCCGCCTTCGACGCGCTCTGGCGACGACTCGTTCGTCAGATCCGCACGGCCTGACCGGCGCCGTTCGATCACCCCGACGCCCGAGCCGACCGCACGGCGGTTCACGGCGCCGGAGGGGCTCCCTCGTCCGCATCGCGTCCGGCCCCCAGATCGACGAGCCGCAAACCGGCGCCGCGCTCGAACGTCAGCGCCGCCCTCCCGCTCAGCAGCTCGCGGATCCCATCACCGAGCAACTCCGCCCGCCACCCGCCGGCGAGACGCGCATCCGGATCGCCGGCGAGGAAGGCCACCAAGTCGGCTCGGGTCGCGAGCAACGCGGTGTCGATGCGCTCGGTCTTCGCGAGTTGGCTCACCCATGCCGAGACGAGGGTGACGGCCGGACGGAGGTCACGTTCGAGGTCGTCGCCGTTCGGCCTGGCGGGAGGCGGTTCGGCCCGTCGACCGGTCGCGACCGCTTCGAGGATCTGCTGGGCCGTGCGCCCGCGGCTGAACCGCTCATCGACCCCTCGCGCCTGGGCCAGCTCGCGATCGGTCGTCGGCATCCGTTGGGCGATGCCGAGCACGGCGAGGTCCGGGAGCACCTGTCGAACGGGGACGTTGCGTTCCATCGCCGTGCGCTCCCGCCACGCCGCCACGGCCTGGGCGATGGCACGAGGGCGGGGCCGCAAGCCTGCGGTGTCCTTCAGTCGCATCCATGCATCGTCCGGATCCGTCGCCCCGGTCGGGCGTGTCCGCAGTTCCTCGCACGCCTCGGCGACCCAGGGACTCCGCCCGAGATCGTCCAGTTGATCGACGAGCCGGTCCTGGAGTTCGAGGAGATGGGACACGTCCGCCGCCGCATACGTCCGCTGGGCATCGGTCAAGGGTCGGCGGAGCCAATCGGTCAATCGGTCTCCCTTGGCCGGGGTGATGGACAGTTCGCCGCTGAGGATCGACACCAGCGAGGGAGTTCCGTAGCCGACGAACCCACCTGCGATCTGGGTGTCGAACATCCGCCGGGGGACGGACCCGACCGCGTGGGTCAGCACGTCGAGATCCTGCTGCGCCGCGTGGAACACGGCCTCGGCCTCGCTGTCGAACAGTCGTCGAAGCGACGAGACGTCGACGGCGAGCGGGTCGATCAACGCCAGATCGCCGTTCTGTCGTGCGATCTGCACCAGCGCCAGAGCCGGGAAGTAGGTCCGCTCCCGATGGAACTCCGTGTCGATGGCGTATCGGGCGTCGTCGCTCGTGGCATCGACGAACTCGTCGAGCGCCTGCTGGTCGTCGATCCAACGGTGATCGATGGCGTCGCTCACTCGGGACCGGTGACGACGTCGCGCCCCGAGGCGATCCAGGCCAGGATCCCTCCCTCGACGTTCACGACCTCGACACCGAGACCGCTCAGGTAGGCACATGCCTGGAGACTGCGCCCTCCCGAGCGGCACATCACGTAGACCGGTCCGTCACCACGAAATGCGTCGACCCGGTCGGGCACCGTTCGGAGGGGCACCAGGACGCTCGCGGCGATGCGGACCTCGTCGAACTCGTCGGGTTCGCGGACGTCGATCAGCCGCGCCCCCTCGGCGAGGCGGTCGGCGAGGTCGTCCACGGTGATGTCGCTCGTACTCATGACGGGTCCGAGACTACCGATGGCGACCGCGGCGCGTCTCCGGGACATCGCCGACCGGGACATCGCCGGGACGGTTCACGTTGACGACGGCCGACTCGGCGACCTCGAGTTCGACCGACGGCACATCGGCCACGAGTTGCCGGTACGTCGTCACGCCCGAGTCCGCCGCTCGAGCGACGACCGTCGACAGGAGCACCGGCCAGGCGGCGACGAGGTGGGGTCGCCCCGAGGTGGTGGCGCCCGCCGCCCGACCCGCCCCCGTCGCCGCCGCCACCAGCGAGCGGACGACGCCGCCATTCAGGAACGGCAGGTCGCAGGCCGCGACCACGACCACGTCGACCTCGGGGAACGCTTCGACGGCCCGACCGAGCGCCGATCGAATCGCCCCGACCGGACCCTCCGGTGGGCTGACATCGGGCCAGAGGTCGAGACCGACCGCGGCCAGCCGTCGAGGATCACCGCCCTGGCACACGAGAGGGCCGCACCCGCCGGAGACGAGCGCATCGGCGACCCGCAGCACCATGGAACGGCCGTGGACCGGGACGAACGCCTTGTCGGTGCCCATCCGACGGCTCGCCCCTCCGGCGAGCACGACCCCGACCGGCTCCGTCATTCCGTCGCCGCTATTCCGTCGCCGTGCCGACGGGCCGGAACGAGGCCCGGACGGCATCGGGGACCCCACTCGGATCGAGTTGGAGCAAGAACTGTGCGCACCGCTCGGCCTCGTCGTCCTCGCCGATCGCCGCGGCGCAGCGTGCCAATCCGTGGAGGCACCTGAGAAAGCCGCGGTTCCCCGGCTCGGACCAACGGACGTAGCCGGATCCCCGCCAGCCGTTCGCGCGGAGCGCATCGAGACCACGGTGGTAGCCGACGCGGTACGCCGCATAGCGCTCCATCACACCGCGCCCGTGATCACCGAACATCGCCCAACCTTCCAGCGACCGGGGGTGAGCCGCGACGACCTCCGCGACAGCGGCGGCGACGTCGACGGCGTCGACCGCCCGTACCAACTGCGCGATCACGGCGGTGTCGGGTTCGGGGAGCACCGTCGAGGGCAGTCCGGACGACATCCGGATGGGTTGATCCGTCATGTGCGTGACGATACCGACCGGCGTCGACCGGATCGGGCAACAGCGGTACTCGTGCTCGGATCCGCCCGGGCGTACAGTGGCCCGGTGATCGCTCTGTCCCTCGGCCAAGCCAAGACGATCGCGGTCGTCGTCGCCGCCGTGCTCGTCCTCGGATCCGTCGCAGCCGCGTGGGTGATGAAGTCGATCACACAGAAGGTCGTCGCCGGGCTGGTACTGGCCGGTCTCGCGCTCGTCGTGTGGACCCAGCGCGGTGCACTCGACGACTGCGCCGACGAGGTGCGGGGACAGGTGACGACGTCGGTCACCTCGATCGACACGACCTGCCGATTCTTCGGTCGGGACGTCACCATCTCGACCGCTCCGGGCGACTGAGCGGGACGTACCCGTGACACCTGTTGGCGGCCCGTCGCCGCCCGTCGTCGACGGCAGCCGAGTGCCCACGGAACTCGCCGTCCTCGCAGGAACGAAACTCGTCGCCAACACGGCGCTGCGGTGGGTCGGTCCGTTCCTCCCGACCCTCGAGCGAGCGTTCTCGGCCAGCACCGGCACGCTCACGGGGATCATGGGGGTCTGTGAGTTGGGTGGCCTCTCCACCGCGGCGACGGGCTCGCACCTCGATCGCGGCCGCGAACGACGCGTGTGCGCCATCGGCCTCGGTGCCGTGGCCGCGTCGTCGTTCGTGGCGCTGAGCGGCACGGTGACCGGATTCGCCGTCTCGTTCGCGCTGTTGATCCTCGGCGTGAGCAATCTGACCGTCGCCGGGCACGCCTGGATCGGTCAGCGAGTGGCGTTCTCCGAGCGCGGCCGTGCCATCGGTTGGTACGAAACCTCCTGGGCACTCTCCCTCCTCGTCGGCGCACCGGGAGTCGCATGGCTGATCGCCGTCGCCGGATGGCGAGGGCCGTACGTCGCGCTCGGTGTCGCTGCGGCGCTCGGCGCCGTCGTGCTGCTCGTCGTGATGAGTCCGGGGAGCGCGGCCGAGCGAGCCCGACCCCGCACCCGCGCTCCGCTCCCCCGGTCCGCCTGGGCACCGATGGTCGCGTCGGGAGCGACGGCCGCCGCCGGCCTCGGCGTCTACGTCGTGTCCGGAGCCTGGCTCGACGAGGCCCACGGCATCGGCACCGCCGGATTGGGGATGGTCGCGGCCGGATTCGGCATCGTCGAACTGGCGTCCTCGAGCACCGTGATCACGCTGGGCGACCGGATCGGCGCCCGGCGGTCGGTGCTGGTCGGCCTGGCCCTGCTCGGAACCGGCGTGAGCGTGATGGCCGCGCTCGGCGATCAGCGCTGGTCCGCCGTGGCCGGGCTCCTCGTGTTCCTCTGCGGATTCGAGTTCGCCTTCGTCTCATCGCTGACGCTCGTGACCGAGGCGGCCCCCGATGCGCGAGGGCGAGCGATCGGACTGAGCAATGCATTGGCGACCGTCGCCCGATCGAGCGCCGTCGTGCTCTCCGGACAACTGTTCGAATCGTTCGGTATCGGCGGGTCACTCGCGCTCGCCGCCACCGCCGGAGCGATCGCGACGACAGCGACGCTCGCGACGCGACCACACTGAACACTCGCCGGTGGCACCCGCACTCGTCAGCCGACGACGATCCGGCGGGCGACGAACGACCGGATCATCGCTGCCACCGGAACCGGGTGGGTGTTCGGCCCGAAGTGGCGAGCCCCGTCGACGCCGGCCACCTCGGCATCGGGGAGGGTTCGCCCCAACTCGGCCACCGCCTTCCGGTGGTGCTCGCGACCAGAGGTTCCGAACATCGCCAGGACCGGTGCGACGATTCGCTCCGGCACCCATGGTGCTCGCTCACGGAGATCGAGCAGTTCCCCGACCATCGCCGGGCCCTCACGGCGGCGGGCCGAGCGGGTCGCCGGCGGGAGCCGGTCCCAGCGGTCGTCGCCGACGAGTCGCCGCATGAACCGCTCGGCCGCTTCCTCCGGGTCGGCTCGCCATGCGACGGCGTCGGCGCCGGCCGTGTCGTGCGGCCACCACGACGCCCACGACATCGGCGACTCGTACACGACCACCCCGGCGACGAGATCCGGTCGACGATCGGCCAGGGTCAGCGCCACGTTCCCGCCGTAGCTGTGTCCGACGAGCAACCACCGCCTCGGCTCGGGTGATGCCGCCGACAGCACCGCCAGGAGGTCGGCGACCTGTTCGGACATCCCGTACGGCCCCGACCGGTCGACCGATCGGCCGTACCCACGTCGGTCGTACCTCGTGACGCGGAACTCCTCGTCGAGTCGACGACTCAGCTTGAGCATTCCTGCAGAGCGGTCGAGCGAACCGTGGATCAGCGCGATCGGCGGACCGTCCGTCGGACCGACGGTCGCCGCCCAGAGCGGCCCGTCCGAACCCCGGGCCTCCGCCGCGCTCACGTCACGTTCACGATCCGGAGCACGTCCGCCGCCGTCGCGGCGTCCCGTGTGGCCGAACCGGCGAGCACGACGACGGTGTCACCGTGGGCGACCCGGCCGGTGGCGACCGCCGTTTCCACCGCGAACCAGACCATTTCGTCGGTGGAGTCAGAGGTGCCCACGACGAGTGGGTCGACCCCCCACGACAGTGCCAGGGATCGCACCGTCCGCTCGCTGGGGGACAGGGCGACCAACGCCCGGTCGGGGCGGAAGCGCGCCATCGCCCTCGCCGTGCGACCGCTGCGGGTGCAGCACAGGATCGCGCTCGCGCCGACGTCCTCGGCCGCCTCCGACGCCGCGTGCGTGAGTGCTGCCGTGATTCGGTCGTCGATCGACTCCCAGCGCTCCCGCTGGATACGGCCGAGTCGGGACGCCCACTGTCGATAGCTCGCTTCGCGCTCGGCCCGCTCCGCGATCGCCGACATCGTCCGCACGACGAGCGCCGGGTCGTGTCCGATGGCGGTCTCACCGGAGAGCATGAGCGCATCGGTACCGTCGAAGACGGCGTTGGCGACGTCACTCACCTCGGCCCGCGTCGGCGAGGGCGCGGCGATCATCGACTCGAGCATCTGCGTCGCCGTGATCACGGGAACGCCGTACTCGACGCACCGGCGGATGATCGCCTTCTGGAGGTGTGGGACGTCGGGCAGCGGGCAATCGATGCCGAGATCGCCACGAGCGACCATGACCACGTCACTCATCTCGAGAATCCCCGTCAAGCCGTCCACTGCAGTACTCGTCTCGATCTTCGCGACGAGGTCGGCTCGCTCACCGACCACCTCACGAACCCGAGCGATGTCGGCACCGGATTGGACGAACGACACCGCCACGAACTCGACACCGGCCGCCGCCATGCGCTCCGCGAGCACGAGATCCTCGTCCGTCGGCGTCGCCATACGGAGCCGATCCGACGGGATGTGGACGCCGGGCCGTCCCTGGATCCGGCCGCCGGTCTCGACGGCGGCCTCGAGCACGCCATCGGCCGCCGCCACGACCCTGAGCGTGATCGCTCCATCACCGACGATGACGGGATCTCCGACGGTCAGGTCGTCGAACAGCGTCGGGTAGTCGACCGTGACCGTCGAAGCATCGCTCGGACCGTCGGACGCCACCAGTCGCACCGTGCCACCGCCGACGAGTTCCACGCCACCATCCGGGAACTGGCCGGCCCGGATCTTCGGGCCCGGCAGATCCGCCAGCACGGCGACCGGTTTGCCGACGACCTCCGCTGCGGCGCGGACGGCGGACAGACGTTCCAGATGGCCCTCGACGCTGCCGTGACTCAGGTTCAACCTGACGACGTCGACGCCGGCGACGAGGAGGTCGGCGAGCGCTCCCGGGCTGTCGGTCGCCGGGCCGATGGTGGCCACGATCTTCGTCCGTCGGTTCATCGGTGCTACATCTCGGGTTCGTGGAACTCGTGTTGATCCGTCATGGACTCCCGATCCGGGTCGAATCGGTCGACGGCCCCGCCGACCCCGAACTGTCGTCGGCCGGACGAGCCCAGTCGGAGCATATGGCGGCGTACCTCCGCACCGAGCGGATCGATGCGATCTACACGAGTCCGCTGCGCCGGGCGAGCGAGACCGCCGAACCCCTCGCCAGAGTGCTCGGCCTCACGCCGATCCTCGAACCCGACGTCGCCGAGTTCGACCGCGACGCCCCGGACTACGTGCCGATCGAGGAACTGAAGGCGACGGGGGACCCGCGGTTCCACGAGTTCACGTCGGGCGTCGCCATCGGATTCGAAGACCGCATCGCCTTCGCCGACCGGGTGCTGGCGGCACTCGACCGCATCATCGACACCAATCCGGGACGCACCGTGGCGGTCGTCTGCCACGGCGGCGTGATCAACGTGTTCCTGGCCTCCGTCCTCGGCCTCGTCCTCGACGGGCCGGGGTTCTTCTACCCGAACTACACCTCGATCCACCGGGTGGCGGCATCCCGGGCGGGTGTCAGATCGGTCATCACCCTGAACGAGACGTCACATCTCCGCAACACCGGCCTCCCCATGGGGCTGTTCCAGAAAGGCTGACACCGACGTGGCAGATGACTCCGGCAACGACGACCTCACCGGTCTTCGCTCCTACCTCGACAGATCGCCGTCGCCCCACCACGCCGTCGCGTCGACGGCGGCGGCGTTGGACGACCACGGGTTCGCCGCCGTGGACGAGACCGCCGGTTGGACCGAACTCCCGGACGCCGGTTATGTCGTACGGGACGGAGCGCTCATCGCTTGGCGCACCCCGGAGCGGGTCAGCCCATCGGGTGGCTTCCGACTCGTCGGAGCCCACACCGACTCGCCGTGCCTCCGCCTCAAGCCGAACCCCGACACGGGAGCCGTGGGATGGCGACAACTCGCGGTCGAGGTCTACGGAGGGGTGCTCAACAACTCGTGGCTCGACCGCGACCTCGGGATCGCCGGCCGGATCACGACCGCAGATGGAACGAGCCACCTCGTCGCGGTCGACCGACCCGTGGCGAGGGTCCCGCAGCTCGCGATCCATCTGGATCGGAGCGTGAACGACGGTCTGAAGCTCGACCCGCAGCAGCACCTCCAACCCGTCTGGGGCGTCGGTTCCGGACGACCAGGCGAGTTCGTCGAATGGCTCATCGCCGAGACCGGGGTCGGAGCACCTGCGTTCTGGGACCTGTGCCTCCACGACGTCCAACCGGCGGCACTGCTCGGCGCCGATCGGTCACTCCTCGCGAGTGGTCGACTCGACAACCTCGTGTCGTGCTGGGCCGCCACCCGCGCCCTCGTGAGCTGCGAGCCGAGCGACGCGATCGCCATGATCGTCCTGAACGACCACGAGGAAGTCGGTTCGGCGTCGACGACCGGTGCCGCCGGCCCCTTCCTGGAGCACGTGCTCGAACGCCATGTCACCGCGAGGGGCGGCACGCGGGACGACCTCCTGCGGTCGCTCTCGGCATCGACCTGCGTCTCGGCCGACAACGCCCACGCCGTGCACCCGAACTACCCCGACCGCCACGAGCCGGGTCACCGCCCGATGGTGAACGCCGGGCCGGCCATCAAGATCAACAGCAATCAGCGGTACGCGACCTCGTCGGCGACCGCAGCGGCCTTCCGGGCCTCATGCGAGGCGGTCGGCGTCCCCCACCAGGTGTTCGTCTCCCGGAACAACATGCCCTGTGGCTCCACCATCGGACCGATCACCGCGAGCCGACTCGGGATCGCCACCGTCGACGTCGGGGTACCACAGTTGTCGATGCATTCCGCCCGCGAACTGTGCGGAGCGGACGACCCGGGGTACCTCGCCCGGGCACTCGTGCATCATCTGTCGGCGACGACGGGACCGCTCGGCGGGTAGCTCCAGCCGACCTTCGACATGGCGACGTCGAACAGTCGCTGCAGCTCGTCGTGCAGACGATCGGAGTACTCACCGTAGACCGCTCGCGGAACACGCCCACCGTCCGGGGCCTCCGGGGGTGGGATCGGCGGACCGATCTCGACGTGCACCTTCCGGGGATGCACGAACCGGGCGCCCTTGGGCATGACACGCTCGCTCCCGCCGATGCCGACCGGGACGATCGGCACCCCGGCCTTGATCGCGATGTACACGGCACCGTCGAAGAGTGGCTCGACGACGGGCCCTTGCTTGCGTTCTCCCTCCGGGAACAGCACGAGCGGGTCCCCCATCTGCAGCACCTCGATCGCCCGTTTGAGGGCTTCCCGATCGGCCGAGCCACGCTGCACGGGGAATGCTCCGAGCGCCGACAGCACCCAGCCGACCTGACGGTTCTTCCACATGGTGTGTTTGCCCATGAACCGCATCCGCTTCCAGCGGACCGTGCCGGCGAAGGGCGTGTCGAGGTACGAGCGATGTGTCGGCGCCAGCAGGAACGGGCCGGAGGTCGGCAGGTGCTCGCGACCACTGATCGTCAGCCGGGTGTACAGCCTGATGATGGGGATGACGATCAACCATCCGACACGGTAGAACGCCCGGCTGGCGAGGCTGTTGCCGGCGAGGAACGTCTCGGGCTTCGCGATCGTCGTCGTGCTCGAGATCGACGGCTTCGCGCGCACCGCCCGCTCTGCTGGGTCCGGATCGCTCATCGTTCGCCCTCGGCATCGACATCGGCATCGATGTCGGCGAGCAATCCGAGCACGGTCTCGACCACCGCATCGATCGACAGGTCGGTCGTGTCGCCCGCGACGGCGTCACCGGCCACGGCCAACGGCGAGTGCTCGCGCTCGGCGTCGAGCCGATCCCGGATGATGATCGACCGTTCGACGTCGGCGACGTCACCGCCGATTTCGCGCACTCGACGCTCGGCCCGGACACGGGGCGATGCCGTGACGAACACCTTCAGGCGAGCGTCCGGGAACACGACCGTGCCGATGTCGCGCCCTTCGACCACGGCGCCGCCGCGCTCGTCCACCCAGCGACGCTGTCGGGCCACCAGGACGTCCCGGACCGTCGGATTGGCCGCGATCCGCGACACCGCATCGGTGACGTCCCGTCCTCGAATGGCCACCGTGGCATCGACGCCGTCCACCGTGACGCAACCGTTCTCGACGAGGAGGTCGACCTCGGGGGCCATGGCGGCGATCGCACCCGGATCGCTGTCGGGCACGCCTCGACGGAGTGCCGCGAAGGTCATCGCCCGGTACATCGCTCCCGTGTCGAGGTACGCCAGGCCGAGTCGCTCGGCGAGTCGACGACCCACGGTGCTCTTGCCCGCCCCCGCAGGACCATCGATCGCGATCACGATCGGGGTGGCCACCCGCCGCTCCGCAGCGATCACCAGGACGTCCCCATCGGTCGACCCTCCTCGTACCCGGCGTGGCTCTGCACCCCCACGACCGCGAGATCGTGGAACTCGGCGATGGTCGACGCACCGGCGTAGGTGCACGACGAGCGCACACCCGCCACGATCTGGTCGATGATGTCCTCGACACCGGGCCGTTCCGGATCGAGGTACATCCGGGAGGTACTGATGCCCTCCTCGAACAACTCTTTCCGGGCCCGCTCCAGCGACGACTCGGCGCGGGTGCGGTTCTTCACGGCACGGTTCGATGCCATGCCGAAACTCTCCTTGTACAAGCGGCCATCGGTATCGCGCAATGTGTCGGCGGCCGACTCGTGGGTACCGGCGAGCCACGACCCGACCATCACGTTCGCTGCGCCCGCGGCGAGCGCGAGCGCGACGTCGCGCGGGAACCGCACACCGCCGTCGGCCCAGACGTGACCGCCGAGGCGAGCGGCTTCGTCCGAACACTCGACGACCGCCGAGAACTGCGGCCGGCCGACACCGGTCATCATCCGGGTGGTGCACATCGCCCCCGGCCCGACGCCGACCTTGACCACGTCGGCACCGGCCTCGATCAATTGGCGGGTCCCCTCGGCCGTCACGACGTTGCCCGCCACGATCTCGGCTCCGGGGCACGCCCGGCGGACCGCCTCGACCACCTCCAGCATTTTCGACTGATGTCCGTGCGCGGTGTCGATGACGAGCACGTCCGTTCCCATCCGCACCAGTTCGGTCGCCCGACCGACCGGGTCGGCGTTGATGCCGACGGCGACCGACACCAGGAGACGCCCCTCGCCGTCGAGTGCCGGTCGATAGATCGTCGACCGCAATGCGCCGATGCTCGTCATGATGCCGAGCAGTCGCCCGTCGTCGTCGACGACCGGTGCGAGCGATCGTCGCTCCCCGTGCAGCGCATCGAAGGCCGCTTCGGCGCTGATGTCGGCCGGCAGGGTGTCGAGTTCGGTGCTCATGACGTGCCGCAACTGTGTGAACCGGTCGTACCCGGCGGCATCGTGTTCCGTGAAGACACCGATCGGACACCCGTCGCTGTCGATCACGATCACTGCACCGTGAGCTCGCTTGTGGATCAGGTTGAGCGCGTCACCGACGGTGTTGCTCGCTGACAGCGTGATCGGCGTCTCGAAGACCGGATGCCTCGATTTGACCCAACCGACCACCGTCTCGATGACGTCGAGCGGGATGTCCTGCGGCAGGACGACCACTCCACCACGACGGGCGACGACCTCGGCCATCCGGCGACCGGCGACCGCCGTCATGTTCGCGACCACGAGCGGGATGGTGGTACCGACGCCGTCCGGTGTCGTGAGGTCGACCCCGAACCTGGAGCCGACGGCCGACAGGCTCGGCACCATGAACACGTCGTTGTAGGTGAGGTCGTACGGCGGATGCGGGTGCAGCATTCTCATGACGGCATCGATCTCATGGCGGTCATCTCCCTCGGAGGGTCGCTCCGGTTCCGGAACGGCCCCCCAAGGCTAACGGAGCGACCGCGCCACGTACGCTGACGTCCATGAGCGACGCGTCCCGGCACGACCGGACATCACCCCCTCCGGGCGTGCTCGTGCACGGTTGGGGCGGCTCGTTCGACACCACGTGGCGACGATCGGGCTTCACCGAACTCCTCGCCGACGCTGGTCGGACCGTGATCGGCATCGACCTGCTCGGCCACGGCGAGGCACCGAAGCCCCACGATCCCGGTGCGTACGTCGACCTCGGTGCCCGCGTCGTGGAAGCGATCGATTCGTCGGGCAGCGACGTCGTCGATGCCATCGGTTTCTCACTCGGCGCCCTGACGCTCCTGCGAGTGGCGATCGACACGCCGACACGGTTCCGGCGCCTCGTCCTCGCCGGAATCGGCCGCAACGTGTTCGAACACGACCCGGACCAGACCGAGAGGATCATCGCCGCGATCGAAGGGAACGGAGCGGACGACGACAACCGTGCCCGACTCTTCGCCCAGTACGCCGACCGGCCCGACAACGACCCGGTCGCGCTCGCTGCCGTGCTCCGCGCGAGGAGCTCGTCCACGCTCACACCACAGGATCTCTCCGGGGTCGTCGTCCCGACGCTCGTCGCCGTCGGCGACCAGGACTTCGTGCTCCCGGCCGACCCGCTCGTCGCCGCACTCCCCGATGCCCGACTGAAGCTGCTGCGGCGCACCGACCACTTCGCGACACCGGAATCGTTCGATTTCATCGACGCCGCTCTCGAGTTCCTCGATGCCGTCCCGGTCTGACCTGGTCACCGACGACGTCGAGGAGGCCGCCGAGGTCCTGGCCCGCGGCGGCCTGGTCGCCATCCCGACCGAGACCGTGTACGGCCTGGCCGCCGTGGCCGATCGGCCCGAGTCCGTGGCGAGGATCTTCGAGATCAAGGGCCGCCCGGCGGATCATCCGCTCATCGTCCACGTCGCCGACGCCGATCGACTCGCTGGCTGGGTCGATGCCATCCCGATCGAAGCATCCACCCTCGCGACCGCATGCTGGCCCGGACCGCTGACGATGCTGCTCCGACGAGGAGCGCGCACCCCCGACGTCGTCACCGGTGGCCGGCCCACCGTCGGTGTCCGTGTTCCTGCTCATCCGCTGACCGGCCAGCTGCTCGACCTGCTCGACACCGGCTTGGCGGCACCGTCGGCGAACCGCTTCGGCAGGGTGAGCCCGACCACGGTCGACCACGTGCTCGACGACATCGGAGACCTGCTCGACCCCGACCGAGACCGGATCCTCGACGGCGGAGCCTGCGACGTCGGCGTGGAGAGCACCATCGTCGACCTGACCGTTCGCCCGCCGCAAGTACTCCGCGCCGGAGCCATCGACGCCGACACCATCGGACGGCTCCTGCACGGCCCCGTCGACGACGCCGCCGGCCCGAGCCGGGCATCGGGGATGCTCGCCTCGCACTACGCTCCGGCGTGCACGCTGGTGCTCGTCGAGACGGCCGAGGAGGCCCGGTCCGCGCTCGGGCGAGCCACTGCCGCCGGCGAGAGGGTCGACCTCCTCGATCGCACCGACGACCTCGTCGAGGCGGCCCGACACCTCTACGACGACCTCAGATCGGCCGATCGTGCCGAACTCGCCGTGCTGGTCGTGCGAATGCCACCGCCCCGCGGGCTCGGCCTCGCACTCCGGGACCGGCTCGGCAAGGCCGCCGTACGTCGACCCGACCCACCGGGACCGCTCACGCCAGGAGCGCCGACCAGTCCAGCCGATTGAGTTCATCGACCAGTGCGTCGCGAACCGAGTCGAGATCGGGCATTGGTGAGCCGGATGCGGTGACGCTGACGGTCGACGCTCCGGCATCGGGCACCAGGTCCAGACGACACCAGATCCCCGGCGGGTCCGCGAACACCATCTCGAGGCAGTAGGGCGGGTCGTCGTCGACGACCTCACCGAGGCACGTCGCGACGAGACGGAGCGCCTCGAAGGTCTCGGCAGGAAGCGCCTCCACGACGAACGACGGGTGATCCCGACGCAACGTCGACGAGTCCCGATCGGGAGGCGTTCGCCGACCCGTTCGGGCGGCGATCGCCGCCAGGACGACGTCCGCCGCCTCGTTGATCAGACGCATGTGGTCGTCGACACCGCCGACGTCGGGATGCGCGGTCTTCGCCAATCGTCGGCGGGCTGCACGGACCTCCTGTTCGGTCGCCGTCGCAGCCAGGCCGAGGACGGCGAGGGCGTCGACGTGGGCCCGTTCGGCGGCTCCCGGACCACGGCGGCGAGTCGACATCCCTCCGAAACTAGACGACACCACAACTCGACGACACCACAACACGACGACACCGCGCCGACGAGCCCTTCCGAACCGAACCGGCGACCGGACCGAATCGCGTACAGAAAGTTCACGGTGCCGACACACGGCCGCACCGACCTCCGGTTGTCCCTCCACACGATGGGTCCTACGCTTTCCTGCACCCATCCGACGGGGCAATCCCGCCTCGTTCGTCACAGGGGGAGAAACCATCATGCAGAAATCACGTGTGCGCCGCGTCGGCGCTCTGATCGTGGGTCTGTCGCTCGTCGCTGCCGCATGCGGCGGCGACGAGGAGTCGGACGCCGAAGAGCCCGCCGCCGAAGAGCCCATGGAGGAATCGTCCGGTTCCGACGGCGTGCTCCGCCTCGGAGGCATCCTGCCCGAGACCGGAAACCTCGCGTTCCTCGGACCCCCCGAGTTCGCCGGTGTCGAACTCGCCGTCGCCGACATCAACGCCGCTGGCGGTGTGCTCGGTGCCGACATCGAGTGGCTCCCGGGCGACTCGGGTGACAACGGCGAAGTGGCGAACGCCACGGTCGACCGGCTCCTCGCCGAAGACGTCGACGGCTTCATCGGAGCGGCCAGCTCCGGCGTGTCGCTGACCGTCATCGACAAGATCACCCAGGCCGGCAAGATCCACTTCTCGCCCGCCAACACCTCGCCGACGCTGACCGACTACGACGACAACGGCCTGTACTTCCGGACCGCCCCGTCGGACGTCGTCCAGGGTGCTGCGCTCGCCGACGTCATGATCGCCGACGGCGCGGCCACCGCCGCCTTCCTCGTCCTCAACGACTCGTACGGCACCGGCCTCCAGAAGTACACCGTCGAGCCCTACGTGGCCGCCGGTGGCACCGTCGTCTACGGCGAGACCGAGACCTACGACCCGATGGCCGAGAACTTCGACGCCGAGATCGCTGCCGTCGTGGCTGCGAACCCGGACGCCATCGTGATCATCGGCTTCGACGAGACGGCGCAGATCCTCGGTGGTCTCATCGAGGCCGGCTTCGGCCCCGCCGACAAGTTGGTGTACGGCACCGACGGCAACATGGGCAACGCGCTCGCCCAGCAGTTCGACGACCCGTCCGTGGTCGCCGGCATGAAGGGCACGCTGCCCGGCGTCGACGTCGCCGGTGAACTCGCCGACTTCCGCGACGCCCTCCTCGGCGTCGATCCGGAGCTCGTCGACTTCTCGTACTCGGCCGAGTCCTACGACGCCGTGGTCGTGATCGCCCTCGCTGCGATCGCCGCCGGCACGGACGACGGCGTGGCCGTCGGCGCGGAGATCAACGACGTGACCCGTGGTGGCGAGAAGTGCACCACGTTCGCCGAGTGCAAGGCCCTCCTCGAGGGCGGCGCCGACATCGACTACGACGGTGTCTCCGGCCCGCTGGAGTTCATCGACCAGGGCGAGCCCTCGGTTGCTTCGATCCTCATCCTCGAGTTCGACGGAACCGGCTCCCTCGTGGTGACCGGTTCGGTGCAGGGTGCGATCTGATCCTTGTGATCAGCTGACGACAGCCTGAACAGCAGAGAGGCCCGGGGGCGACCCCGGGCCTCTTCGCGTCGGCGGTCGAACCGGCGACCGCACTCCCTCCACTCGCCGGGGGTCGACTCACTGATGAGTCTTGACGAGAGTGCCCAGGTAGAGCTCGATCACCTTCGGATCGTTGAGGAGTTCCTTGCCGGTTCCCGTGTAGGCGTTCTGCCCCTGGTCGAGCACGTAGCCCCGGTGACAGATCTGCAGGCACCGGCTGGCGTTCTGCTCGACCATCACGATCGAGATACCCGCCTTGTTGATCTTGTAGCAGCGGATGAACACCTCGTCCTGCAGAGCGGGCGACAGACCCGCCGATGGTTCGTCGAGCAGCAACACCGACGGGTCCATCATGAGAGCACGACCCATCGCCAGCATCTGTCGCTCTCCGCCCGACAGCGAGCCGGCACGTTGGTCACGACGCTCGACGAGACGGGGGAACATCTCCCCGACCCGCTCGAACCGCTCCGGGAAGCTCTTGGGGTCGAGGAAGCACCCCATCTCGAGGTTCTCCTCGATCGTGAGGGCCGGGAACACGTTGTTGTTCTGCGGGACGTAGCCGACACCGCGGCTCACCAGCGAGTGCGCCTTCATGTTGGTGATGTCTTCACCACGCAGGCGAACCTGCCCCCCGCGGATGTTGACCAGGCCGAACATCGCCTTGATGAGGGTCGACTTCCCGGCACCGTTCGGACCGATGATGCCGACCAACTCGCCCGGATGGAGGGTGAGCGAGCATCCGTTCAAGATGTCGACGCCCGGCAGGTAGCCGGCGGTCAGGTCGTCGGCGATGAGCAGCGGTTCGGTCGATTCGGTCATCAGTCGTCCTCCAGCTTCAGCGCCGAGTCGTGCGACGAACCGAGGTAGGCGTCCACCACCGCCTGGTTCTGCCCGATCGACGCCGGCGGGCCCTCGGCGATGATCCGACCCTCGGCCATGACGATCACCCAGTCCGAGATCTCCTGCACCATGTCCATGTCGTGCTCGACGAACAGCACCGTCATCCCCTGGTCCCGGAGGCCGGTGATGTGGCCGAGCAGCGACTGGGTGAGCGCCGGATTCACACCGGCCATCGGCTCGTCGAGCATCACCATCTTCGGTTCGACCATCAGCGCCCTCGCCATCTCGAGCAGCTTGCGCTGACCTCCGGACAGGGTTCCGGCGAACTGGTCCCGCATGTGATCCATCTTGAACCGCTCGAGCAGGGCATCGGCGCGGGCTTCGATCTCGGCCTCCTGTGCCCTCCAGAGGAACGGCAGGAGTGCCCGCCAGATGGACTCACCACGCTGACCGGTCGCACCGAGCTTCATGTTGTCGATGCAGCTCAGTTTCGACAGTGCCTTGGTCAACTGAAAGGTTCGCACCATGCCGTAGTTGGCGATCCGGTGGGCGGGCACCTCACCGATGTCGTGCCCGTCGAACACACGCGAGCCGGTGTCCGGATCGTCGAAGTTGGTCAGCAGGTTGAAGAACGTGGTCTTGCCCGCCCCATTGGGGCCGATCAGCGCCGTGATCACGCCACGCTGGATCTCGACGTGGTCGACGTCGACGGCGGTGAGTCCGCCGAACGATCGCCGGACGCCGTCGACGACCAGGATCGGGTCGGGCTTGGCCACGCCGGGCTCCCAGGCCACGTCGGCGAGTGCCGCCCGACAGGCGACGGGATCGACGGGACCATGCGGGGTGGTCCGGGCACGAGCATCAACGGTCATCGAGCGCCATCTCCTCTTTGCTCCCGAACACACCCTGGGGGCGGAACGCCGCCAGCAGCACGAGACCGAGGCCGATCAGCATGAATCGGACCTGACCGACCTGTGTCCCGTCCATGATCGACTCGGAGATGTGCCCGTTCTCGACCAACTGTCGCAGGAAGACGTCGGTGAAGTTCAGCGTGCCCCAGAGCATCGCCGCACCGACCACCGGACCGAGCACCTTGCCGGCTCCACCGAGGATCAGCGCCACCCAGGCGAAGAAGGTCACGTCGGTGATGAAGTTCTGCGGCTGGGCCGAACCCGTACCGATCGCCCGGAGCATGCCGCCGGCGGCCCCGAACACGCCACCGAGCGCCAGCGCCTGCATCTTGTACCAGTACGCGTTCTTGCCGAGGCTTCGCGCAGCATCCTCGTCCTCCCGGATCGCCTTGAGCACCCGGCCCCACGGGCTGCGGATCAGGAGCCACACGACGAGCACGGCGAGCGACAGCACGATCCAGCCGACCACCACGACCCACATCTGGTTCCCGAGCCAGAGGCCGAAGTACCGGGTCGAGTTGTCGAACGGGCTGAGGTCGTAGAACGTCCGGGTGAACCCGTTGAGGCCGTCGGACGCATTGGTGTACTTCTTGATGCTCGGGGTCGGTGACCGGAACACGATCCGGAACATCTCCGCCACGGCGATCGTGACGATGGCGAGGTAGTCGGACCGCAACCGCAGCGTCGGGATACCCATCAGCACGGCGAGCAACAGCGGGCACACGATCAACCCCAGCGGCAGGCCGATCCAGAAACTCCAGCCGAGCGACGTCACGGCGATCGCGAGGCCATAGGCACCGGCGGCCATGAACACCGCCTGACCGAAGTTGAGCAGCCCGGAGTACCCGAAGTGGATGTTCAACCCGATCGCAGCGAGACCGAAGTAGATGAAACTCTCCCCGATGACGCCGCGGAGCAGGTTCTCGATGATCGCACCCCAGTCCATCAGCCGATCCTTTCCTTGCGCCCGAGCAGACCTTGCGGTCGGACGAGGAGCACCACCACGAGCATCAGCAGCGCTCCGACGTTCTTCAGATCACTCGGGATGACCAGTGTCGAGGTCTGGATGAAGACACCGACGACGAGTCCGCCGAACAGGGCCCCGTACGCCGTTCCGAGACCACCGAGCGTCACGCCGGCGAACATCAGCAACAGGATCCTGAACCCCATCTCCCAGCCCACCGCCTCGGTCGTGGCGAACAACACGCCGCCGAGCGCCGCCAGGGCGCTGCCGGACACCCACACCCACCGGATCACCCGCTCGACGTCGATGCCCGACGACTCGGCCAGATCACGGTTGTCGGCGACCGCTCGCATCGCCTTACCGATCCGCGTGAACTGCAGTGCCGATGCCACTCCGACGAGCACGAGGACGGAGATCCCCATGATCCAGAGATCCTTCGGCGCCAGATCGAACCATCCGAAATCGATCCGTTCCTGGATCCGGTAGTCGCGATAGAAGCCGTCACGGCCGCCGAAGACGTACAGCATCACGTAACGGAGGAAGATGGAGAAGCCGATCGACACGACCAGCGCCGAGATCAGGCTGGCGCCGCGATTCCGCAACGGACGCCAGACCCCTTCGTTGAAGACGAACCCTCCGAATCCTCCGAACAGGGTCGCGAAGAGCGCCGCCACCACGAGCGATGTCGTCCAACCGAAGACGCCGGTCATGTGGAAGAGGTATCCGATCATCGCTCCGAACGTGACCATCTCACCGTGTGCGAAGTTGGTCAGCCCGGTCGTTCCGTAGATCAGCGACAGGCCGATCGCGCACATGGCGATGATGAGGCCGAGTTTCGCTCCGTCGACCATCAACTGCAGGGCCCGGATCGAGTTGCTGTTCGTGGCGTCCGACGCCCGAGCCGAGCCGGCCATCGGGAACAGCGTGTTCCGGCTGTCGCCCTCGTTGAGGTCCACGTCGACCGGATTCCGAGCACCGTCACGGAGCGCGACGCCCTCGGGCAGCGTGTCGACGAGCAACTCGACCTGGTAGACGCCCTCACCCGGCACGACGAGCGACCAGGTGCCATCGGCTCCTGTCACGCCGGAGCCGATCTCACTCCCGGTCGCATCCGTGACCCGGAGTTCGACGCCCTCGAGCAGGACCTCCTCGCCCGCATCGTCGGCGGTCTTGAGCGTTCCCTTGATCTCGGTCGTCGCCGTGTCGCCGGTGTCGTCCTGGGCGTGTGCTGACGGGCCCGTCGAAACGAGGAGGGCGGCCGCTGCGGCGAGGCCGAGGCCGAGTCGCCTCGCTCGTCGACGTCCTGGCCGTGGTACGCAGATCGTGTCGGACATTGCTGGCCGACACTAGCCCCGTTCGTCCACCGGAACGGCAACCACGGGGGCGTCCTCCGCCTCGCCGACGTGGTGGAGGCCCGCCTCGCCCTCCTGCTCCGGCGAGCCATCGGAGCGATCGACGGGTCGCGTCGTGTCGAGCAGGAGCACGGTCGAGACGATCATCACGGCCGTCGCACCTGCCACGTGGATGCCGACGAGCAGCGCCGGGACGTCGTTCAGGTATTGGACGTAGCCGATCACCGCTTGGAGCACCCCGACGAACATCCAGGACGAGACCGAACCCGAGAGCGCCTCCCACTCGCGGCGGGTCGACCTGATCCGCCAGACGATCAGCAGGGTGACGGCAATGGTCGTCAGCACCGACACGCCGTGGAGGCGGGCGACGGTCGCGATGTCGAAGTCGAACCGGGCGGCGTTCTCGTCGCCGGCGTGCGGTCCGGACCCGGTGACGAGCGTGCCGGTGAACACAGCGACACACGTCAGCAGGAAGTGCAGACCGACCAGGCGCACCGTCGTCCGGGACACGACCGGGGCCCGTCGGACCCCGTCGGGTTCACCCGACCGCCGGACGAGCACCGTGCCGGCCACGATCAGCATCATCGACAGCAGCAGGTGGCCTTGCACCGCCAGCGGATGGAGGTCGACGAGCACCGAGATGCCACCGAGCACGGCGTTGCCGACCACACCAGCGACGAGCAACCACGCGAGGACGACGAGATCACGTCGGTGAGGAGGACGTCGATGAGCACCCAGCACGGCGGCGATCACCGCTGCCGCCACCACACCGGTGAACAGCCGATTGACCTGTTCGATCGCTGCATGCTCGGACGAGACGTCGATCAGGCGCTCGCTCGAACAGTTGGGCCAGTCATCGCAACCGAGTCCGCTACCGGTCAACCGGACGGCCGCTCCGGTGACGATGATCGTCGCCAGGGAAGCCAGTGCGACGATCGAGATCTGTCGGTACCGCCGGGCAGAGACCACCACCGCGACGAATCTACCGACGGCCGACGACCGAACCTCTGGACGAGCGCGGCTCCGGTCAACCCAGATTGACGTAGATCTGCTTGGTCTCGAGATACCCCTCGAGGCCATAGGGCCCGAGTTCGCGCCCGAGTCCGCTCTGCTTGTAACCGCCCCAGATCGCTTCACTCGGCGCCGGTTGACTGTCGTTGATCCAGACGACACCGGCTCGAAGCGCACGTGCCGTGGTGAGCGCCGTGGTGACGTTCGTCGTCCACACGGCTGCGGCGAGTCCGTACTCGGTGTCGTTCGCGAGACGGATCACCTCGTCCGTGTCGTCGAACGGGATCACGCAGACGACCGGACCGAAGATCTCCTCACGAGCGATCCTGATGTCGTTGGTCGCCTCGAAGATCGTCGGAGGCACGAAATACCCACCCGCCAACGTCGGGTCGGACGGTCGACTCCCGGCGAACACGAGTCGCGCACCGTCGGCCGGACCGGCGTCGATGTACCCCTGGACGCGATCGCGCTGGACGGCGGACACGAGTGGCCCCATCGTGGTCGCCGGATCGAGGCCCGAACCGAGGCGCATCGACCGGGCGAACTCGGTGAGACCGTCGAGCACGTCGTCGTGGATCGAACGATGGACGAAGACACGACTCCCCGCCGAGCAGACCTCGCCCTGGTTGCCGAAGATCCCGAGCGCCGTTCCGGGGATCGCACGCTCGAGGTCGGCGTCCGGGAAGACGATGTTCGGGCTCTTACCACCCAGTTCGAGGGTCACGCGCTTGAGCTGATCGGCGCAGGTGCGCTGGATCATCGTGCCCACCGCCTTCGACCCGGTGAAGCTGATCTTGTCGACGTCGCGGTGCGTGAGCAACGGGGCGCCGGCTTCGGGACCGAACCCGGTCACGACGTTGAAGACACCGGCCGGCACACCGGCCTCGGCGGCGATCTCGGCCATCCGCAGCGCAGTGAGAGGCGTCTGTTCGGCGGGCTTGAGGACCACGGTGCACCCCGTCGCGAGCGCCGGGGCGACCTTCTGCGCTGCCATCAACATCGGGTAGTTCCACGGCACGATGAGACCGCAGACCCCGACGGGTTCCTTGACCACCAGACTCAACGCCCCGGGGCCGACCGGTGGGATGTCACCCGAGATCTTCGTCGCCCAACCGGCGTAGTACTCGAACATGAAGGCGACCTCGTCGATGTCGCCGCGCGCGTCAGCGAGCGGCTTACCGCAGTCGAGGACCTCAATCTCGACGAGCTCGTCCCGGCGCTCCCGGACGAGATCACTCATGCGGTGGAGGATGCGAGCCCGCTCCCGCTCGGCGACGGCACTCCCCCACGTCCCGTCGTCGAACGTGCGTCGTGCCGCCGCAACGGCTCGGTCGACGTCGGCCTCACGAGCCCTCGGAACCGACGCCAGCACGGCCCCGGTCGACGGGTCGAGCGTCTCGAACGTCCCACCATCGCGTGCGCCGACCCACTCACCGTCGATGAACATCAGCAACTCGGCAGTCATACCGACACCGTACCCGCGGTACCGTTGGCGCCCATGACGGACGGGCAGCCCCCGGCGGGGTGGTTCCCCGATCCTCTCGGCCGATACGACCACCGCTGGTTCAACGGAGGTGCGTGGACCGCCGACGTCTCGACCGACGGTCGTCGCCTCGTCGACCCCCTCGGCACCGATCCCGGGCGGGCGTCGGATCAGCACGCGACCGCAGCGCTCGTCTGCGGGATCATCGGTGTCGCGATCGCGTGGATCCCACTGGCCGTCCTCCTCGGGACGATCCTGGGCGTCGTGGCCGTCGTCTCCGGCGCCCGAAGCCGCCGCTCGGCGCGCCGGAGTGGTCGACCGCACGGTACAGCGACCGCTGGCACGGTGCTCGGCGCTACTGCGCTGGCCGTCTCCGTGGTCGGATGGGTCCTGACGGTCGGGCTGTTCCGCGAGGTCATCGCCTTCGTCGAACCCGGCCCGCGCCTCGTCGACGACGTGACGTGCGTGGTCGACGACACAACGGCGAACGTCACCGGGACGATCACGAACCTGGACGACGACACGCGGAGTTACACCATGTTCGCGACGATCGACGATGACGACCGGGCCGGTGTCACGAGGTACGCCGAGGTCGACGACCTCGCCGCCGGTCGCGATGCGGCCTGGGCCATCCGACTCGACGGCGTGGAGCTCCCCGACGGGCCGTGCGAGGTCACGATCGTCGTCAACGGTCCCTTCCCCTGGGGCATCGAAACCGATCCCTACGTCGAGTGACCCACCGAGGGACCCACTGCCGAGTAGAAGGCGAGCGGTGCCCCTAGCGTGACGGGGATGTCATCGGAGCGCCCGGCACCCACCCCGATGTGGCGGCGCCTCGCCGTCCGGATCGTCGCGCTGATCGGGGCGACGGCATTCGTGACCTTCTGGGGATGGGCGCTGTTCTTCGCCTCCAAAGAGGCCGTCAACCGGATCGACGACCGCGAGTGGGCGGAGCGAGCCGAAGCGATCTGTGTCGAGGCCGATACCCGGCGTCTGGAGCTCGCCGACTACCGATCGATCGTGGGCGACGGCGACGCCGTCGGTGAC
Organism: Ilumatobacteraceae bacterium; assembly: GCA_049458915.1. Classification (GTDB taxonomy): domain Bacteria; phylum Actinomycetota; class Acidimicrobiia; order Acidimicrobiales; family Ilumatobacteraceae; genus Ilumatobacter. The sequence goes on from JBMUCX010000002.1 coordinate 39,895, forward strand.
CTGATCGCCGAGCGGGCGGACATCGTCGACCAGGCGACCGACATCCTCGAGTCGATGATCGGTGACGTGGTCGCGGTCGAGCCGATCGACCCCAAGGGTCGGGCCATCGTGCCGAAGTGGGAAACCGAGTACCGGTCGTACCTCGAAGCCCGGCGTCTCTACGCCCGCGAGCTCCGCTCGACCAGGGAGAACCTCGCGTTCTACGAGCCGGGCGTCGACGGCATCCCGGTCAGCGAGCGGCTCGAGACGTTCGCCGGCGACAACGACATGACGTCGTGCGCGCCGCCCCGCGATCTCACTCGCTGAGGGACCGCTCGGACGCTCCGCCATCGAGTCGTCGCACGACGCGAGCCGGCGCCCCCACGGCGACACAGTGGTCGGGGATCGACCCCGTGACGACGCTGTTCGCCCCGATCACGACGTGGCGTCCGATGTTCGCGCCCGGCAGCACCACCGAGCCGTGCCCGATCCAGGACCCCGAGCCGATCCGAACCGGTCGCTCCGGTTGCACCTGCTCCGAGATCGGGCGATCGGGGTCGTCGTACCCGTGGTTCTGGTCGGTGATGTACACGTGATGGCCGGTCCACACGTCGTCGCCGATCTCGATCGAGAGGTGCCCGACGATGCCACTCCCCCTGCCGATCAAGCACCGATCACCGATCGACACGACGGGATCGGTGAGACACACCTGACCCGGGATCATCCCCGCCGACAGCGCGACGTGCTCGCCGATCATCGTCCCGGCACCGATGTGGATGTACCGCTCGTTCATGATGGTCGTCGAGGGGAAGCAGATGACGCTGCCCGCTCCGAACGCTCCGAACCGTTTCGCTCGGCGGGAGTCGGGCCCGATGGCGGCCCAGGCGACAGCGGTCTCGTGGAGTCGTCGCACGACCTCGCCGACGTTCCGCTTGCCCCCACCGGCGAATCGGGTCCACGGGGTGTCGGGGACGGGACGGCGACCGAGCACGGCCGCACGCTACCCGGCAGGCGTTCGAGGATCTGCACCAGCATCGGCACGAGCGCGGTACGGTCGAGCCCGTGGGATCGACGGACCCGACCGAACTCGACGATCCGTTCGGGCACGGTTCGCTGACCGACGTGCCGGGGGTCCGCTTCGGCCATCACCATCGGATCGGATCCGGGTGGCAGACCGGTACGACCGTCGTGCTCTGCCCGAACGGGGCGACAGCGGCGGTCGACGTCCGCGGCGGTGGTCCGGGCACCAGGGAAACCGACGCGCTGGCACCCGAGAACCTCGTCGATCGGATCCATGCGATCTGTCTCACCGGCGGGAGCGCGTACGGGTTGGCCGCCGCCGACGGTGTGATGGCCGAACTGGAGCGACGCCGCCTCGGCGTGCGCGTCGGTCCCGAACCGCACCAGGTCGTTCCCGTCGTCCCGACGGCGGTGATCTTCGATCTGGGGCGGGGTGGACGCTTCGACCACCGACCCGGAGCCGACTTCGGACATCGTGCGATCCGCCGTGCCACCGGGCGGTCGCCGAGTCCGGGGCGTGGTGCCGTCGGCGCAGGGGCCGGCGCCGTGGCCGGTGGGCTGCAGGGCGGCGTCGGCACGGCCTCGGTCCGGGTGGAGATGGAGCACTCGGTCGTCACCGTCGGAGCACTCGCCGTGGTGAACTCCGCCGGCTCCCCGATCGATCCGGCGACCGGCCTGCCCTGGACTCCGGCCGCCCACCTCGTACGGCCCCAACGGACCGAGCGGAGCCGGGTCGCCGAACTCGTCGGCACACGGGGTCGGCTGCCGCTCAACACGACCATCGGCGTCGTCGCCACCGATGCTCGACTGGACCGCGCTCGGACGTCGAGACTCGCCATGGCGGCCCACGACGGGCTCGCGAGGGCGATCCGGCCCGCGCACGGACTCACCGACGGTGACACGGTGTTCGCGGTGTCGACGGCGCCCGCGTCGCCAGTGGCCACCGTCGACCGTGCCGATCTCGTCGTGGCGGATCTCGACCGACTGAGTGCCGCAGCTGCAGTCGTGTTCGAGCGGGCGTGCCTCGATGCGATCCTCAACGCCGTGACGATCGGAACGGCACCTGCGTATCGCGACCTCTGCCCGTCCGCATTCCGCCGCACGGCGCGTTCCGGCCGGTGACCGGCCCACCGGTAGGGTGCCGCCCGTGCAGGTCTTCGACGACCCGGATCGAATGCGAACGTGGTCGTGGCAGCAGCGTTCGAGCGGTCGGACCGTGGCGGTCGTTCCGACGATGGGGGCGCTGCACTCCGGCCATCTGGCGCTCGTCGAGCACGCTTTCCGAGCCGCTGACCGGGTGATCGTCACGATTTTCGTGAATCCACTCCAGTTCGATCGTTCAGCCGACCTCGCCGCCTACCCCCGACCCATCGAGACCGACCTGAACCGCTGCGAGACCGCCGGCGTCCACGCGGTGTACGCCCCGACCGCGGCAGCCATGTATCCACCCGGTTTCGAGACGCACGTCGAACCCGGATCCCTCGCCGACCGCTTCGAAGGCGCACATCGACCGGGACACTTCCGAGGCGTGGCGACGGTCGTGACCAAACTGCTCGCGGCGACGGCGCCCGACATCGCGGTCTTCGGAGAAAAGGACTTCCAGCAGCTCGCCGTGCTCCGCCGGTTGGTCACCGATCTCGACCTCGGAGTCCACCTGATCGGTGTACCCACCGTCCGGGAGCCCGATGGACTCGCCATGTCGAGTCGAAACGCGCTCCTCGGCCCCGACGATCGTGCCGCTGCGACCGTGATCAGGACCGCCCTCGACGCCGCCGCCCGATCCCACGCCGACGGTGAGGCCGACGTCGCGACCCTGATCGGCGTGGCGAGGTCCGTCGTCGAGACCGAGCCGCGTGCGCGAATCGAGTATCTCGACCTCGTCGACCGTCGGACGCTCGAGCCATTGGTCACGATCGACCGGCCGGCGGTGTTCCTCGCGGCAGTGTGGCTCGGCGCCGTCCGTCTCATCGACAACCAATCACTCGGACCCGCCTGAATCAGGCGGTCATCCGCCGAGGATGTCGAGTTCCACCCGTTCGCCGACGCCGGACCACACGACCGCCAAGGCGACACCGTTGAAGATCGCATGAGCGAGGATCGGAGCAGCGAGCCGCCGCGTCGCCACCGCTGCGATCCCCAACCCGAGCCCGACCCCGGTCAGGACGATCGCAGTACCGGTCGTCGCCCATCCGCGAGTCGGATCGAGGTGCGCGGCACCGAAGGCCACGGCCTGGAGGACGACCGCTGCCGTGGTCCCGACGCGAGTCGAGAGACCGGCGAGCAGGACCCCACGGAACACGAGTTCCTCGACCAGAGGCACGATCGTGATCGCAACGACCGTGATCGTCACTGCCGCCACCGGACCCGTACCACGGCCCGTCACGGATTCGGCGTTGCCGGCGATCGGAATCCCCAGGACGATCAGGATCGCAATGACGAACACCTGGACCGTCACGATGCCGAGCCAGGCCACGGGACCCCACAGCAGGTCGATGCGTCGTGCACTCCAACCGATGCCGGTGTCATCTCCCGACTTCCGGACCATCGCGAGCCACGCCACCACCGGTGCGTAGGTGACCACGACCGGCACCACGACCGGTACGACGCCTGACGCGCCGCGCTCCACGAGGTGTTCGGCCACGATGCGCGCCACCGCCAACGACACCCCGAGCACCACGAGTGTCGCCGGGACGACGACGAACGGCGGGCCGGCCGTGGTCGCCGACCTCTCGGACGGCGGCTCGAGTGTCACCCAGCCGCGCCCGTCGTAGAAGCGTCGCGATCCGTCGGTGCCGGCGTCGAACCACCCTGCTCCGCGACGATCGTCCATCGAATCCTCGGTCATCGTTTCGCGTAGCGTAGAGCCATGCCCCCCGCTGCTCGGTCACTCTGGTCCGACACGATGCCGGCCGCGGAGGTCGCTTCGGGCGAACCGCTCGACGGATCGCTCGACGCCGACGTGGCCATCGTCGGCGCCGGGCTCACCGGGCTCTGGACGGCCTGGTATCTCGCGTCGGCCGAACCGTCGATGCGCATCGTCGTGGTCGAAGCGGACACCATCGGCTTCGGAGCGAGCGGCCGCAACGGCGGCTGGTGTTCGGCGATGCTGCCCATGAGCCATGACCGGATCGCTCGGCACCACGGATGGGCGGCAGCCATCCGGATGCAGCGGGCGATGCACGAGAACCTCGACACGATCGAGGACTTCGTGACGGCTGGAGCCGACGACGGTCCTGCGATCTTCCACCGCGGCGGCACGATCGACCTCGCCCGAACCGCACCGCAACGAACCCGCCTGCTCGAGGACGTCGAGAGCTACCAGCGCCTCGGCTTCGACGACCACGACTATCGCTGGCTCGAACCCGATGAGGCATCGGCGTGGTGCCGAGCGAGCGGCACACTCGGTGCACTGGTGTCGCCGCACTGCGCGACCGTGCATCCGCTGCGGCTCACGCACCTGATCGCTCGACGGGCGATCGGACGAGGGGTACGGGTGCTCGAGCACACCCGGGCCCGACGCATCGAACCGGGCTGCGTCACCACCGACCGGGGAACGGTGAGGGCGACCACGGTGCTCACCGCCACCGAGGGGTACACGCCTCGTCTCCCGGGTCGACGTCGCTCCGTCCTCCCGATCTACTCGATGATGATCGCCACCGAACCACTTCCCGACGAGGTGTGGAACGAGATCGGCCTCGACGGCCGTCCGACGTTCGCCGACGCCCGACACCTCGTGATCTACGGTCAGCGGACGGCCGATCGTCGTCTCGCGTTCGGCGGACGTGGTGCGCCCTACCACTTCGGTTCACGGATCGAGCCGGAGTTCGACACGGACGAACGGGTTCGCGAACTGCTCGTCCACTCGCTCCACGACCTCTTCCCCGCACTCGCCGACGCTTCGATCACCAACCACTGGGGCGGGGTGCTGGCGACGCCGCGGGACTGGACCTGTTCGGTCCGGTTCGACCGGCGTACCGGCACGGGCACGGCCGGCGGCTACGTCGGTGACGGCGTCGCCACCGCCCACCTCGCCGGACGGACGCTGGCGCTCCTCGTGCTCGACCAGCACGACGACGACCTCGTCCGACTGCCGTGGGTCGGACACCGTTCCCGGCGCTGGGAACCCGAGCCGCTCCGATGGCTCGGTGTCAATGCCGGCCGCGTGGCTGCGGCCAGAAGTGACGCCGCCGAACGGAACCGCGGCACCGAGAGTCGCTTCTGGACGTCGGTCATGCGATTCCTGCTCCGCAGATGACCGATCGATCGGATTCGGTGCTACACATGGCGACGGCCACTCCCCGTGAGGAGGCGGCGACTCCGACCGGGCGAACGGGCCTCGAATCGGCAAGACTCCGACAAGACCGAACGACCACCTCATGATGCACTCCCCCCACACCGATCACTTCGACATGCCATCCGTGCGTCCCCCCCGCCGTGGCCCCCGCCTCGCAGTGACCGTGTCGGCGCTCGTCGCGGCAGCTTCGTTCATCGGAATCGCTCCCGCATCGACTGCGCACGCCGTCTCGGACTCGGACTGGCTGGGCATCGTCAACACCTACCGCCAGATGTCCGGGCTGGCCCCGGTGTCATCGAACTCGACCTGGTCGTCGCAGGCGGCCGCTCACTCGTGCTACATGCTCTACAACGGAATCGCCCACGACGAGGTCCCGGGCAAGCAGGGGTACACCGAAGGCGGCGACATCGCTGGCAACAGTGGCAACGTGGCGGTCTCGAGTTCGTACTCCGCCACGGCACGCGACCACATCGACCTGTGGATGACCGGACCGTTCCATGCGATCGGCATCCTCCGCCACAACCTGACGAGTACCGGTTTCGGCAAGTGCGCCCTCCAGGACACCCCCACCGGGTGGCGCTCCGGAGGAACGCTCGACGTGATCCGTGGGATCGACTCGTCGCGATCGCGCCCCTCGACACCGATCGTCTTCCCGGGCAACGGCGCGACCATTCCACTGAACTCGTTCATCACCGAATACCCCGACCCCGTCGCGCTGTGTGGCTGGAGCGGCACCGCCGGACTCCCCCTCATCGCGATGATGCCGTCCGACGTCGGTTCGGCCTCGTCGTCACTCGTCGGGCCCAACGGTCCGGTCCAGGTGTGCTCGCTGCACCAGAACAACACCGGCGCGAACGCGACCGCTTCGGCGATCCTCAATGCCGACAACGCCGTCGTCGTCGTGCCGCGTACCGTCCTCGCCGACGGCACCTACACGGCAACGGTCAACACGAACGTCGGCTCGATCAGTTGGTCCTTCACGATCGACGCCGACGGACCGCTCGCGATCAGGACCCCGACCACCCAGCCGACGGCGGACCCGGGAGCATTCGAACCCGTCGCCCCGTTCCGCCTCGTCGACACCCGCCAACCAGGTGCCGTCCGACGGCTCGCAGCGCAACGAGTGACGAGGATCAAGGTCGGTGACAGCGGCATCACCGCCGTCAGCGCCAACTTCACCGCGGTGAACCCCGACCGGAGTGGATACATCACCGCCTACGACTGCACACCCTCACCTCCCGTGGCGAGCACCCTCAACTCGATTCCTGGACGCGCCGTCGCCAACCAGTCGATCGTGCCCCTCGACCGGGGTGACCTCTGCGTCTTCAGCAGCACTGCAACCGACCTGCTGATCGACGTCAACGGTTATTTCCGCTCCGCCGGCTCCGCCAGCACGAGCGCCACCGAACGGTTCACGCCGATCGAACCGCGACGAATCCTCGACACGCGCACCATCCGCTCGCCGATCACGCGGGCCGAGGGAGCGCGTCCCGTTCCGGTGGTCGGAGCCGTACCCGGAATCCCGTCGAACGCCTCGGCGGTCGCGCTCAACGTCACGGTCGTCGGTCCGAATCTCGGCGGCTGGGTACTCGCATCGGACTGTCGACCGAGCGGCAGCTCGACCCTCAACTACCTCGCAGGCGAGGTCCGACCCAACTCGGCGATCGTCCCTCTGGACGCCAGTGGTCGCATCTGTCTCACCTCTCACCAGACCACCGACGTCGTGCTGGACATCACCGGGTACTTCACCTCCGGTGGAAACGGCACGTTCGTACCGTTGAGTCCACTTCGACTCCTCGACACCCGTGAGTTCGGCGGAGTGATCAACCCGTTCACGAGCGGTCGACGCCTCGGGGCCGGTCAGGTCGTCGTCCTCGACGTGCGCGGTCAGCGAGGCGTGCCGAGAGAGGCCAAGGCGGTGTCCATCAACGTCACCGGTGTCGACGCTCCGGCAGCGACCTTCCTGCAGGTGTACCCGTGTGGTCCACGACCACTGAGTTCGACGCTCAACCTGACACCTGCGCAGGGCGTCGCCGCCAACGGGACGATGGTGAAGCTGAGCAGCTCCGGTCAGATCTGCATCTTCGCCCAGCAGCCGCTCCACGCCATCATCGACATCAACGGCGTGTACCTCTGAAGCACGCCGTCGAACGAGCGTGATCGTCCGTCGGACCGCTCGGTGGTCGACGGGTCAGCGCCGGATCGAGGAATCGGTGATCCGGGCCCGGTGACGGACGGAGTGGACCGAGTCACCCGAGAGGATCCCCCCACGCCCGAGGAGTCGTCCGAACTCCCAGTTCGACAGGCCGAGTTCGGGGGTGTCGAGAGCGTATTGACCGTCGACCCACCGGGTGAACCCGTCACCCACGAACGGGGCGTCGATCCGGTCGTAGAACGAGTCGAGCACGTTCGACGACGAGGAGATGATCGACGCCACGAACCGCGGGCTCCATCGGTTGAACAGTTCGACGGCGTCGTCGACGTCGTCCACGACGTGCAGCGACACCTCGGGCGTCGACTCCCATTCCCACTCCCGCCCGAGCGAGTCGATCGCCGTCGACGTGACGAACGATTCGAGCGTAGGACTCCCGTCCCGGACGACCTCCACCTCCCGGGCCGCCACACCCTCGGGAAGGCACGACCACGCCTCGGGAGTCGCGTGGATCCTCGCCCCGTTCGAACCCCCTGCACGCTCGACCGCTGCGACGAACGCGGGAACCAGGTCGCTCGCCCTGGACCGGACGATGCAGCACACGTTCAGCGTGTTGCACACCTTCCGGTCGAGCGACGACTCGACCGATCGGACGAACCGGTCCGGATCGGCGTCATCCGCCGCGACGAGCCACGCCCCTCCCGTCCCGTGCAGACTCACCGGGACCCCGGCTTGGCGAGCGACAGCGCCCAACTGGGCGACGGCCGCACCCGAGCCCCGGGCGACCGCCAACCCCACGCGAGGGTCCGAGAACAGCGCCCAGCCCGCTGCATGGAGCGCCGAGGGGACCAGGCCGACCGCCCCGTCGGGCAGGCCGGCCGACCGCAACGCCGGCAACAGCGCGTGCTCGGAGATCGCCGACGCCGTCGCGAGAGCGTCCGACCCGATCCGGAACACCACCGTGTTGCCCGTCCGGACGACGCCTGCCGCATCGGCGAACACGTTCGGGCGTCCTTCGAAGACGAATGCGACGACCCCGAGCGGCGCTCGGCGGGCCTCCACGGTCCACCCGTCGTGCACGACCTGCCCGATGACGGCATCGCGCGACGGGTCGAACGCCGCCCACCCACGGAGTCCGGCGATCATGTCGGTACGCATCCGGTCGGACAGCACGAGTCGGGTCGTGGACCGGCCACGTTCGCGGGCTGCGTCGAGGTCGGCAGCGTTGGCGTCGGCGATCGCCCGGAACGAGTCGTCGTCCGCGAGGCGGTCGGCGAACTCCTCGAAGAACGCCGTGATCTGCTCGTCCGAGCACCGAGCGAGTTCCGAGAACGCCTCGACCGCCGCCGTGACCGACGAACCGACGAGGTGACGCACGGACGCCGGAACGTGCAGGATCCGACCGGACGAGGAGTCGACGACGATCCGATCACCCGATCGGAACGACGCAGCGAGCTCCTCGTCGACGTACGCCACTCGGTCGCCGTCGTACACGATCGGTTGACCGACATCGAGTCGGGTCAGTCGATCCGGCGCTCCCGCGGACCCGGGGCGGTCGATCGGACGGTCCATGGCCGACGAGCGTACGCTCGAACCATGGGCGAGCCCAACGACCTCTACTTCCGTCAACTCCTGTCCGGCCGCGATTTCGCCTCCTCGGACCAATTCGCCACCCAGATGGTGAACTTCGTCTACGCGATCGGCGACCGGTCGACCGGCGAGTGCGTCCTCGTCGATCCAGCCCATGACCCGGCCGCACTCGTCGACGTCGTGCGTGGTGATGGTCTGGAGGTCACCGGTGTGCTCGTGACCCACTACCACGCCGACCACGTCGGAGGTTCGATCTTCGGTCACGACATCGCCGGCATCTCGGCGCTCCTCGACGTCGCACCCTGCCCGGTCCACGTCCACCGTGAGGAAGTCCCGTGGATCAGCCGGACCACGGGTGTCGCCGAGTCGGAACTGACCGCCCACGACTCCGGCGATGTGGTCACCGTCGGTGGGATCGACATCGAACTGGTCCACACGCCCGGCCACACACCCGGGAGTCAGTGCTTCCTCGTCCGCGGGAAGCTCGTCGCCGGCGACACCCTGTTCCTCGACGGCTGTGGTCGGACCGACCTACCGGGGAGCGACCCCACCGCCATGCAGCACAGCCTCCGTCGGCTGTCGACGGTCCCCGACGACGTCGTGCTCTACCCGGGGCACCGGTACTCGCTCGCATCGAGCGCGACGATGGGGACGGTCAAGCACTCCAACTTCGTGTTCGACGGGATCCTCGGCGACTGAGAGCGGCTCACGGCGGTGCCGCCCCTCGCAACTCACCACGTGTCGACGTTGGATCGCACCACCGACCCGACCGGACGCTCCGGCGCTGCGTCGAGCAGCGACGTGATCCATCGACGGGTGTCCGCCGGATCGATCACGTCGTCGATCTCGAACACCTCCGCGAATCGAACCGCCTTGCCGACCTCGTAGAGGCGATCGACCAGCTCGCGGAAGAGGGCATCACGCTCCTCGTCCGACTCACACGCGTCCAGCTCCTTGCGATACCCCAAGCGGACCGCTCCCTCGAGGCCCATCCCGCCGAACTCGCCGCTCGGCCACGACACGCAGGCGAGCGGCGCCCGCGTGCTGCCACCCATCATCGCCTGGGCCCCGAGGCCGTAGGACTTGCGGAGCACGACCGACACCATCGGCACCGAGATGTTCGCTCCCGCGACGAAGAGCCGGGCGCAGTGACGAACGAGCGCCGTCTCCTCGACGTCGGGGCCGACCATCATCCCCGGGGTGTCCACGAGCGTGACGATGGGCAGACCGTGGGCGTCGCAGAGTTGGAGGAACCGCGCCGCCTTGTCCGCTCCGTCGCTGTCGATCGCTCCGGCCAGATGTGAGGGGTTGTTCGCGATGATCCCGACGGCTCGGCCTTCGATCCGGGCCAGGGCCGTGATCATCCCGACCCCGAACTCGGATCGCAACTCGAGCACGGACCCCTCGTCGGCGAGCAGGTCGACGGCAGCCCGCACGTCGTAGCTCCTCAACCGGTCGACGGGCACCACGTCGCGGAGCGCCGTCTGATCGGCACTGGTCCAGGTCGGCGCGCGGCCCTGGAAGTAGGCCAGATACCGCTGTGCCAGTTCCGTCGCGTGCGCTTCATCGCGGGCGACGAGGTCGACGACACCGTTCGAGCGCTGCACCGAGATCGGCCCGACCTCCGTCGGCGCATGGACGCCGAGCCCACCTCCTTCGATCATCGCCGGACCACCCATGCCGATGTTCGCGTCCTCGGTCGCGATCACGACGTCACAGCACCCGAGCAGCGCCGCGTTCCCGGCGAAGCAGTAGCCCGCCGCGATCCCGACGAGCGGAACGGTTCCGGACAACCGGGCGAACCAGAGGAAAGCGAGGCAGTTCAGCCCGGCGACGACACCGGTGTCGGTGTCACCCGGTCGACCACCACCACCTTCGGCGTAGACGACGACGGGAAGCCGGAGTCGCTCCGCGAGCTCGAACAGACGGTCCTTCTTCAGGTGGTTCCGATGACCCTGCGTCCCGGCGAGCACCATGTAGTCGTAGGAGACGACCACGGTCTTCGCCCGACGATCCGGGAAGATCGCGCCGTTCACCGAGCCGATGCCGCCGACCATGCCATCGGCGGGCGTGTTCGCGACGAGGTCCTCGTGGGTCCTCCGTCTCGCTTGCGCTGCGATCACGAGCGGCCCGTACTCCACCCAGGTCCCGTCGTCGATCAGGTCCTCCAGGTTCTCCCGAGCGGTCCGACGGCCCGCCGCCCGCCGTCGGGCGACAGCGGCCGGGCGGGCTGCGTCGAGGCCGAGCCGGTGCCGGTCGAGCACCTCGGTGAGGTCCGGACGATCGAGGCCGAGAGGGCCACGACCAGCTCCCGGTACCGCCTCGTCGAGTGGACCGTCGACCGTCGTGGCCGGAGCGATCACGAGCAGGACATCTCCGGGTCGCACCGTCGCGCCGGGTTCGACCGTCACCGCCGTGACCAGACCGGCAACCGGGGCCACGACCTCGTGATGGAGTTTCATCGATTCGACGAGCGCGACCACCGATCCGGCGCGAACGGCCGAGCCCTCGGCGACCTCGACCGAGACCACGGTGCCCTGGAGCGGAGCGAGGACGGGAGCGGGCGGTTCGGCGATGGTCGGATCCACGACACGATCCTGTCAGCCCGGCTCAATCGGTACCGGGTCGGCGCTGGAACGCCGTGATGGACTGCTCGCCCATCACGAGTTCGGCCGCGACGGCAGCGAACAGCGCCGGGACGACGAAGTTGGGTTTGCCGGTCGTTTCGGCGACGAACATCACCGCCGCGAGCGGGACCCGGTATCCGGCACCCAGGAACGCGGCGATGCCGAGCAGGGTGTACAGCGGAGCGCGATCGGGGTGGACGATCTCGGCGATGGTTCGCCCGACCAGCCCGCCGCCGACCACCAGCGGGATGAAGACACCACCCACTCCACCGCCCGCCATCGTCGCTGCCGATGCGACGCACCGTACGGCGAACACGGCCAGGAGCAGCCAGATCGCCAGATCGCGCTCCTCGAACAGCCAATCCCGGAAGACCTCGTACCCGGCACCGAGGCTCAACGGCAGGCCGGTCAGTTCCCGGGACAGCCAGAACAGCGCCACGAGCAGGCAAGAACTCACGACCAGGCGCACGGGCAGAGCTCGGAGCGAAAACCCTTTCGCGATCCGCATCAGCTTCGCGAAGGACCGTGCTCCGATCGCGCAGGTCGCTCCGACGAGGAGCGCTCCGAGCAGATCGATCAGTTCGAACGACCGGATCGAGAACTCACCGACGCTCAGCAACGGCGTCGTGTCACTCAGCGTCACGAAGGTGAGGTACCCCGTGGCACTGGCGACGAGCGCCGGGAGGAGCATCCGACGGGCGAGATCATCGCGATACGGAACCTCGAGGGCGAAGATCGCTCCGGTCGCCGGCGCCTTGAAGATCGCCGCCACGCCGGCAGCCGCACCGGCGACCAGCAGCGTCCGGTGGTCGCTCCCGCGGAACGGTGCCGGTAGCCGTCGCTGGATCAGCGAGCCGATCGCCGACCCGCCGTAGAGCGACGGACCCTCCAGGCCGAGTGCGCCTCCCGAGCCGAGCGTCGTGACCGATGCAGCGATCCGGGCTCCGAGCGCCCGCGGCCGGAGGCGGTACGCCGGATCGTGGAAGGCGCGGAGGTACTCGTCCGACGTCGCCGGAGAGGCACCCGCGCCTCCGTACCGGAGGATCAATGCCGCAGCGACCAGACCGAGCGGTGGAGCGACCGCCCCGAACCAGAGCGGCGACTCGTGGACCTGCTCGTACGACCACTCGACGAGGAACTCGAAGCCCCGAACCGCCAGGCCGGTCACGATGCCGGTGATCGCCGCCAGCAGCACGACCTCCCGCGACCGTTTCACGAACTCCCTGAGTTCTTCGCGTCGGACTTCGAACGACTCGGGTCGAAGCGCCCGCATCATTCGACGTCGCCACACGGCCGGGACCCTAGGACGCGGCCGGCCCACCGGGCGAGCCGGTGGGTCGCCAGGCTCGTCGGAAGTCGTCGATCGTGCGGCTCAGCCCGGCGCGGAGTCCGACGCTCGGGGCCCAGCCGAGCCGCTGGGTCGCCAGCGAGATGTCGGGGCGGCGCAGCCTCGGATCGTCGTCCGGGAGCGGCAGCGTCTCGACGGTCGATGCGGAACCGGTCAACTCGATGACGAGCCGAGCGAGTTCGTCGACCGTGACCTCGTACGGATTCCCCAGGTTCACCGGGCCCGGTTCGTCACCATCGAGGAGCGCCAACAGGCCGTCCACCTGGTCGTCGACGTAGCAGAAGCTCCTGGTCTGGGTTCCCTCGCCGTACACGGTCAACGCCGCGCCGTCGAGCGCTTGACGGACGAAGTTGGTGACCACTCGACCATCGTCCTCTCTCATCCGTGGCCCGTAGGTGTTGAAGATCCGGGCGATGCGGATCTCGAGGCCGTGGACACGCGAGTAGGCGCTCGTCAACGCTTCGGCGAATCGCTTCGCCTCGTCGTAGCACGACCGAGGGCCGATGGGGTTGACGTTCCCCCAGTACTCCTCCCGCTGCGGATGTTCGAGCGGGTCGCCGTAGACCTCGCTCGTCGAGGCGAGCAGGAACCTCGCGCGGTCCCGGAGTGCGACTTCGAGCAGGTTCCGGGTCCCGGCGCTCCCGGTGTCGAGCGTCTCGATCGGTCGCGCCAAGTACGCCGGCGGCGAGGCCGGACTCGCCAAGTGGAGCACAGCGGAGAAGCGCTCCCCACCGGACGCTGCGGCGAGGCGCTCGGCGAAGTCGGCACGAGCCACGTCGCACTCGACGAATCGGAACCTTTCCACGCCCTCGCAGTCGGCGAGATTCTCCGGCCGACCCGTCGAGAGGTCGTCGACGACGACGACCGTCCGACCGAGCGAGATCAATCGATCGACCAGATGCGATCCGATGAAACCCGCTCCGCCCGCGACGAGGACCGCTCCGAAGGACCGCTCCGAGGACGACATCGGACCGTACGGTAGCAACCGGAGGACGCTCGGCGGCCGCTACGGTCGTGGTGTGACAGCGGTGAGCGGGTCCGAACCGCCGTGCTACGAGCAGGACGGCACGGTCTGCCAGTACGTGTACGAACGCTTCGGCGGGAACGAGCGCTTGGCGGAGGTGGCCAACTGGATGGTCGACCGACCGTTGCGGGTCGCGATCGTCCTCGCGGTGACCTGGGTCGTGGCGAAGCTCGCCCGTCGCTGGGTGCGACGGTTCGTGGCCCGTCTGATCGCCCCCACCAGCTCACCCCGGGAGCGTCTCGAGCGGATGGGACTCGACATTCCGGCGCGACTCGGCCAGGTGGCCGCCGACCCGAGGCGTGCTGCTCGGGCCGCGTCGATCTCCCAGGTGCTCGCCAACACCGCCGTGGTCGCCATCTGGACCCTCGGCATCGTCACCGTCCTCGACATCGTCGGCATCCAACTCGGTCCGCTGATCGCGGGTGCCGGCATCGCCGGTGTCGCACTCGGCTTCGGCGCCCAGAGCCTGGTGAAGGACTGCATCGCCGGCTTGTTCATGCTCGCGGAGGACCAGTACGGCATCGGTGACGTCGTCGATCTCGGCGAAGCGATCGGGGTCGTCGAGGAGGTGTCGCTCCGCACGACCGTCCTGCGTGGTCTCGACGGCACCGTCTGGCACGTCCCGAACGGCGTGGTGCAGCGGGTCGGCAACAAGAGCCAACTGTGGTCGGTCGCGGTGCTCGACGTCGACGTCGCCTACGACACCGATCTGGTTCGGGCACGGGAACTGCTGCACCGTGCGGCGAGCGAGGTCTGCGACAGCGAAGACTTCGCCCCCCAGGTGCTCGAGTCACCGACCGTCCTCGGCGTCGAGACACTCGGCGCCGACGGCGTGACCCTCCGATTGACCGTGAAGGTCGAGCCCGGCACCCAATGGGCACTCCAGCGAGCGATGCGCGAGCACGTCAAGACCGTGTTCGACCGCGAGGCGATCGAGATCCCGTTCCCGCAGCGCACCGTGTGGATGCGCGTCGAGCCGGGACCGAGCGACGAAGACGCCCACGACCGACCGGCGCACGGCTGACCGGCTCGTCACCGGCCGCCCCGTCACCCGCGTCGGACCGCACCCCGAACGGTGAGTTCGACGACGTACAGCGAGGTCGTTGCGGTCATGTAGAGCCGTCGCCGGTCGGGTCCTCCGAACTCGACGTTGGCGCACACCTCGGGGAGTCGCACCGTTCCGAGCAGGTGACCATCGGCGGTGTAGCAGTGAACACCCTGGCCGCCGCTCGTCCAGATCCGCCCGCCCTCGTCCAGTCGGAATCCGTCGAACGCTCCCTCGGGGCAGACGGCGACGACCTCGCCGCCGCCCGTCACCCGGCCATCGGCGACGTCGTAGCGACGCAGGTGCCGAGGCCCGTCCGGAACATGACTCGCCCCGGTGTCGGCCACGAACAGCGAACGCTCGTCGATGGAGAAGGCGAGGCCGTTCGGACGCACCATGTCGGTGATCTCGGCGGTCACCTCCCCGCTGGCGGCATCGACCCGGTACACGTGACTCGCACCGATCTCGCTCTCTGCCCGGTACCCCTCGTCGTCGCTGTCGATCCCGTACGTCGGATCGGTGAACCAGACGTCGCCGGTCGACGCGACGACGACATCGTTCGGACTGTTGAAGCGACGGCCCTCGAAACGATCGACGATCGTCTCGCGGCGCCCCGGGCCGAACCACCGAACCACCGACCGGGTCCCGTGCTCACACGCCACGACCGTCCCGTCCAGGTCGAGCGTGTGCCCGTTGCAGAAATTCGCCGGCCGCTCCACCTCGGTCACGGCGCCGGACCGCTCGTCGAATCGCATCAGCCGATTCGACCGGACGTCGCTCCAGAGCAGGACCTGTTCGGCTGCCGAGTACACCGGGCCCTCGGCCCAGGTGCACCCGGTGGCGAGTCGCTGCGGTGGGTCGCCACCAGCGAAGAAGTCTGCGAAGTCCGGATCGAACGACTCGCACCAGTCCTGCACATCCGCTGAGTCCACGTCTTCGAGTTTGACACGGAGTGCAACGTGACGGATGGAGCAGACTTCGTCCATGCCCACTCCGACCACCGACCGGACCCAATCGATCGTCACGCTCGACCTCGAAGGCGTGCTCGTCCCCGAGATCTGGATCGCCGTCGCCGAACGGACCGGTCTCGCCGAACTCCGACGAACGACGAGGGACGAACCCGACTACGACGTCCTGATGCGGCAGCGACTCGCGATCCTCGACCGCGAAGGACTCACGATGTCGCTCGTCGCCGACGTCATCGCCGGGCTCGAACCGCTCACGGGGGCTCGGCAGTTCCTCGACGAACTCCGGTGCCGCACCCAGGTGGTCATCCTCTCCGACACCTTCGAACAGTTCGCCGCTCCGCTCATGGTCCACCTCGGGATGCCGACCATCTTCTGTCACCGCCTCGTCGTCGACGACGACCGGATCGTCGACTACCGGCTCCGCCAGCCCGACCAGAAGCGACACGCGGTCGAGGCCTTCCGAGCGTTGCGCTACCGCGTCGTGGCGGCCGGCGACTCGTACAACGACACGTCGATGCTGCAGGCGGCAGACGCCGGATTCTTGTTCCGGGCGCCCGACAACGTCATCGCCGAGTTCCCACGGTTCCCCTCGGTCGTCGAGTACGACGATCTCCTGGAACGGATCTCCGACTCCCTCGACGGATAGCGTCCGTGCCGATGTCCGACGCACCGATCCACCACTCGACCTCGTCGTTCTCCGCATCGGACGGTCTGACGATCTTCCATCAGTCGTGGACGCCCGCCGAGACCCCGCGTTCGAACCTGATCGTCGTCCACGGCCTCGGTGAGCACTCCGGAAGGTACGGCCACGTCGCCGAAGCACTCGTGCGAGCCGGCCATGCGGTCCACGCCCTCGACCACCGCGGTCACGGCAGGTCGAGCGGTCGCCGGACCTTCGTCCGCTCGTACGGAGAGTTCCTCCGTGACCTGCACCAGTTCCGTCGACTCGTCGAGCGCGACGACGTCCCGACCGTCGTCCTCGGCCACAGCATGGGCGGGAACATCGCGACCGGCTACGCCCTCGCAGAGGGCGCCGACCTCGCCGCGCTGGTGCTCAGCGGGCCGGCGCTCCACGTCGGCGACGACTTCTCCCCGGGTCGTCTCGCGGTGTTCCGGGCGATCGCACGGGTCGCACCGGCGTTCCGTCCCCAGGGGCTGCCGGCCGATGCCATCAGTCGGGACCCGGAGGTCGTCGCCGCCTATCTCGCCGACCCACTCGTCTTCACCGGCAAGGTGACCGCCGGTCTCGGCGCCGCGCTGATCGGGGCGATGCAGTCCTTTCCCGGTCGGTACCACGAACTCCGGATGCCGATCCTGCTGTTGCACGGCACCGAGGACCGCCTCGCCGACATCGCCGGGTCACGAGCACTCGAAGCGGGCGCCGTCGACGCCGAGGTCACCGCCCACTACTACGAGGGCCTCTACCACGAGGTGTTCAACGAACCCGAACAGGATCGGGTGATCGGCGACCTGATCGCCTGGCTGGACACCCGTGTCTGACGGTTCCGGATCGACAGGGTCGCGCCACGATCTACGGCTCGGCCTCCCGGCCGTCGTCGGGGCGGTCGCCGCCTGGGGAGTCACCGGGGTCATCATCAAGTCGATCGACATGGATCCCCTGTCGATCGCCGCCTGGAGGTTCCTGGCCTACGCCGCGCTACTCACCGTCTGGATGCGCGCCCGGGGTGGACGGCTCACGATCTCGCTGCTCCGTACGGCGATGCCCGGTGGACTCTTCCTCGCCGCCGACGTGATGCTGTTCTTCACCGCGGTCCAACTGACGAACATCGTGAACGCCACCACCATCGGGGCGCTCCAGCCGATCGTGATCGCCGCTTTCGCGACGCGGGTCCTCGGCGAGCAGATCGCTCCACGGGAGTACGGCGCCGCCGTGGTCGCCATCGTCGGCGTGGTCGTCATCGTCACCCAATCGAGCGGGAGTCCCGAGTGGAGCGGGCTCGGCGACCTCGCCGCCGTCGGCGCGCTCCTGGCGTGGAGTGGCTACTTCATCGTCGCGAAACGGACCGCCGGTCGGTTGTCGCCACTCGAGTTCACCGTCGGTGCCGGCTGGTGGGTCGCAGCGCTGTCGTTCCCGATCGGTCTGGCCTTCGGCGAGGACATGTCACCGCCGCCCGGCTCCGAACTCGCGGCGCTCGCGCTCCTCCTCCTGGTCGGTGGCTTCTTCGGGCACTCGCTGATGAACGTCGGCATCCCGAGGCTCCCACTCTGGCTGAGTTCGACGCTCACGCTGCTCATCCCGGTCTGCGCCTCGCTCGCGGCCTGGGTGTTCCTCGACGAAGCGCTCACCGTGTGGCAACTCTCGGCCATGGCGGTGGTACTGATCGCGCTGGCCGTGGTCGTGACCGCTCAGAGTCGGCCGGTCCCCGTGCTCCCACCGCAGGCACCGATCGACCCGGCACTGTGATCGGGCCGCTCCATCAATCGTCGATCGCCTGGTAGACGGTCGCACGGAACGTCCGATCGGGCGTCTGCGGCCCGGTCATGTACTGGGCCATGAACACGCCGACCAGTTCTTCGACCGGATCCACCCAGTAGTACGTCTTGGCGGCACCGGCCCATCCGAACTCGCCCACCGACCCGGGTCCGCCGCTCGCTCCGACGTCGAGCATCACCCGGGACCCCAGTCCGAACCCGAGGCCGGGACTCGGCATCCCCATGATCTCGTACGGCAACCACGACGACGGCAGGCGGTTGGCGTGCATGAGTTCGAGGGTCTTGCGTCCGATCACCCGCTCCGACCCGAGTCGCCCACCTCCGGCGAGCATCGAGGCGAACCGGGCGTAGTCGTCACGGGTCGAGAACAGTCCGAGACCACCACGCTGGAACACGTCAGGACGATCGGTGGGATACGTCACCGAGACGTCGATCCGCTCGTTGCGTCCCGACAGGGCCGCTTCGACCAGCTTGCCGCCGTGGTACCCGTCGCCGACCAGATCGGGGAGTCCGTACATCGCCGAGAGCCGGCCGATCGCCGAGTCAGCGACACCGAACCCCGTGTCGGACATCCCGAGGGGCTCGAACAGCCGCTCGGCGAGGAAGTCCCCGAGCGATCGACCGGACAGCACCTCGATCAGGCGGGCCGCCACGTCGATCCCCACCGAGTAGTGCCACTTCGAACCGGGCTGGAACGCCAACGGGAGGGATGCGATGGCGTCGACGCACTCGGCGAGGGTCCTCGACGAGTCGTTCATCACCCGGTCACGGCGGTACATCTCGGCGACCGGGTTGTCGATCATGAAGTCGTACGTCAAACCACTCGTGTGGGCGAGGAGATCACCGACCGTGACCGGCCGTTGCACCGGTGCGAGCGAACCGTCGACGGCCAGCACCTGCTGGGTGGCGAACGCCGGCAGGAACGCTGCCACGGGCTGCTCGAGCTGGAACCGACCTTCCTCGTGGAGGAGCATCAGCGCCGTCGCCACGATCGGCTTGGTCATGGAGTAGATCCTGAAGATCGTGTCCTCTGCCATCGCGACACCGGCCTCGCGGTCCTGCCATCCGAACGTCCCGCGGTGGACGACCCGACCACGTCGAGCGACGAGCGTCGACATGCCTGCGACCTCGCCACTGTCGACGAACCGCTGCATGGCCGGGGCGATCGCTCCGAGTCGCCGCTCGCACATTCCGACCGTCGCGGGATCGGTCTCGGACAACTGACTCATGAGGGCCCCTGCTCGGCGGGCTGCCGTGCCACGCCGTGGCCGCGAACCGTAGTCGTCCGCCGCCCCGCCCGGGGCACGTTCGGTCGGCGACATCCCACGCCGGTACGCTCGGCGCGTGACCGCATCGAAGATCATCTACACGTACACCGACGAGGCGCCGGCGCTCGCCACGTACTCGCTGCTGCCGATCGTGCAGGCGTTCGCCGGTACCGCAGGCATCTCGGTGGAGCTCCGGGACATCTCGCTCGCCGGTCGGATCGTGTCGCAGTTCCCCGAGTACGTCGACCCGGCGCTCCGGATCGCCGACGACCTGGCGGAGCTGGGTCGACTTGCCACCACACCGGAAGCCAACATCATCAAACTGCCGAACATCTCGGCGTCGATGCCGCAGCTGAAGTCGGCGATCGCCGAACTCCAGGCGAAGGGATTCGCACTTCCCGACTACCCGGACGACCCGCAGTCCGACGAGGAACGCGAGGTCAGGGCCCGATACGACCGGGTCAAGGGCTCGGCCGTCAATCCGGTGCTCCGGGAGGGCAACTCCGACCGACGAGCACCGAAGGCGGTCAAAGACTACGCCCGGTCGCACCCGCACTCGATGGGCGCGTGGTCGACGGACTCCCGGACGCGCGTGGCCACGATGGGCCATGACGATTTCCGCTCCAACGAGCAATCCGTGACGATGCCGTCCGACGACGTGCTCCGGATCGAGCACGTCGCCGCTGACGGAACGGTCACCGTCCTCAAGGACACGGTGCCGGTCATGGCGGGTGAGGTCGTCGATGGCACCTTCCTGTCGGTCGGTGCGCTCGTGGAGTTCCTGCGCGCCCAGATGACCGCTGCTCGCGAGGAGGGCCTGCTGTTCTCCCTGCACCTGAAGGCGACCATGATGAAGGTCTCCGACCCGATCCTGTTCGG
>JBMUCX010000003.1:0-50037 GCA_049458915.1 Ilumatobacteraceae bacterium
GCCGTGCTGCTCGGGGACGTACCCGACGCCGCTGACGACGACGGCATGCCCGGAATACGGAAGCCCCCGAAGATGCTCCCGGCGCTCTCGGCGAGGTTGGCGAGTGGACCGAGGTTGCCGAGCAGTCGCTCGAGATTCGGACCCGACGCCCGCAGTGGGGCCTCCACGCGCTGGGTGATCTCGTCGGCGACACGGATCGTCCTCGTCAGCTGCGGGATCATGGCTCGGATCGGCTCCTCGACATCGGCGAGCAGACGGTTCACCCGCTCAGCGGCCTCGTTGAGGTTCTCCATCGTCCGATTCAGGTTCTCGATCGCGCGGAACAACTCGTCGAAACCGCGCTTCATCTGGTCCGCAGCACGCCAACCGCTCGCGATCGGTGCTGCGAGCAGGTTGATGAGATCTGCCAATCCATCGGAGCGGCCGTCATCGTTCATGGTCCGAGCCTAGGGGGCGCACCCGATGGGGCGTCGAGTGAAGCCCGGGTGTCGAACGACTCGAGCGGCTCGCAACTGCACACCAGGTGTCGATCACCGTACGCCCCATCGATCCGAGACACGGGCGGAAAGTACTTCGATGCGACCAGGTGGGGGAGTGGAAACGCCGCACGCACCGCCTCACGTCCCCCGTCGCGCTCGAGGAGGTCGATCGCGGTGTGCGGGGCACGCCGCACGGCGCTGTGCTCGAGCGCGACACGCCCGGCACGGATCTCCTCGATCTCCGCCCTGATGGCGATCATCGACTCGCAGAACCGGTCGAGTTCTCGCAACGACTCGCTCTCGGTCGGCTCGATCATCATCGTGCCGGCAACGGGGAAGCTGACGGTCGGTGCATGGAAGCCGAAGTCGATCAGACGTTTCGCCACGTCATCGACCGTCACCCCGGTCGACTTGGTCACCGGTCGGAGGTCGATGACGCATTCGTGCGCCACGAATCCATCGGGTCCGGTGTACAGGATCGGGAACGAATCAGCGAGTCGCCGCGCCACGTAGTTGGCGGCCACGACCGCGGTCACCGTCGCCTCGGTCAGGCCACGTCCACCCATCGCCGAGATGTACACCCACGAGATCGGCAGGATTCCCGCCGATCCGAATCTGCTCGCCGAAACGGCGCCGACCGGTTGGTCGCGACCGCCGAGCGGATCACCGGGGAGGAAGGGAGCCAGATGGGACTTCACCGCCACGGGACCGACGCCCGGGCCACCGCCGCCGTGCGGGATGCAGAACGTCTTGTGGAGGTTGAGGTGGCTCACGTCGGCACCGAACCAACCCGGCCGAGCGAGACCCACGAGTGCATTGAGATTGGCTCCGTCCACGTACACCTGGCCTCCGGCACGGTGCACGGCGTCGCACAGGTCGACGATGCCGGGTTCGAACACGCCGTGGGTGGAGGGGTAGGTGACCATGATCGCCGCCAGGCGATCTCCGGCCGCATCGATGCACCGATCGAGATCCCTCGCATCGACGTTGCCGTCGTCGTCGCACGCGACGACCACCACCTCCAGACCCGCCATCACCGCACTCGCTGCGTTCGTGCCGTGGGCACTCGCCGGGATCAAACAGACCGTGCGGTGGTGATCGCCGCGCGAGCGGTGGTACGCCCGGATCGCCAACAACCCGGCGAACTCGCCCTGACTTCCCGCATTCGGTTGCAGGCTGACGGCGTCGTAGCCGGTCACGATCGCCAGCATCGATGCGAGCTCGTCGATCATCCGCCGGTATCCGACCGTCTGGTCATCGGGCGCGAACGGATGCACGTCCGCGAACTCCGGCCATGTGATCGGCAACATCTCCGACGTCGCATTGAGCTTCATGGTGCACGAGCCGAGCGGGATCATCGTCCGATCGAGCGCCAGGTCCCGGTCTGCGAGACGTCGGAGGTACCGCAGCATCTCGTGTTCCGATCGATACGACCGGAAGACCGCCTGGGGCAGGATCTCGCCGGTCCGCCGGAGCGGCACCGGGATCGCCGACTGGTCGGGCACCTCGACACCCGGGCCCAGTCCGAACGCTGCGAGCAGTCGATCGACGACGTCCAACTCCGTCGTCTCGTCGAGCGTGAAGCCGACCGCCCGTTCGTCGACCCGCCGCAGATTGAGCCCGGTGGCCACCGCAGCGCCCATCACCGCACCCGCATCGACGTCCTCGACCGTGACCGTGTCGAACCAGGTGTCGTGTCGGAGCCGGAACCCGGCTCCGCGCAGGCGGTCGGCACACGCCGTCGTCATCGCGTGTACACGCCCTGCGATCCGCTGCAGCCCCTCGGGGCCGTGCCAGATCGCGAAAAATCCGGCGATTTCCGCCAGGAGCGCCTGTGCGGTGCAGATGTTCGAGGTCGCCTTCTCGCGTCGGATGTGTTGCTCCCTCGTCTGGAGCGCGAGGCGGAGCGCGGGGCGTCCGGCGGTGTCGGTGCTCACACCGACCAATCGCCCGGGGAGCGACCGACTGTCCTGGGAACGGACCGCGATGAAGGCCGCGTGGGGTCCTCCGAATCCGAGTGGGACCCCGAACCGCTGGGCCGACCCGATGGCGACATCGGCTCCCAACTCGCCGGGGGAGCGGAGGAGCACGCACGCCAGGAGGTCGGTCGCCATCACGACCTTCGCACCCCTCGCACGGGCCGCGTCGACGACGGGGGACCAGTCGACGACGGCACCCGTCGACGTGGGATGCCCGAGCAGTACGCCGAACAGCCCCTCGAGCGAGCCGACGTCGTCGACGTCGCCGACCACGACGTCGATGCCGACCGGTTCGGCACGGGTCTCGAGTACGGCGATCGTCTGGGGGTGCACGTCCCGATGGACGAAGAAGGTCCTTCCGTCGGATCGAGCCGTGCGACGAGCCAGCGTCATCGCCTCGGCAGCGGCCGTCGCCTCGTCGAGCAACGACGCGTTCGCGAGGTCGAGTCCGGTGAGGTCGGCGACCATCGTCTGGAAGTTCAGCAATGCCTCCAAGCGGCCCTGGCTGATCTCGGGCTGGTACGGCGTGTACGCCGTGTACCACGCCGGGTTCTCCAACACGTTCCGAGCGATCACCGGAGGGGTGATGGTCCCGGCGTAGCCCAAACCGATCAAACTGGTCATCCGAGCGTTGCACTCGGCGATCTGCCGGAGTTCGGCGAGGACGCTCGACTCCCGACGAGGCGGCGGGAGGGCCAACGGCTCGCGCGAGCGAATCGAAGCCGGCACCGCCCGATCCAGCAACTCGTCGACCGATGCGACACCGATCACGTCCAACATCGTCCGCAGGTCATCGGCATCGGGACCGATGTGTCGACCGAGGAACTCGTCGTCGTCGAACCAGGCTTCCCATGAAGACGGCACGCCGTCAGCCTCGCGCGATCGGGCAGGGCGTGCCAGAACCGCTCGGCCGATCAGTCCGACCAGGCGCCGAGGTCGTCGAAGACCGCCAGCACCAGGCGATCGATACGGCGAGCGGCCATGTCGACGCGGGTGGGGTGCGAAGGATCGAGCAAGGCCTCGTCGTACGAGATGTACGCCGTTCGCAGGAACCTTCGATCGGCGGCCTCGGCATCGGCAGCTGCGAGGAACTCGTCGCGGCGCGCATGGTTCCACTGGACGTTGATGCCGTCGGCACGGCGGCCGGCGAGACGACTGAGACCGACGCTGTTGACTCCGACGATGATCGTCGGCTTCGGCACGGGGAGCGGGAACGTCGCGAACATCTCGTCGCGATCCGTGGACCAGAGCGACTCGGCGAGATCGAGGACCGCCTCGACCCGAGCATGCCGCAGCGCGAGGTCGGGTTCCAGCTCGGCGCCGACCAGTCGCTGCTCGAGCGCCCAGTCGCTCGTGGGTGAGGCGCCGGCCCCGATCCCGAACAGGAATCGGCGACGGCTCACCGCCGTGACGGTCGCCGCACCGGTGACGAGCGTGCCGACCTGACGATTCCAGACGTTCGCCACCATGGTGCCGAGTTCGATGGACTCCGTCACCTCGGCCAGGCAGCCCAGGACGGTGAAGCACTCGAGCATCGTCGAGCCGCCCAGTGGCACTCCAGCGAGGTGATCGAACACGTGGATCGCTCCGAACCCCCGGGCCTCGGCAGCGATCGCCGCCGAGCGGAGCCGGGGCCAATCCGTCGATGCCGGGCTGAACTGGACGTCGACGATCACGCCGTCAGTCTCGCATCGACCAACCGTTTCCGAGACCGATCAGGGCTGGGGGAGGGGCTCGGTGTTGCTGCACCCGTCGATCGCCTTGACGATCGGGTACGGGTTGATCGCCGCTCCACCGAGCGGATGGATCTCGAAATGGAGGTGCGGCGTCCCGGAGTTCCCGGTGTTCCCCAGGTACCCGATCACCTGGCCCGCCACGACCTCGGTGCCCACGGCGATACCGTCGGCGATGGACTTCATGTGGGCGTAGAAGAAGTACGTCCCGTCGGCCTGCCGGAGACGAACACCGTTCCCGGCGAGCGAACCCGGGTACTCGGAGTACACCTTCTCGATCGTGCCGTCGGCCACGGCGTACAGCAGCTTGCCCTCCGATGCGATGATGTCGACACCCTGATGTGTGCGCCCGCCGCTCCTCGGCGCCCCCCACGTGTCCTCGAATCCGCACCGCCCTTGGACCGGGAACACCGAGAGGGTGACGGCAACCGGGGGAGCGACGACCGGCGCCGGAAGTGCGGCGAGGCCCATCTTCTCGGCGGTCGCGGCATCGACCGTGCCCGTCACGGGAAGTCCGTGCGAGCGCTGCACGTCCATCACGGCGGCACTCGTGGCTCCGCCGAAGACGCCGTCGACCCCGCCTCGCAGCGCGATTCCCGCCTCCAGGAGCGCCGTCTGGAGCGCCACGACACGCGCACCGCGTTCGCCGTACTGGGCGTACCCGTCGGTCGGGCCGGGCTGGGTGATCCCGATCGGTCGTGGAGATGCCAGGGCGGCAGCGGTCGCCTCGTCGACGACACCGGTCGCGGGCAGACCCTGGCCGGATTGGAACTCGGACAGCGCAGCAGCGGTCGCCGGACCGAAGATGCCATCCGCCCCACCACGTACGCGAACACCGGCGTCGAGGAGTGCCTGTTGCAACTGCTTCACCGTGTTGCCGAGCGCCCCGGCCTTCAGCCCGACCAGTGCGGCCACCTCGGTCGCCGGGGCTCCGATTCGAGCGATGGCAGCCGCCGTCGACTCGTCGACGATGCCGGTCGTCGGCAAGCCGTTCGCCGCCTGGAACGCCACGAGCGTGGCGTGCGTGGCGGGACCGAACACACCATCCGCCCCGCCGCGGAGCGTGTGACCTGCGTTCATCAGGACCTGCTGCAAGGCGACGACGTCGGACCCGAGTGCGCCGGATCGCAGACCGAGCAGCGGCGATGCCGGAACGGTCGGATCGTGTGGCGCCGGCGCCGTTCCGGTCCCGATCCGTACCAGCAGTTCAGCCGTCGCACGGTCGACCTGTCCCGAGGTCGCCAGGCCGTTGGCGTTCTGGAACGACGTGAGCGCCGATGCCGTCAGGACGCCGAAGACACCGTCGGCACCACCGACCACCGTGAATCCGGCATTCATGATGGAGCGCTGGAGCGTGACGACCGCTGCACCTCGTGCTCCGATCTTGAGACCCTCGAGGTCCGATACGGCGGTGGACGATCCCGGGGCTTCCGCCGCCCCGCCGCCCGTGCTCGCCGAAACAGTGACCCCCATCAACGCCGCGGCCGTCGATGCATCGACCCGTCCGGTCGAAGCGAAGCCGTTGGACTCCTGGAAGGACCGGAGCGCAGCCGCAGTGCCCGAGCCGAAGATCCCGTCGGCGCCACCAGCCGGCTCGAGACCTGCGGCCATCAGCTTGCGCTGCAGTTCGGCCACGGTCTCGCCGCGCGCACCCTGGGCGAGGCCGAAGAAGCGATTGCTCACGAGGCCGAGGGCGATCGCCGTGGACTCGTCGACACCACCGGACCGCCGCAGTCCCTCACGCTCCTGGAAGGCGAGCACGGCGGACTCCGTACCGCTTCCGAACACACCATCCACCCCGCCGGGCACATCGATCCCCTGAGCGACGAGCGCCTGCTGCACCGCCCGCACCGACTCACCCCGATCGCCCCGGGTCAATCCGGTGACCACGACCGTCGGCGCCTCGGCCAGGGTCGGTGACGAACCGATCGCCAGCGGGGCGACCACGGCGAGTCCCACGGTGGCGGCGACGAGTGCCCGACGCATCGTCCGACGCGACGACCCCGGCGCACGCTCGGCCGTTCCGATGGGGGTTGCGCTGCGCTTCGACATCTTCATCTCTCCTCGACCGGAACCCGCACTGCAGGGACCCTCATCTCTCGGCAGTGGGGGCGTCGCGCCGTAGAACTCTAAACCTCAACTAGAGCCTTGGGCCCTGAACCCCACGAATGTCGGGCTCTGCCCAGGTCAGAGCCTCGCGTGGATCCGGATCGAGCAGTATTCAGTTGACATAACGTGGATTATGGGCGGTAGGCGCCGAGCGGCGACCTCCGGCGCGTGACGTTCGGGTGCAGCCGTCGAAGGCGGAGACATCGACATGGCGGGCCCGGCGTCAGCCGCTGTACGTGTCAGCCGGACCGCCGGCGTCGGCGATCGGCCTCGATCGACGCCGTCGCCCGGCGCTGGCCGGCGCTGCGGGACACAGCACCGGAGCATGTGCTCTCACATGGAGTGGTCGAAAGCCGAGCCGACGATCCCACTCCCGGATCGACTCCGAGTGGTCCACATTCCGTCATGACGGAATACGGTGTCATCCCGAGGGTGCGGAGATCTGGCGCTCGCCGAGCGGTCGCGCCGCGTCGAGGAGCCATTCGAGGATGCTCCGGACCTCGCGCGCACTCGGACGGTCGCCCAGCGCCTCCAGATCTCGATCGGTGTCCTGGACGGCACAGGCCAGGACGTACAGGTCGTCGCGGAGCTGCTCCAACTCGGTCCGCACCACGACCAACTCGTCATCGCTCAACTGGAGCTCGCGGGCCCGCTGGCGGGACACCCAGTCCCACTGTCGGCACGGCTGACCACAGAACTCCCGCGGGCGGCCGGGACCACTGCGCTCCGGCAACACCCGTCGGCACCACCGACACCGACGTACCGTTCGGTCGGGTCGCTCCACCGCCCCGTCGCCGACTTCCGTCACGTCAGATTCCGGCACGTCGGATTTCGTCATGACGAAACAGTCACTCCGGGGTTCGCTCGCGCCGATCGATCCGCTCCACCTCGAGGCGAGCCTCACTCAGTGCGGCACGGCGCAGGATCGACTCGGCGACGGCTCGATCGAGCGCTGCGGGCGACTCCCCCGCAGCGAGCACCAGGTCGGCCACCATCGACTCGAATCGCTCGACGAGATCGACCGCGCGCTCGACCGCCGGTCCCCGTCGCTCCCCCGGTACCGCCGCAGCAGCGAGCAGGCAGGCCTCGATGTGCGCTGCTTCCTCCTCGAGCCTCGTCAGTTCGGCGGACATCGTCGCATCGCTCGTTCCCGGCGCAGCGCGCGCCGATCGCAGCGCAGCGACGAGTCGGCGGTGAGCCCTCGCCTCGGACGAGTGGGCTCCCGCCCAGCCGATCGGCACTCGACCGGGCTGCCCGGGACTCAGTTCGATCGACCTGGTCGCACTGCGGCGCACGGCCCGTGCTGCAGCGAGCGTGGACACGATCGCCGCAGCCACGAGCAGAACGACGAGCAGCGTCATCCCGACCTCACCTGCGACCAGATGATGGCAACCGTGGCCAGGACGGCGAGTGCCGCCACGACCGCGGCGGCGATCTTCACCTTGCTGTACGGGCGCTGCCCGTGCACTTCGCCCGTCACACCGTTGATGTACACCTGGAACGGCTCTTCCAGGTAGATGACCGTCAGCAACCAGATCGGCAACAACAGATGCTTGTACTCGGTCCGCACCCAGTCGATCGACCGCTGGTGGATCCGCTGACGGTCGCCGCCGATGTCGGCCCGGATGTGACGGTCGATCACCCGCTCCATCGTCTGCTGCGCTTCGGGAAAGCAGGCCTCGACGTCGAGGTCGTAGGTTCGACAGAGGTGGCCGGCGACGTACTCGGGTGAGTAGGGCTCGGCGTCCTGGGTCGGCCAGGGTTCGAGTGCGGCGATCCGGCCACGATCGAACCCGCTGTTCGCCAACACCGGCAGATCATCGAAGGAGTCGACGACCACTCCGCTGGCCGGCGTCCATCGCACCCGCGTCTCGGTTCGTCGTTGGTTCCCGGAGCCGACGGTCACGGTGTATTCGTCACCTCGGGCACCGGTGTACCGCGTCGACGTCTCGGCGTCGTAGGTGAAGTACGCCATGTAGACACTCTCGAACGAACCCGTTCGGTGGTAGGTCTTGAACTCCGACGGAGCGAACCACCGACTGTCGATCCACTGCTCGATCAGTCGCTTCGCTTCGACCCGATCGACGCGAAAGGGAAGGACCCCGTCCACGGGGATCCGATCAGGAGCGTCGTGAACGTCGTCGCGCTGGATCGGCGTCGCACAGTAGGGACAGCGGTTCGCCGTGAGCGTCCCCGAGAACGTGGTGTGACCACCACAGTTCTGACAGACGATCTCCTGGTCGCCGTTCACCTGCGCAGCAGCGGCGAGGCGCCCACTGCGCGCCAACGCCACACCCGCCGCCAGGTCGTTCTCGCGGACGACACCGTCGTTCTCCCGCAACTCGTGAGTGGCGCCACAATGAGCGCACGCGAGCATCTGGGTGGTGATGTCGAAGTGGAGTTCCCCACCGCACGACTCACACGGATAGGTCCGGCTCGCCTCGGTCGTGTGGAACATCGCCAACGACTCGGGCGCGGGTGGAACCCGGCCGAGGTCACCACCGGGTTCGCTCACCCCGCGCCTCCCCCAGCCGGCGGCGGCGTTTCGGGTCGTGGTGGGAGCGGCGGAGGCGACGAGAACATCGCTCCGAGTTCGGGAACCGTCCGGGCGGGAACCCATCCCGCCATGCCCGCCGACCAGACGAGCGTGTCTCCCGTGACCGTTCCGTTCGCGACACCTTGCTGCATCTGGCCGAGGTCGTACGGACCGCCGGGCGTACCGCCGTGATCGACGTGGAACAGCGCTCGACCCGGCAGTGGCGGCGGGGCCATGGCGGGCTGGGTCGTCCCCATGTGCGTGGCCATGTTCGCGGCCATCGCCGCGCCCATACCCATCTGCATCATGTCGCCCATCACCGATCCGCCCT
This sequence comes from Ilumatobacteraceae bacterium, assembly GCA_049458915.1. Lineage (GTDB taxonomy): Bacteria > Actinomycetota > Acidimicrobiia > Acidimicrobiales > Ilumatobacteraceae > Ilumatobacter. The sequence continues at coordinate 9,168 of JBMUCX010000003.1, forward strand.
CGTTCTGTGCCGCGGCGAGCATCGCATCGGCGGCCCGGGCCTGCTGGAGTTTGCCGAGATCCACGTTCTCGACGTACCCGGACTCCTCCACTCCGCGCGCGACACCACGGGTCATCGCAGCGGTGATCTCGTCGGGCAACGAGATGTTCATCGTCATCTCGGGGATCGAGAGTCCGAACTCGTCATCGATGCGCTCGACCACGAACTCCCGGAGTCGCTGGCTGAGTTCTACCTGGCGGGCCTGGAGGTCGATCGCGCCGAGCCCGGTTTGCAGCACCATGTCGGAGAACGCCATGGAGATGATCCGCCGGAGGAGTTCGGAGATCTCATCCGCCTCCACGGCGGAGTCGGTGCCGATCACCTCGCGGAGGAAGACCTCGGCATCGTCGATCTTCACCACCACGAGTCCGTTCGCTCGCACCTGGACCATCTTGAAATCCGGATCCCGGACGGTCACCGGCTGCGGCGTGCCCCAGCGGATCCCGGTGACCGGCCGGGTGTTGATGAAATAGACCTCGCTGCGGAACGGGCTGTCGAAGCCGTACTTCCAGCCCTGCAGCGTCGACAGGATCGGCAGGTTCTCGGACGTGAGTTCGTATGCACCGGGCTCGAATTGATCGGCGAGTTGACCGCGGTACACGAACACGGCGCGTTGGCCCTCGCGCACGATCAGCTGGGCGCCGTTCTTGATCTCGTTCTGGTACCGGGGGAACCGCCACGCGAGCGTCGACCGCGAGTCGTCGATCCACTCGATGATGTCGACGAGTTCACCCTTGATTTTTTCGAACAGGCCCATGAGTTCCTCCTCCGGACGGGCGCCGGTGACCGACGAACCCAACCCTAGATCAACCGGCGATGATGTGTTCGAGGACGAGTTCGGGCTCGTCTGCCTCGAGTCGCTGCAGTCGATAGCGGCTCTCGAACAGGGCGACCAACCTGCCGTCGCCACGTTCCATGACCCGGATCCCACCGATCTCGCGGAGACGCCTCGCCGATGCCTCGTCGGTCAATCGGATCGCGTCGTACGGCGCACCGCTCACCTCGATCGGGGCGTTGAACTCGATGTCGAGGCGGTCCGCGAACACCTCGAACTGCAGTTGACCGACCGCCGCCAGCACCGGCGCACTGTCACCGAGGTGCGGATCCCGCAGCACCTGGACGACCCCCTCCTCGTCGAGTTGGGCCAGTCCCTTCCTGAACTGCTTGATCTTGCCGGTGTCACGGGGGCGTGCGGTCGCGAACACTTCGGGGGCGAACCGGGGAATGGGAGGGAACTCGACGGGCGTCGACTCGAACAAGGAGTCACCGATGACGAGTTCGGTCGCATTGACCAGACCCACGACATCGCCGGGGTACGCCTCGTCCACCGTCGACCGCTCGGCCCCGAACACGGTCGACGCGTACTTGGTGGCGAACGGCCGACCGGTGCGGGCGCAGGTCAGCACCATGCCCCGCTCGAATCGGCCCGAGCAGATGCGGACGAACGCGATCCGGTCGCGATGGGAACGATCCATGTTCGCCTGCACCTTGAAGACGAACGCGGAGCAATCCGCATCGACGGGTCGACCGGATCCGTCGGCGGTCACCCGCGGAAACGGAGCAGGAGCCAGGTCCACGATCGCATCGAGGACGTGTCGCACGCCGAAGTTGGTGAGCGCCGAACCGACGAACACCGGGGTCGAGACACCCTCGAGGAACGAGATGCTGTCGACGTCCGCCTCGACTGCGTCGAGCAGGCCGCACTCGTCGACCGCTCGGGTCCACGCGCTCCCCTCCTCCGCTTCGGCTCGATCGACATCGATCTCCTCCTCCGGCGCGATCTGTGAGCCGCGTGCCGTTCTCGTGAACCGGACGAACGATCCGGTTCGGCGGTCGATGACGCCCCGGAAGTCACCGCCGCTTCCGACCGGCCACGTCGCTGGCGTCGGTCGCAATCCGATCTGGTCCTCGATCTCGTCGAGGAGTTCGAGCGGATCGCGTCCCGGCCGATCGAACTTGTTGAGGAATGTCACGACCGGGAGTCGGCGAGCACGACACACCTCGAAGAGCTTCAGCGTCTGGGGTTCGATGCCCTTGGCGCTGTCGAGCACCATGACGACCGCGTCGACGGCGGCGAGGACGCGATACGTGTCCTCCGAGAAATCACGGTGACCAGGGGTGTCGAGGAGGTTGAACTGGTGTCCGCGGTACTCGAACGAGAGTGCGGTCGACGTGATGGAGATGCCGCGCTTCTGCTCCATCTCCATCCAGTCCGACGTTGCGGCCCGTCGGCCGGAGCGGGCGTGGACGGCACCGGCCTCGACGAGGGCTCCGGAGTACAGGAGGAACTTCTCGGTGAGCGTGGTCTTTCCCGCATCAGGGTGACTGATGATCGCGAAGGTTCGACGACGGGACGCCTCCGACTCCACGCTGGACACCGTGCGGAGGCTATCGGCCCGAGCTACCGCGGATGGGAGCCGTCCGGTTCGATCAGAGCCGGAGCCCGTCCGGGTCCGCCGGTCGCCGACCATGCGGCTTCGATCGCCGCCAACCGATCCGCAGCCGTCGCTCGCAACTGGGAAGCGACGGACCCGACCAGCAGGTTGAGCACGCTCAACGTGCCGACATGACTGTCGAACGGTCCGACCGAGCCGGCGGAGACGACGAAGCTCACATCGGCGTTCATCGCGATCGGCGACAGCAACGAGTCGGTGATCCCGACGGTCCAGATCGCTCTGGACCGGAGTTCCTCGTGCGTCTCGAGGACCCATCGCTCGTAGCGACGGAGGTCGATCACGACGGCGACCGCCGAGGAGTCGAGCAGCGCGATGTCCCGGCGGACCGCGACCTCCGATCCGGCCACGAGCGCGACTCCCGACCGCAACTGCTGCAGTTGGCCGACGAACTGGGCGGCGACTCCGCCGGTCGCATCGCCCGACACGACGACGACCGATCGCCCCTCGTCGGCGATGCGGACGGCAGCGTCAGCGAGACTTCGTTCGTCCACCGACTCGATCGAGGCCCGGATGTTGGAGAGCTCGGCGAGCAGGTGATCGGCACGCCCCTCCCCCAGCCCCTCGCGGATCCGCTCGGCGGCCGGACGCAGCTGGTGCGTCAGGTCGCGGCGGATGCTCTCCTGGAGATCCGAGTACCCGTCGAAGCCCAACTTGGCGGCCAGACGCACGACCGACGCCGCTCCGACCGACGCCGACCTCGCGAGGTCGGCGACCGTGCCGAATCCGACCGCCTGCGGAGCTGCGAGGATCGCACCGGCGACTCGTCGCTCGGCTGCCGTCAGGGTGGCGCCGTTCGCCTTGATTCGTTCGGCGACCTCCATCGTCCGAGACGGTACACCGCATCGGCGCCGCGCCCGGTCACCGATGCACTGGTCGCAGCGGTCGTTGCAGCATTGGTTGCAGAGCGCAATTGACTGGCCGATCAACGCCGCGTAGCGTCCGCTCCTGATCCGGTGCATCGGATCAGGAGTTCGGTTCAGTGTCGGTCCGGAGGGGGCGAAGTGGCAGCGGTCGAGATCTTCAGCACGCGGGTCCGGACGGACGACGACTGGATGGGTCGAGCCGCCTGCAAGGGACTCACCCACCTCTTCTTCCCCACGGCCGCCGAGCGCCCACAGGCCCGGGAGCGACGCGAGGCCACGGCTCGAGAGGTCTGTGGTACCTGTGCGGTCCGGGTCACGTGCCAACAGTTCGCTCGCGATCAGCACGAGTACGGCTTCTGGGGCGGCGAGAGCGAAGACGAGCGTCACGCCGCCGGATTCCGCCTCATCGCCCCGATCGGTGTGCGGGCCCGCACCGCGAGCTGATCGGCCCTCACCGACAGAGGGCGACCGCACTCCACGACGCCAACGTCGACCGACTCCGGACACGCAGGGGCGCGAGCGCCTCGACCACGTGCGCATCGGCGGCCGCCAGAAGGCCCGACACCACCAACACGCCGTCATCGCTCACCACGCGGACGAGGTCGTCACTCATGGCGATCAGCGTCGGCGCCAGGATGTTGGCCACGACGAGGTCGTATCGATCGCCGATGTCCGCCAGCGCCGTCGTCGACACCTCGAGGCGATCGCCCACACCGTTGCGGACGGCATTGGCGCGAGTGGCATCCACTGCGGCCGGTGACACGTCGATCGCCCGGACGAACTCCGCACCGAATCGGAGCGCGACGATCCCGAGCACGCCGCTTCCACAGCCGACGTCGAGGACACGGTCGCCGGGTCGTACGAACGACCGGACCGCCGATGCACTCAGACGCGTCGTCGGATGGTCCCCCAGTCCGAACGATGCGGCCGGCTCGATCGCGATCTCGAGACGACCATCAGCGACCGGCGGCAACCAGGCCGGTCGGAGGACGAACCCGTCGGGCCCGTCGATCTCGACCGGTGCCACGTGATCCCGCCACGCCTCGGTCGGGGCGTCATCGACCTGCACCCATCGCACGGTCCAACCCGACGGCAACTCGCCGAGGCCAGCGATCGCCGCACGTCGATCGATCGTGTCACCCGTCAGCACCACCCGCAGCCCGACCGTGTCGCCGACACCGTCGACCTCTTCGATGCCGGTCACACCGGCCGACCACAGTCGATCCGCGGCGAGTTCCACCTCGGCGCGCGGCACGCACAGCTCGGCGAGTTCCATCTTCCGATCCCTCGATCGATCCCTCAATCGAGGCGACGCAGGTCGCGCCGGAAGCGCTCGGCCCGCTGGAGGTACGCCTCGACACCGGCCGAGATCATCTCCGGGCGGGCCTTCCCCTCCCGGATCACGGCAGGTGATCCGGCGGCGATCGCCCCGGACGGGACGATCGTTCCGTTGAGGAGCACCGAGTTGGCCGCCACGATCGACCAGGACTGGACTTCGACACGGTGCAGCACGATCGACCCGTTCCCCACGAGTACGTCGTCGTGAATGCGACACGCTTCCAGGTGCACGATGTGGCCGATCACACACCGATCGCCGACCACGGTCGGGATCTCGGGCGTGGTGTGCAGGACCGAACCGTCCTGGACACTCGTCGCATCACCGATCCTGATCTCTCCCTCGTCACCCCGGAGAACGGCACACGGCCACACCGAACTCTCGGCCCCGATGGTCACCGAACCGATGATGACCGCATCGGGGTGGATGAACGCGGAACCGTCGATCGTCGGCTCCGAGTCACCGAGCGCGTAGACGGGCATTCCGTCGACACTAGTGCCAGTGGTCCCGGAGGCGGTACCGTTCGGTGCATGCCACGGCGTATCGACATCGAACTCACCAGCGCGCTCGGTGACGGCAGCTGGACCTGGAGAGCTGCGGGTGCCAAGCAGCCCAAGGGTGTACTCGACGGAGGGATCCTCCCGGCTGGCGCCTCCGTCGGCGACCAGTTGAAGGTCGAGGTCGAGCAGGAGATCGATGGGATCACCGTGCTCGAGGTGGTGCACGGCCGGGCGAAGGCAGAACGCGACGACCGACTCGAACTCCTGCCGACCGACCGCGAGTTCCAGGCCGTGATCGAGACCCGAGCCCGACGAGATCGCGGAGAGCGCCGTGATCGTGGTGATCGCCGACCGCGACGGGACTCCGACCGGGGTGAGCGGCGTGACCGCCGCCCGAACGATGACCGCCCGCGCACCGATGGCGATCGCCAGCGGAACGACGGCGACCGCCCGCGCACCGATGGTGATCGCCAGCGACGAGACCGCGGCCAGCGACGCGGCCCGTCGTTCACACCGCCCCCCGAGGTCCCGCAGCGCCCGAAGCCGAAGCGCCTCAAGCCGGGCAAGTCCAACCGGACCGCAGTGTTGGCCGAACTCCCCGAGGAGCAGCGGCCGATCGCCGAGTTGGCGCTCCAGGGACTCGCTGCGGTTCGGACCCGCCTGAAGGAGGACAACGCCCGGGCGGCGTCCGAGGGACGACCGGTGATGCCGGAAGCCTCCGTCCTCGCGATGGCCGAGAAGTTGCTGCCCCGGCTCCGTGTCGCCGAGTGGCAGGACCGCGCCGAGGCGGCCAAGCGTCAGATGGAACACCTCGACCTCCGCGACCTCCGTAGCGTCGTCGCGGCGTCCGACGATCCGATGGTCGCCCGCGACGAGTCGACCCGGGCGCTCGCCAGCGACCTCAAGGCAGCGCTCGCCACCCGACAGGAGCAGGAACTGCAACTGTGGTTCGGCGACGTCGATGCTGCGCTCGCCGTCGGTCGAGTGATCCGGGCGCTCCGGCTGTCGTCCCAGCCGCCGAAGGCCGGAGTCCCGTTCCCGGTCGACATCGCCCAACGACTCGTCGACAGCATCAACGCGGCCCTCGCCCCGATGGATCCACCCGAACGCTGGATCGCGCTGCTCGAGGCAGCGGCGTTCGCGCCGATCAGAGCGCAGGTCCGGCCGACGCGACGACCCGACGTGGTCAACGACGAACTGCTGGCCACGGTCAAGCGACTCGCACCGGCCCTCCCGACCGTTGCAGCACTCTTCGAGATCGAGGTCGATCCGAAAGCGCCGATGCCCAAGCCCCTTCGAACGCCGATGAAGCCTCGCCCGAACCGGACCGAGTCCAAGCCCGGCAACACGGCGAACCGCGATCGCAAGCCCGAGGTCGTCGCCACCGAGCCGATCGCCGCCGTCGAGGAGACCCCCACCGAGCCGGTCGCCGCCGAGCCCGAGTCCACGCCGACCCACGAGAGCAGCCCCGAAGCGGAGGTCCAAGCATGAGCGACATCGTCACGTACGAAGCACGCGGGCGGGTCGCCATCATCACGCTCGACCGACCCGAAGCACGCAACGCCGTGAACGGCGATGTCGCGCAAGGCCTCGAAGCCGCCATCGATCGCCTCGAGGCCGACGACGCGGTCTGGGTGGCGATCCTGACCGCGAACACCGCCGGGCAAGAGCGCCCCGTCTTCTGCGCCGGCGCCGATCTCAAAGCGATCAACTCGGGGCAGGCGGCGACACTGGGCACCGAGCGCGGCGGGTTCGCTGGATTCGTGTACCGCGAGCGGAACAAGCCGGTGATCGTCGCCGTCGACGGCCTGGCGACCGCCGGGGGATGCGAGATCGTGCTGGCCGCCGACCTGGTCGTGGCGTCGACCCGCTCCGCCTTCGGACTCGCCGAAGCGAAACGGAACCTGATCGCCGGCGCCGGAGGGCTGTTCCGACTGCCGCGCGCGATCGGGCAGGCCGCTGCGATGGAGGCGATTCTGACGGGTGATCCGATCCCCGCTGGACGAGCGTACGAACTCGGCCTCATCTCACGTCTGGTCGATCCGGGAGCCGTGCTCGACGAAGCCCTCGCACTCGCCGATCGGATCACTGCGTGCGCACCACTCGCAGTCTGGGAGTCGCGCCGGATCGTCCGAGCGGCCGCCTACGAGGACGACGCCACCCTGCGACGGATGACCGACGAAGCATTCGGTCGGATCATGCGATCCGAGGACACGTCCGAAGGGCTCACGGCCTTCATCGAGAAGCGGGCACCCGAATGGAAGGGCCGCTGACCGGGCGCCGTCACCTCAGAGCGCGGTCGACACGGTGATCAATCGGGCCGTGATCCCAGCACGCTCGTAGAGATTCTTGGTGTCACGGTCGCCCGGAAGCGCCTCGGCCTCGAGCACGCTGGCCCCTGCCGATCTGGCTGCTGCCAGCGCTGCGGCCAACAACTCGTCGCCGAATCCGACCTCGCGTGCGCCCGGATCGACGTAGACATCGGTGACTTTCGCCACGTCGTCGACGATCTCGAGCACCAGGTAGGCGATCACGACGTCGTCGATGGTGCCGACCCACATCGAGCCGGCAGGGTTCCCGCCGTGAGCCGCATGGGTTTCGATCCAGCGCCGTCCGCCGCGACGAGTCGACACGTCGGCTCGTGCTGCCGCTTCGAGTCGGCCGACTTCGTCCCGATCGGCGCTGTTGGCCGGTCGAACGATCGGGTCGATCACCACCGTGTCACGCGAACACCGGGCACTCGTCGTCGCCCACCGGACAACCGGAAGCGGTCGGGCGTACGAGGAGGAAACACCGGTCGCACAGGATCTCGTCGGCTCGTTTGGGTTGGAGTCCGTCCACCGGCTCGCTCCGATCGTCGGTCACGACGTCGTCCTCGTCGTCATCACCGTCGTCAGCCGCCACCATGCGGTCCTTCAGGATCGTGTCGAGATCCGCCTCGACGTCGTCCGGTGACAGCAGGTCGTCGTCCTCGTCCTCGTCCTCGTCCGCCTTCCGGCGCCTCGCACGAGCTGCGCGCGCCTCGGCGTCATCCGAGTCGTCGTCGTCTTCTTCCTCGTCGTCGTCGCCCGACAGCCCGTCGCTCTCGTCGTCGTCGTCATCGGCAGCGACGAACTCTTCGTCCTCGTCGTCCAGCGCGTCCTCGTCGAGCTCCTCCTCGGGCCCCTCGTCGAGGTCATCACCCTCGTCGTCCGGGGTCTCATCGAGTTCGAGTTCGTCGTCAGCCATCTTCCATCCTCGGTCGCACGTCAGTGCGCCGGATGTTACGTTGCTCCCGCGACGGACCCTTCCCCCAGGTGTGTGACAACAGTCACATACCTCGGTCACACATTTCGCCGGGCCTCGAGCCGCCGTTCCGCGGCGAGCCGCTCGAGTTCCGGAGCGTCGGTCGTCATGTGGGTCATGGCATCGGCGACCAGCCGATGCCCGGCGCCCTCGGCGATCTGCCGATGCATCTCGAGCGCGACACGGCGGTACGCCGGATGGCCTTGAGGCGCCGAACGAAGTTCCAACAAGTGCATCGCTTCGCGGGCATTGAACTGCATCACGTACCGGATCCGATACGCCATCGAGACGGCGTACTGGGCCTGTTCGGGGAACTCGGCACGAAGCGAGTCGTACAACCGCGCCGATCTCGTCATCGTCTCGTCGAACAACCCACCCGCCCCGGCGGCCTCGACCAACTCTGGCCGTGCGAATCCGTGATTGGGTGTCAGCGCCTGCCATTCGATGGTCAGCATCCGGTGCCGTTGGAGGTCCCGGAACGCCCCGTAGTCCGACAGGACGTCGAAGCGATACCCGACTCGTTCGAACGCCCGCCCCGGGCGATGTCGACGGTTCACCCGCTCGCCGACGTACGCCCGCACGATCGACGCCCGCTCGTCGGCCCCGAGTCGCCGAACTCGTTCGATCAGGTCGTGTTCGGGCAGGTTGGTGCGGCTGTAACAGATCGCCGCCAGCAACTTGTCCTCCGCCTCCGGATCGAAGTCGACGAGAGCGACCTCGTCGACCGACGGTACGGGCAGATCACCGAAACAGCGTGCGACCGCGGCTCCGGTCGCCTCCCGGGTCTCGGCGAGGTAGTCCGACCACAGACCGCCTCGATCCGGCAGGTCGACCCGCCGCAGGAAGCTCGGGATCACCTTGCGCAGTTCCACGAGCATCAGATCGGCATACCGTCGGGCTTCCGGCAACGGATGGGATCGCATCCGGAGCAGGAGCGCCTCGAACGCTTGCCCCGAGCCGTAGATCCCGACGTTCGACAGCGACGCCGCCGGCAACATGCCACGAACCGCATCGAGCGCCTTCGCTCGAGTGGCCTGGCGGTACACGAGATCGCTGTCACCCGCCTCGCGCTCGATGGTCGACCGGACGTGATCGGTCACGGACTCGACCGCAGCCGAATACGCGTCGAACATCCTGTCCATGTCGCCGACATATCGAGTGCCGAGGCCGCTGCGGAGCACGTCGGGATCGCGGTGGTACCGGTACCGACCTCCGAGCCGGGCGTCGTAGCCGATGTATCGCGTGCTCTGCTCGAGGTAGCTCATCAGCCGACCCCACTCGAGCACCTTCGTCAAGACGTTGCTGGCCTGCTCACAGGCCAGGTGGACACCGCCGAGTTGGGCGACGGAATCATCGCCGTACTCGACGAACACACGCTCGTACAGTTGCTCCGCTCGGTCGAGACCGATGGTCGCATCGATCGATTCGTCCCCACCGATCTCGAGGTCGCTGACGAACTCGTCGAGGAACAACCGGCGCAGGCTCTTGGGGCTGCGGCTGTACCTCGCGAACAGCGCACCCTTCACGACCTCGGGAAGATTGACCAGCGCGAACACCGGACCATCCAGGTTCGTGAAGTACCGGCGGAGGACGTCGGCCTCCGCCGGGGTGAACTCCTCGGGGACGTAGACGCTCACGGACCTGCATCGTACGGCGTCTCGACCATTCGGCCGGGGACCCGGTCGACCGTCGTCGCAGCACTCAGACGAGGAGGGCGGCGAAGTCGGACTCGAGCGAGACCTCGAGGCTCGTGTGCACCCCGATGTCACGACCGTCGACACGGACCCTGGCTCCGGACGGAGCCTGCCACGACCACGTCGTGGCCGTCTCGACCACCACCGACGGATGCGGCACGTGCCGACCGGTCGGGAGGCGACGCCGGAACTCGGCGCGGTCGCGGATCGACATCGATGCATCGACGGTCACGACATCGAATCGACCATCGTTCGGATGAGCACGGGGGGCGACGTTCCATCGGCCGACGTGATCGACGTTGCAGACGAAGATCAACGGCCCACGCCACCACCACCGCCGGATGGCCACGTGGGCGACCGCGAGGTGGACCGACGACTCGGTCCGGACGTGCAGCACGTCGATCGGCAACCTCCACAGGGTGCCACGCTCGTTCGAGGGATGGCCGATGGTCCGGTGCAGATCGCCACCGGACACCCCGTACGCGCCCCCGGGCTCGTGGGCGATCCATGCGGCCAGTTCGGCATCGTCAGCGGCGATCCGCACCTCCGGCCGGTCGACGACCTCGCTACCCCACTGCTCGCCGCGCCGGATCGTCATGGCGCCTCGACGACGGCCGCATCGGCGATCACGCCGCGGAACGCCGAGTCGGCAGCCGCGGCAGCCGCCGACCGGGTCGAACGCCCGGGTGCGACCTTGGCGAGTTGGCCGAGCAGGTCGATGAGTTGCTTCATGGTTCGGACGAAGTCACCACCAGTGACCTCCTCGTCGTCGAGCACCGCAGCGAGGCCACCGCCCTCCACCCAGGCGTGCACGATCGAACACAGCGACGGATCCGGCACTCGGTGCGGCACCAGACCGCTGCGGCGCTCATCGGTCTCGAGGCGGCGACTGAGCTCCTCGATCGATGACCAACGGTGCCGCACCTCGGCCGACGGAAACCGCAGCGGAGGTGGTTCGTCCGGAGACCGGCGTTCGTGGACGAACACCGACATCACTGCCGCGAGGTCGGCAGGCCCGAGCCCGTCGAGCAGGCCGAGACGGAGGGTCTCGACCACCAACAGGTCGCACTCGTGGAACACCCTGGCGAGCATCTCCCCTCGATCGGTGAGTCGCCAGGCACCGACGTCGACGTACCCACGGTCGGCGAGCAACTGCAGGAGCGCATCGAAATCTCGAGCGACGGTCCCGTTGCGACGCTCGAGTCGCTGCTGCAACTCGTCGATCTCCCGGGCGACCCGATCGCCCTGGGCGGCGACCCGCAGTCGATCGGCCAGGTCCGGATCGGCCAGGACCGGATGGTCGGCCTCGCCGCGTCGATCGCCCGACCGGCTGCGTTCGCGACGATCGATGTCGCGCAGGCGCGCCGCCTTCAGTCGACGTCCGACTTCGAGCCGGTAGTCGCGTCGATTCGGTGAATACGTCCCCGGTAGCACCACCGACCCGAGCGGCGAGGGCGGCTCCGCGAAATCGTCCGGGCGGAGTTCGAGGAGATGACCTGCGGGGGTGATCGTCGAGAGCCGAAGGCCGCTGGAGCGGTTCGCCGTCGCGACGACGACCACCGGCCCGTGGTGTCTGCCCTTCGATGCATGGACGACCGTGCCGGGTCGAAGCACGACGAGCGCATCGTGGACCGCCGAACGAGCCTCGCCGTCGGGTGCCGCCGCCGAACGACCGAGCCGGTACTCCTCGATGTCCCCGAACGGACTCGCCGCCCGAGCCCGCAGATCGTCCAGCTTGGCCCGCTGGCGTTGCAAGCGACGCTCGATCCGGACGACATCGCGATCGACCTGGAACTGGGCGAACGACATGCCGAGCAACTGCCGAGCCCGATCGGCCGGATACGTCCGAACGAGGTTCGCGACCATGTTGTAGGTCGGACGGAAGGCCGACCTCAGGTGGAAGCTCCGACTCGTCGCCAGTTCGGCGACCTGATCGAAGCGGACGAACGGCCCCCAGAGCACGACGGCCACTCCGAGATCGTCGATGCCCCGACGACCGGCGCGCCCGGTGAGTTGGGTGAACTGCCCCGCCGAGAGCATCTCGTGATGATCGCCGGTGAACTTGGTCAGTTTCTCGATCACGACGGATCTCGCCGGCATGTTGATCCCGACCGCGAGCGTCTCGGTCGCGAAGACGACCTTGAGGAGACCTTCCTGGAACGCCTGCTCGACGACTTCTTTGAAGGGAGGAACCATCCCGGCGTGATGAGCCGCGACACCCGCGTCGAGTTGCGACATGAACTGGTCGTGACCGAGCATCGTCAGGTCCGCCGCTCCGAAACCCTCCAAGCGGCGATCCGCGATCTCGTGGATACGAGCGCGTTCGTCGTCATCGAGGAGTCGGAGGCCGGCGGCGACGCATTGACGGGCGGCCTCGTCGCACTGAGCGCGGCTGAAGATGAAATGGATCGCCGGGAGCACGTCGCGTCGGATCAGTTCGTCGACCACCTCGAGGCGCGACGGTGTCGCCAAACGTCGGCGACCGGGGTCCCGACGACGGTCGTCACGTCGACCACCTCCCCGAGCAGCACTCGCGTCGAGCCGGATCGCCTCGGGGTTCGGGCGACCCTCGACGGTGATCGGGAGCACACGCACACGGTCGCTGGTCCGGTCGGCCGCCATGTACCACTGGTCGAGGCGGACAGGGCGCCGTTCCTCGACCACGACCTCCGTCGTGCCTCGGACCGTCGTGATCCAGTCGGCGAGTTCGGCCGCATTGCTCACCGTCGCCGACAGGCACACGAGTTGGACGTGCGGGGGAAGATGGACGATGACTTCCTCCCAAACCGGCCCCCGGTAGGCGTCCTGCAGGAAGTGGACCTCGTCGAGCACCACCATGTCGAGGTCGTCCAGCGGACGTCCCGCATAGATCATGTTCCTGAGCACCTCGGTGGTCATGACGACCACGGGGGCGTCGCCGTCGACGGCGGTGTCACCCGTCAGCAGCCCGACCCGTCCGACTCCCAGTCGGCCGACGAGCTCCCGGAACTTCTGATTGGACAGCGCCTTGATCGGAGCCGTGTAGAAGGCTCGGCGACCGCCCCGTACGGCGACTTCGATGCCGTACTCGGCGACGACGGTCTTCCCGCTGCCCGTCGGCGCTGCGACCACGACGTTCGCGCCGTCGTCGAGCGCGTCGATGGCATCGACCTGGAACCGGTCGAGGGGAAAGGGGAAGGTTCGCAGGATCGCAGGACGATCAGGCCGAGCCACGGCGGCGCTTCCGGCGCAGGTCGAGCCACCCCACGAAGATCGCTCCGAAGTACAGCACGATCATGGGCACCGACAGCGCCAGCAACGAGATCGGATCCCCGGACGGCGTGATGGCGGCAGCCAACACGAACGTACCGACGACGGCGTACCGCCAGGCCCCCAACAGCGTTCGTGGTGTCACCACCCCGAGCATCTGGAGGAACGCCAGGAGCACCGGAATGGTGAAGCCCACCCCGAATGCGACCACCATGAGGGTCACCAGTCGGATGTAGCGGTCGACCTGGAACACCTGGCCGACATCGCTCCCGGCCCACGAGATGAGGAACTCGAGCGCCCGTTCGAGCGTGGTGAAGGCGATCAGCCCCCCGACGCAGAAGAGCAGGACGGAGGAACACACGAACCCGAAGGCGTACCGCTTCTCGTTCTTGTGGAGCGCCGGGACCACGAACTTCCAGAGTTGCCACAGCACGACCGGCAGCGCGAGCACCACTCCGCCGTAGAACGCGACCCGGAGCCGGGTCGACAATCCCTCGACGGGGTCGAGAATGAACAACTGGCCGTCGGCCGAACTGCAGTAGCCGGCGGGCTTGCGCTCGCACAGGCGCCGATACGGCCCGGTGAGCAGGTCGAGGACCTGGTCGTACAGGGCGATCACGACCACCGCGCCCAACATGACGGCGAGTCCGGCACGAATGATCCGCATCCGCAACTCGGCGAGGTGCTCGAACAGCGTCATGTCGCCGCCGGTCGATTCGATGCGTTCGGTCGCCGTCACGACGCGCCACCGTCCGATCGATCGGCCGCTCGCGGCCTCGCCTCACGGAGCCCCATGTCATCCGTCACTGCTTCGAGCGGATCATCGACGACGGGCGTCGCCACCGGACCCGCCTCGGCGAACGGCACGTCACTCGACGGTTCGATGATCTCGGCCGGAACGGGCGCCGTCGAGGCCATCTCGGCCGATGTCGGCTTCACATCGCGCTCGCCGTTCTGCAGTTTCGTGAAGTCGACCGAATCCTTCAGGGCATCAGCGGTTTGGCGGAACTCCCGCATCGGCTCGTCGACCGCTGATCGGAACTCTTGCTGGAAGCCGGTCGACATCTTCTTCAACTCACCGTAGAAGCGACCCATTCGTCGCATCGCCTCGGGCAGCTTCTCGGGTCCGAGCACCACCAGCGCGAGCAGCAAGATGATCACGAGTTCGCTGCCCTGGAGGTTGAACACGATCACGAGTTTACGACCGTGTGGCCCACCACCCCGTCAACGACGTCGTCTCCGGTTCGGTCTGGCAGGATTCATCGACGTGCAGCAACGACTCCCCTCCCTGCTCGATCCACCGATCATGTTCGCCCACCGAGGCGCCCGGGCACACGCCCCCGAGAACACGATCGAGGCGTTCCAGTTGGCGTTGCGCCTCGGAGCGACGGGCCTCGAGAGTGACGCGTGGCTGACGGCCGACGGCGTCGTGGGCCTCGACCACGACGGTGAGGTCAAACGAGGACGGTTCCGGTCCGTGCCGATCTCGACGGTCGCGCGGGACGATCTCCCGACCCACATCCCTGCGCTCTCCGAGGTGATCGGAGCCTGCGGCACCGACTTCCATCTGTCGATCGACCTCAAGGTGCCCGAGGTGGGTCCGGCCGTCCTCGCCGTCCTCCACGACCGCGCGCCGGAACTCGTCGACCGGACCTGGTTGTGCCATCCGTCCATCGACGTCCTGACCGGTCTCCGGGCCGAGGACGCCGCCGTACGACTCGTCAACTCGACCCGCTTGTCACGATTGGACGACGGGCCCGAGCGACGCGCGGCGCGATTGGCCGAAGCGGCCATCGACGGCATCAACCTCCGGAATCAGGACTGGAACGGTGGATTGGTCGCGTTGTTCCACCGCTTCGAACGCACGGCGTTCTCGTGGGACCTCCAGTTCGAACACCACCTCCGGCCGTCGTTCCGGATGGGGATCGACGGGGTCTACAGCGATCACGTCGACCGCATGCACGAAGCATTCCGAGCCGAACTCGGAACTCCGTGACCACGTGGAGGTCCCGGTCGTCGGCTCAGAGCCAGTGCCAGTTGGCCTGCGGCCAGAACACGACGAAGGCACGCCCGACCAGGTCGTCGTACGGAACGGGGCCGAGCGCCCTGCTGTCGTGTGAGCCCGGGCGGTTGTCGCCCATCACGAAGACGTGGTCGTCCGGCACCACCTGGACGCCGACGTCCCCGCCGCAGCGCGCCGGCGTGACGACGGCCGGATCGAGATAGGGCTCGTCGAGCACCCGTCCGTCGATCCGAACGATGCAGTTCGTCATCTCGATCTGCTCCCCGGGGAGCGCGATGACGCGCTTGATGAGGTCCCGTTCGGCCGTGCCGCTGAGTTCGTGGAGGACGACGACATCGCCTCGCCCCGGCTCGTGCATCCGATACGAGAGCTTGTTCACGAACACCCGATCACCAGGATCGAGGGTGGTCTCCATCGACATGCCGTCGACGACGAAGTGCGCGAGCAGGAACGTCCGCACACCCACGGCCACCAGCAGGGCCACGCCGACCACGACGACCCAATCGAAGAAGGCCTTGGCGCCCGGCGGCAGGCCCGTGTACCCCTGAGGCCCCGACGGATCGCCACCACCCGGCCGACCCGAGATCCGCCGTCGACTCGACGGGTCGACGCCGTCGTCCTCGGACCGCCTCGGGTCGTCCGATCCGGCATCGAACCGCATCGTGTCGGCCCGATCGAACGCCGACGAGGCGCCCACACCGACCGGGACCCGTGTGTCGAGGGATGCGAGGTACCGCTCGTGTCGGCGGTTACGACGGGCCAGCCCGTAGAACCTCGACCCGATGAGAGCAGCCGTCGCAGCGCACGCAGCGGCGACGACCAGGATCAGCATGCCGTCACGGTACCCGAGGTCGATCGAAGCGCGTCGTCACAGCGACTCGATGAGCCGTTCGACACGTTCGTCGCGGCTCCGGAACGGGTCCTTGCACAGCACCGTCCGCTGGGCCTGATCGTTCAGCTTGAGGTGCACCCAGTCGACGGTGTAGTCCCGGCGGCGCTCCTTCGCCCGTCGGACGAACTCTCCCCGGAGTCGCGCCCTGGTCGTCTGCGGCGGTTGATCGATCGCCAACTCGATGTCGTCATCGGTGCACATCCGCTCGACCAGCCCACGATCCTGCATCTTGTAGAACGGGCTCCGGGACCGACACACGTCGTGGTACTGGAGGTCGAGCAGCTGGACCCGGGCGTGTCCCAGCGGGAGGTCGTGCCGCTCGCGGAACGCCTCGATGAGTCGGTACTTGATCACCCAGTCGACTTCTCGGTCCAGAGCGAGCGGGTCGATCTCGATCTGCGTCACGCAGTGCTCCCACATCTCCAACGCCCGCTGCTCGAACGGTGGGAACCCGCGTGTCTCCGCGTAGCGCAACGCCCGGTCGAGGTACTCGCGCTGGATGTCGAGCGCACTGACCTCGCGGCCGTTGGCGAGTCGAACGGTCCGTCGACAGGTGATGTCATGACTGATCTCACGGATCGCCCGGATCGGGTTCTCCAGTGTCATGTCACGGAGCACCACGTTGCGGTCCTCGATCATCCGCAGGAGACACGCCGCCGCCCCGACCTTCAGGAAGGTCGTGTACTCGCTCATGTTGGAATCTCCGACGATCACGTGCAGTCGCCGGTACTGCTCGGCATCGGCGTGGGGCTCGTCGCGCGTGTTGATGATCGGCCGACTCCTCGTCGTCGCCGAACTCACTCCCTCCCAGATGTGCTCGGCGCGCTGCGCGATCGAGAACGTCGCTCCACGCGCCGTCTGCAACACCTTGCCGGCCCCGGTGTAGATCTGGCGACTGACCAGGAACGGAATCAGTACCTCGGCGTACTGAGCGGTGTCGTCGGAGCGGCGAGTGAGGTAGTTCTCGTGGCAGCCGTAGCTGTTGCCGGCCGAGTCGGTGTTGTTCTTGAACAGGTAGATCGTGCCTCGGATCGACTCCTCGGCGAGCCGTTCTTCGGCCGACGCGACGAGTGACTCCAGGATCCGCTCGCCCGCCTTGTCGTGCACCACCAGATCCGCGAGCGAGTCACACTCCGGGGTCGCGTATTCCGGATGCGACCCGACGTCGAGATACAGCCGTGCGCCGTTCTGGAGGAACACGTTCGAGGAGCGGCCCCAGGAGACGACCTTGCGGAACAGATAGCGAGCGACCTCGTCAGGGCTGAGACGACGTTGCCCCCGGAGCGTGCAGGTGACCCCGTATTCACTCTCGAGGCCGTAGATCCGCCGCTCCATGGCTGCACGGTACCCCCGTCGGGTCGCTCGGGCGCGTTCGGGTACCCGTCGGCGTCAGAGTGCGAACGGATGGACGCCGCCGCCCGCCTGTTCGAGCGCGTCGCGAATCGATCTCGCCAGCTCGACGGCCCCCGGGGTGTCCCCGTGCAGACAGATCGACCGGGACCGGACCCGGATCTCCGTACCATCGGATGCGACGACGGTACCCGCCGTCGCGATCGAGACCGCTCGGGCGGCCACGGCAGCGCGGTCGGTGATGACGCTGTCCGGCTCGGACCTCGGCACCAGTGTCCCGTCCGGGCGATAGGCGCGGTCGACGAACGCCTCGGCGACTGCTTCCATCCCGAGGTCGTCCACCAGGTCGAGCAAGGTCGAGTCCGGTGCCCCGAGCACCGCCATCGCCGGATCGAACTCGTGGACGGCGAGCGCGATCGCCTCGGCCTGAGCCGGGTGGGTCTCGCAGGCGTGGTAGAGGGCACCGTGGGGCTTGACGTAGCGGACACCGGCGCCCGCGACCTGGGCGAAGGCGTCGAGCGCTCCGAGTTGGTACAGCACGACGTCGCGGAGTTCGGACGGCGCGATGTCGATGAACCGCCGCCCGAAGCCGGCGAGATCCGGGTACGAGACGTGTGCACCGATCACGACACCCCGCTCGGCCGCCTCGGAACAGACGCGTCGCATGGTGCCGGGGTCACCGGCATGTTGTCCACATGCGACGTTCGCGCTCGTGACGATCTGCAGCAGTGCGGAGTCGTCACCCAACCGCCACGTCCCGAACGACTCGCCGAGATCGCAGTTGAGATCGATGGCCGCCACGGTCGTCAGGCGAGCAACTCGCCGAGCCCCGGCTCGCTCACCCGCTCGAAGCACCGCCGTCCGTTGCCACGGGCGAGTCGTGCGACCTCGAGTTCGTCGTGTGGGATCTCACGATCCGGGCCGGCGAGTGCCGTCACGCCCAGGCGGACCGCCCCGCCGAGATCGAGGTCGGGCACGTAGCCGGCGGCGAGACGCTCCCCGATCGCATCGGCATCCCCACCGAGCACGGCCGTGTCGCGATGGTCCATCACGGTGCCGTCGTACAGGATGTGGAACATCTGGTCGCCGTCAGCCTCCGGACCCACCTCGGCCACGAGGATCTCGACCTCGAGCGGCTTCATCTCGTGGGTGAACACGTTCCCGAGGATCTGTGCATACTGATTGGCCAGCGTCCGGGCGTCGACGTCATCACGCGAATACTGATATCCCTTGAGGTCGGCAGCCCGGATCCCGGCGACCCGCAACTGGTCGAACTCGTTGTACTTCCCCACCCCGGCGAAAGCGATCCGGTCGTAGATCTCGCTCACCTTGCGGAGCGTCTCCGACGGATTCTCGGCCACGATGGCGATGCCGTCGAGATAGCGGATCGCCACGAGTGCCCGGCCGCGGGCGATGCCTTTGCGGGCGTAGTCGGCCCGATCCTTCATCACCTGTTCGGGCGCCACGTAGAAGGGCATGCTCATCGGTCGCTCACCTCTCGCGCATCTCGTCGGCCAGTCGACGGAACCGCTCGGCCAGTTCGTCGTCACCCACCGATGTCCATCCGTCGGCGGTGACGGTCGCCACGATCGGATAGATGCCCCGCAGGGCATCGGGACCGCCGGTGGCGGCATCGGCGTCCGCCGCTTCCCACAGACTCCGCACGGCGAGGTCGATCGCGTCGTCGCGGGTCATCCCCGATCGGTAGCCGACCTTGATCACGGTGCCGGCGTGCAAACTGCCCGAGCCGGTCGCCACGTACTCGCGCTCCTCGTAGCGTCCTCCGGTCACGTCGTAGGCGAACAACCGGCCCGCGTCCCGGAGCAGGTCGAAGCCGGCGAACAACGGCACGACGACCATGCCCTGCATCGCAGCCGGCAGGTTGCCCCGCACCATCATCGACAGTTGGTTCGCCTTGCCTTCGAGACTCAACGGCGCACCTTCGACCTTTTCGTAGTGCTCGAGTTGGAGTTGGAAGAGGCGGATCATCTCCATCGCCGGACCTGCCGCACCGGCGATCGCGACACCGCTGTGACGATCGGCCTGCACCACCTTCTCCATCGTCCGATGTGAGATCAGGTTGCCGGATGTCGCGCGACGATCGCCCGCCATGACCACCCCATCGGCGAAGCGCAACGCCACACACGTCGTCGCATGCGGCACGTCGAGTGCCGTGCCCGTCGACGAGAAATCGGACGCCAGCCCGAGCCGCCGCAACAGTTCAGGGAAGTTCGCGCCCGGGTCGTCGGTCGGCGCGAAGAACGGCATCGACACGGGTCACTGCCCACCCTTCTGGACGTACGACTTCACGAAGTCCTCGGCGTTCGTCTCGAGCACCTCGTCGATCTCGTCGAGGAGGTCGTCGAGTTCGGCCTTGAGCTTGGTCCCCGACTCGCTCGCGGCCGGAGCGGCCTCGTCGGCGCCCTGATCGGTCCGCTCCGACGTGGGGCGTTGCTTCTGCGTGCGTTCTGCCATGGTCTCCTCCTGAAGGCTCACCGACCGAGTCGGTCGAGCAGTTCGGACGCTGTGTCGCTCTCGTCGATCAACCTAGCGACGTGATCGGCGGTGCCGCGCAACGGTTCCATCATCGGCACCCGACGGAGCGGGTCGCGTCCGACGTCGAACACCATCGAGTCCCAGTTCGCCGCCACGACCGCGTCCGGATACTTCTGGAGGCATCGGCCACGGAAATACGCCCTGGTCGTCGTCGGCGGCTCGGTCATGGCGGCCATCGCCGCATCCGGTTCGACCAGGACGTCGAGGCCCACGCGGGTCGACAGCCCGCGTTCGGGCCGGAGATCGTGGTACTGGAGATCGATCGCTTTCAGCTTCGCCGAGTCCGGCCGGAGATCGTGACGATCGCGGTATCCGTCGACGAGGCGTCGCTTCGCGACCCAGTCCACCCAGTGCGCCATGGAGTCCGGATCCCGCTCGAGACCGGTGAGCACGGTCTCCCACCGATCGAGCACGTCGGCTCCGACGTCCTCACCGACCGGCTCGAGCCCATGGGTCTGCTGGTACTTCCTGGCCCGCTCGAGCAGGCCCCACTGGAGCTCGACGGCCGTCGCTCGGCGCCCGTCGCGGAGCAGGATCGTACGGCGGAGGGTCGGGTCGTGGCTCACCTGTCGGATGGCCGGGACGGGATGACCCAGGACCAACTCGTCGCCGAGTTGGCCGTCCTCGATCATCGCCAACACGATGCTCGTGGTACCGACCTTCAGATAGGTGGCCACCTCACTCATGTTCGCATCACCCACGATCACGTGGAGACGGCGATACTTCTGCGGATCGCAGTGCGGTTCGTCGCGAGTGTTCACGATCGGCCGCTTGAGGGTGGTCTCGAGGCCGACCTCCTCTTCGAAGAAGTCGGCTCGTTGGCTCAGCTGGAACGGCACATCGGCCGGATCGCGTCCGGGCTGCTCACAGCCGACCTTGCCGGCTCCGCAGAAGATCTGCCGCGTCACGAAGTGCGTGGTCACCTGACTGACGATCCGACCGAACGGCGTCGCCCGATCCATCAGGTAGTTCTCGTGGCACCCGTAGCTGTTGCCTTTGCCGTCCGAGTTGTTCTTGTAGAGGACGATCTCACCGTCGCCGAGGAGCGACTTGACGTGCGACATCGAGGCCCGGACGATCTCGTCGGCCGCCCGGTCCCACGTGACGGCCTCGGCGGCATCGGTGACCTCGGGGATCGAGATCTCCGGATGTGCGTGGTCGACGTAGTAGCGGGCGCCGTTCGGAAGGACGGCGTTGACGAGCGTGGTCTCCACCTCGGGGGCGAAGAAGGCGTCGAGGTCGATCCCCCGAGCGTCGTTCGCCGGCGATTCGTCCTCGAAGTCCCACCCCACCTTTCGCGACGTCGCGGCGACGTACGCATTGATGAGCATCGACGAGGCGGTGACCGGGTTGTCGTCGGCACCGCGGACGACGATCCCGTACTCGGTCTCGATGCCGCAGACCTTCGGGATCGCCATGAGCGAACCATAACCGCCGAACCGCCGCCGTGCGCCCCGGGGAACCAGCCGATTCCTCTACGCTTCGGGCGTGATCCCGCTCTCGGTTCTCGACCTGTCGGTGGTCCGGCACGGCGGATCGAGCGCGGAGGCGCTCGCCGACACGGCTCGTCTCGCCCGGCACGCCGATCAGCTCGGCTTGCGACGGTTCTGGGTGGCCGAGCACCACAACATGGTGTCGGTGGCGAGCACCACACCGAGTGTGCTGATCGCCCACCTGGCATCGGTGACCCGACACATCCGGGTCGGTTCCGGTGGGGTCATGTTGCCCAACCACACGCCGCTCGCCGTCGCCGAGCAGTTCGCGCTGCTCGAGGCGCTCCACCCGGGCCGGATCGACCTCGGGATCGGTCGCGCACCGGGGGCCGACCCCGCCACGGCAGCGGCATTCGGACGCGACCCACACCTGAGCGTCGAGCGCTTTCCCAGAGACCTGCTCGAGGTGATGGCCCTCTTGGGCGACCGCCGGGGTGAGGGCGGCGGTCTGGAGCATTTCAGAGCGACGCCGGCACCGACGTCGTTCCCCGTCGTCGCTCTGCTCGGCTCCAGTGGCTACAGCGCCCAGCTCGCCGGAATGCTGGGACTGCCGTTCGCCTACGCGCACCATTTCGACACCGGGTACACCGACCTCGCATCGCAGCTCTACCTCGACCACTTCCGACCGTCCGCGGTGCTCACCGAACCGCATCTGATCGTGGGCGCGGGAGCGCTCGCTGCCGACACCGACGACGAGGCGGAACGGATCGGTCTTCCGAGCCGCATCCTCCGGCTCGGCATCCGCACCAATCGACGACATCCGTTGCTGTCACCCGACGAAGCATCCGTCCACCCCGACGCCGACGCTGCTCGCCGCATGCCCACCGAGCAGTTGATCGGGAGCACCGAGCGGGTGGTCGAGGGCCTGCGAGAACTCGTTCGACGCACCGGAGCCGCCGAGTTGATGCTCACATCGGCGACCTTCGACGTCGAGGACCGAGTGCGCAGCCTCACCCTCATCGACCGGGTCTGGCGCGGACATTCAGCCGTCGGGTAGCGAGTCCCACCAGCGACGGAGATCGACGCCGCTCACGAGCGGATTGACGCGCTCCTCGCGCTTCCCCCTGCTCCCACTCACGACGACCCGCGGCCAGGGTCCATCGGCCAACTCGACCGTCAGGTCGTCGCGGCCGACCACCTCGCGGCTCCGCGCGACCAGGCTCGGCATCTTCAACGCCGATCGGGTCATCCGCCACGACGGCGCGAACACGATCGCGTCGAGGCAGACCGCAGCGCCCGTCGTGAATGCGATGGCCGCGCCGAGCCGGACCCACCACGGAGCCGACGGCGTGGCCGCGACCACGCCGAGGGCGAACGTCACGATGGTCCCGGCCGCAACGCGGAGCCGGCTCCGCCAACCGAGGCGGAGTTCGGACGCGACGTGGTCGGACACCGGACGACGGGCTCCGGGTCAGAGGTACTGACCGGTCTGGGCCCGCTCGATCGAGCGGCCACCGAGAGGATGGTCCTCGGCCGGCTGCGACACGAGCGTCCTGATGAAGACGATCCGTTCGCCCTTCTTGCCCGAGATACGCGCCCAGTCGTCGGGATTGGTGGTGTTCGGCAGGTCTTCGTGCTCTTTGTACTCCTGCTTGATGGACGCCAGGAGATCCACCGTGCACACGCCGCGCTCTCCGCCTCCGATGAGCCGCTTGATGGCGAGTTTCTTCGCCCGTCGGACGATGTTCTCGATCATCGCCCCGGACACGAAATCCTTGTAGAACAGGATCTCCTTGTCGCCGTTCTGGTAGGTCACCTCGAGGAACCGGTTCTCGTCGTCCTCCCGGTACATCTCTTCGACCGTCGCATCGATCATGGCGGCGACGACCTCGCCCTCGCGGATCGGGATCTCGTCGGTGAGGTACCGGGCGAAGATCTGGCGAGCGGCATCGCGGTTCGGTCGCTCGATCTTGATCTTCACGTCGAGTCGGCCCGGACGCAGGATCGCCGGATCGATCAGGTCCTCGCGATTGGTCGCTCCGATCACGATCACGTTGCGGAGCCCCTCGACTCCGTCGATCTCGGCGAGGAGCTGCGGGACGATGGTCGACTCCATGTCGGAGCTGATACCGGAACCGCGTGTCCGGAACATCGAGTCCATCTCGTCGAAGAACACGATCACCGGCCAGCCCTCTTCGCTCTTCTCGCGAGCCCGCTGGAACACGAGGCGGATCTGCCGCTCGGTCTCCCCGACGTACTTGTTCAGCAGTTCGGGACCCTTGATGTTGATGAAGTACGAGCGACCCTTGTCCTCGCCCATCTTGTCGGCGACCTTCTTCGCCAGACTGTTCGCCACGGCTTTGGCGATCAGGGTCTTGCCGCAGCCGGGTGGACCGTAGAGCAGGATGCCCTTCGGTGCCGGGAGACGGTGCTCGGCGAAGAGTTCGTGATGCAGGAACGGCAGTTCCACGGCGTCGGCGATCGCTTCGATCTGGACGTCGAGCCCGCCGATGTCCTCGTAGGAGATGTCGGGCACCTCCTCGAGCAACAGGTCCTCGACCTCCGGCCGCGGCAAGTGCTCGAGCAGCAGATTCGACCGAGGATCGAGCCGCATCATGTCGCCATTGCGCAGGCGGTGCCCTCGCAGCGCCGATGCCAACTCGCAGACCCGCTCCTCATCGGCACGCCCGACGACGATCGCACGTACCCCGTCCTCCATGACTTCCTTGAGCGTCACCACCTCGCCGATCGTCTCGGGGGCTCGGGCCGCCACGACGTTGAAGCTCTCGTTGAGGACGACCTCAGCTCCGAGATCGAGCGCCTCGATGTCGAGTTCGGGGTGCAACTGCACGCGCATCTTGCGACCGGACGTCAGCACGTCGACGGTCTCGTCGTCGTTCCGTCCGACGATCACGCCGTAGGCGTTCGGTGGCATCGTGAGCTTGTCGACCTCGTCGCGCAGCGAGGCGATGTGATCCCGCGCTTCCCGGAGGGTGTAGCTGAGCTTTTCGTTCTGCGCGGTCGCCTGCGCGAGTTGGCCTTTCGTCTCCAGCAGCCGTTCCTCGAGCGACCTCACCCGCAGCGGAGCATCGGCCAGCCGGGAACGGAGGTGGGCGTTCTCCTCCCCCAGCACTGCGAGTTCCGCCTCGAGCGCCGCACGATCATCTGCCGATGCTCCCGGTTCGTCGGTCACGGCTCCCTCCCCGTCGCCTGTCGGTTCCGGTCGGAACTTACACCTCGCCTCGTCGACGGTCGATTCGCTCGAATGCCGGAACGGTCGGCCACGGTGTTCATTTCGGCCCGGACCCGTGGCTAGGATCGACCTCGTTCCGTACCCCTCTCAAGGAGTCACTCATCACCATGAAGGTCTGGATCGACCAGGATCTCTGCACCGGCGACGGGCTGTGCGAAGAGATCGCCCCGGATGTGTTCACCCTGCTCGACGACGGCCTCGCCTACGTCAAAGAGGGTGACAAGATCTACGCCACGGCGAAGGGCAATCCCCAGGGCGCCGAGGGAATGGCCGAGTTCGCCGACAACCTGCTCGATGCGGTGATCGAGTCCGCCGAGGAGTGCCCCGGCGAATGCATCTTCATCGAGCCCTGATCCGGTTCTTCGAACGCTCGCTCAGCGGCCCGCCCCCGCCCTCGGGGTCGGGCCGTTGTCGTTTTCACCCCCGCTGACATGACGTTCACGTTCGACAACACCTTCGCCCGGGAACTCGACGGGTTCTACGCACCGCAGCGGCCCGAACCCGTCCGGCAGCCGACGATGCTGCGGTTCAACCACGATCTCGCAGCGCTCCTCGGCCTCGACGCCGACCTGCTCGACTCGCCGTACGGAGCGTCGGTGTTCGGCGGCAACGTGGTACCCGACGGCGCTTCGCCGCTGGCGCAGGCCTACGCCGGACACCAGTTCGGCAACTTCAATCCCCAACTCGGCGACGGACGAGCGGTGCTGCTCGGCGAGGTGATCGGCACGGACGGGCGTCGATACGACGTCGCGCTCAAGGGGTCGGGGCGGACCCCGTTCAGCCGCGGCGGCGACGGGCGCGCGGCGCTCGGGCCGGTGCTCCGCGAGTACCTCATGGGCGAGGCCATGCACGCTCTCGGCGTCCCGACGTCCCGGGCACTGGCGGCCGTCGCCACCGGAGAGACCGTTCGACGGGACCGTCCCCTGCCCGGAGCGGTGTTGACCCGGGTCGCGTCGAGCCACCTCCGGATCGGAACGTTCCAGTTCTTCGCCGCTCGCGGTCTCGACGACTTCGTCCGCACCCTCGTGGACCACGCACTCCGCCGTCACGCCCCGGACGAACTCGACGGCGGGGAGCCCTCACTGGCCGTGCTCCGCGGGGTCACACGGCGCCAGGCCGAGCTCGTGGCCCGATGGATGCACCTCGGCTTCGTGCACGGGGTGCTCAACACCGACAACACCACGATCTCGGGCGAGACCATCGATTACGGCCCGTGCGCCTTCGTCGAGCACCACGATCCGCGAGCGGTCTTCAGTTCCATCGATTCGGGCGGACGCTATGCCTTCGGCAATCAGCCGTCGATCGTGCAGTGGAACCTCGCCCGGCTCGCCGAGGCGCTCCTCCCGACGATCTCGCCCGACCGTGAGGCCGCAGCCGAACTCGCGAACGAGGTGGTCAGTGGGTTCGGACCCGCCTTCGAGCGATCGTGGCGGCGGCTCGGCTCCGCGAAACTCGGGCTGGCCGACCAACGCGATGGTGACGACGAACTCCTCGATGACTGGGTCGAACTCCTCCGATCGCAGCGGATCGACCACACCCTCGGTTGGCGAGGACTCACCGACCCCGATTCCCTCCGGCCGATGTTCGACGAACCGGAGGCCTTCGATCGGTGGCGAACACGGTGGGCGGCTCGCATCGGCGACGATCCGATGGTCGAAGGCCGGCTGCGAGCGGCGAACCCCCGCGTCGTGCCCAGGAACCATCTCGTCGAGGCTGCGATCACGGCCGCGGTCGACGACGGTGATCTCGCTCCGTTCGACCGTCTGGTCTCCGCGGTCCGGTCGCCCTACCTCGACGATCCGTCGACCGCCGATCTCGCAGCGCCGGCGCCGCCGGGCTTCCTCGACGGCTATCGAACCTTCTGCGGGACCTGACGATCCGCGCCGTCAGCGCCCGATCCGCTCGACCTTGCGGTCCGTCCGCATCGCTCGCTGATCTCGTCCCAGGAACCGGGCCACCGTCAAGAACGCCGTGTGGGCGACCATCCGGTGGTCGGGACGCACCGCCTGGCCGTCCACGTGCCATCCACGGTGGAGGACCTCGAGCGTTCGAGCATCGAGCCATCGGCCGGTGAATCGATCACGCACCTGCATCGCCTGCGTGATCGAGGGCGTGTAGGCGACGCACACCGCACCGGGGAGCAGGACCTCCTCGAGATGGGGAATCACCTGCCACGGCTCGGGGAGATCGAGCACCGCACGGTCGAACGGCCCGTGATCGGGGTCGATCCCGAGGTAGGCGTCGGCGATGTGGACCTCGTACCGGCCGAGCACCTCCTCGCCGAGGAATTCGCGCACGTTGGCCCTCGCGCGGTTGGCGAAATCCTCACGCAGCTCGTACCCGACGATGTCGGCACCCCAGCGGAGCATCGCCATGGAGAGCGCTCCGGATCCGAGTCCGGTCTCGAACACCCGCGATCCCGGCCCGATGTCGGCCAGCATGCAGATCGGTGCGAGGTCCTTCGGATAGATGACCTGGGCGCCGCGAGGCATCTCGAGCACGTAGTCCTCCAACGTCGGTCGGAGCACCGTGTACTCGGCCCCCTTCGTGGAGGTGACGATCGCCCCTTCGGCGCACCCGATGATCGAATCGTGCGGCACGAACCCGGCGTGGGTGTGGAACTCCCCTCCGGGCTGGAGAACGACGAGATAGCGACGCTTCTTCGCGTCGAGCAACATCACTCGGTCACCGCCTGCGAGATCCTTCACGTCGCCTCCTGCCCGTCCGTGCGTGCGGCGAGACGTCGGGCCCGTCTCGCTCGCTTCGGAACCACGAGGTCCACCGGAACGGGTTCGGCGCCCACGACGCGCTCACGCAGCCGGCAGAAGGCACAACGCGGCTCATCTCCCGAATCCGGCTCGGTGGTCGTCGAACCGCACTCGACACACGGAACGAGGCGATCACGGTCACGGGCGCGGTGCTCGGCGAGCAGCGGCGCCATCTTGTCGACGAACTCCAGATAGAACGACGCCTTCGACCCCGGGGACATCCGCTCGATCGAGTTCAACGCCTCTTTGTAGGCGAGGTGTTTGTTGCCGATCGCCATCGGACACTCGTCGATCTGGTAGTCGATCCCCCGGACGATGCACCACGCCGCCGTCTCGCGTTCGGCGAGTCGGACCAGGGGCTTCGCCTTGCGCGGAAAGCCGTGTTCGGCCGGCAGGACCGGTAACTGCCGAGCGAGATACCCGATGTCCCAGTGCAGGGTGTTCCCGAACAGGACCGCCGCCTCGTCGTCGAGATTGTGCCCGGTGACCACGACGTCGTAGCCGCCCTCGATGGCCGCCCGGTCGAACAGGTGCCGCTTCGAGAGTCCGCACGCCGAACACGGGACGCGTCGCGTGACCTTCGCCGCCGTCGGGACGTCGTAGCCGAGGTCGTCGCGGAGGTCGACCGTGGTCAGTGCCAGTCCCCGCTCGTCGGCGAACGCCCTGGTGAACTCGTACGACGAGTCGCTGTACTCACCGATGCCGAGACCGATGTACAGGCCATCGGCGGAGTAGCCGAGTTCGACGAGCAGATCCCACACCGCCAGCGAGTCCTTGCCCCCGCTGACGGCGACGAGCACTCGATCGTCCGGTCCGAACATGTCGTGGTCCGAGATCGCCTTGGCGACCTGACGGAGGCAGAACTGGACGAGGTGGTCGGCGCAGAAGTGTGCGTTGTGTCGCGGGAGGTCGATGATCGCCGGCTCGCGACACACGCGGCACTTCGAGGACGACACCTGTTTCGTTCCCATCCGTCACCCGGGTCAACCGCCCGACACCACCGGGCGGATCTCGATCACGTCGTCCGGTTCGAGTCGGGCGTCACCGGGTACCAGCGTGCCGTTCCGGATCACCAGGTGCGACTCACGCGCCAGTTCGAGCCGCTCGAGGAGACGGTCGACGGTCGGTGCGGTGTCGACCGTGATCTCGCGCGTCGGCTGTCGGAGGCGAACGATCATCGGCGAGTGCTCCTCCTCGACGGGCGGCGGCGCGGAGCGCTCGTCGAAACGATGATCCCCTCTCCCGGGCGGAGCCGGGACTCCCCGAGCAGTTCCGGTCGACGACCGAAGGTGCGCCGCAGGAAGGCCGTGCCGTACACGGCGACGGCGACGGCACGCCAGACGGCGCTCGGCCCGAGCACACCCCGGGTCAGAGCCCGACGACGAATCGTCGACGCGGACCGAAACGCTGTGGGGACGAACGCCATCGAGGATCAGATCGCCGATGCTCAGAAACGCCGGATCTCGACGAACGTCGACTTCTTGCGCCCGTTGCGTCGGCCCAGCAGGAAGAACAGCACGAGCAGGACCACCAGCGCCCCGCCACCGACGGCGACCAACCGACTCTTCTGGTCCTCGACCGAGCCTTGGATCGTGTTCTGGAACGATTGGAGCGTGTGTTGGAGATCTTCGGCGGACATCCGCTCGCCGGTCCGTTTGCCGCGCGTCGTGTTGCTCATCGGGTCGAGTCCTCTCCCATGATCGAGGCCGTGATCTGACGATTCGCGAACCAGGCGCTCGCGCCGCCGAGGACGAGGAGGCCCCCGAACGCGATCAGGTATGCGAGCCAGGACAGTCGTCCCTCGGCGGAGCGAGTCCATTCCGTCTGGACGAACCGGAGAAGACCGAGCAGCAGGAGCGACACGCCGATTCCGGTGAGCAGTCCTCCGGCAGCACCGAACCCCACGTAGCGCCCGGCCCTGCGGAGCGGCTCGACCGTCTCCTGCTTGGCGTACGCGGTCACGGCATCGACGACCTCGCCGACGGACGCCCGGTCGGAGATCGACGACGACGCTCCTGGTGCACGCTCTGCCATGACGGAAGTTTCTATCACGCCTGACGGAATTCCAACGCCGCAGCGACGTCGTCGAGGGCCTCGGCCAGCACGGCCGCACGGTCGGCCGCGCCGGGCGCGGTCAAGATGCGCTGGCGGTCTGCAGGCCCCAGCGGCGCGATCGCTGCCAGGTGGTACAGGGCGAGCACCGGATCGTCGCTGATCTCCGCGTCGACCGGTGGAGGATCACCCCCGAGAGATCGGACCTGCTCGCCGATCCGACGAACTCGATCGAACAGTGATGCGATCAGCGTTCGATCGACACCCGGATCGTGGGCGTCGACGTCGGCCCAGAGTTCGACCTCCGCGAGCGGGTACGGGTCATCGGGGAGCCACTCGACGACCCGCAACCGCTCGGTGCCCACCGTGGCGAGAGCGAATCGCCCGTCGGGCATCACGCTCGCGTCGAGGACCCGAGCGACGGTGCCGACCTCGGACCGGCGATCACCTCCGCCGACTTCGTGTCCGCGCTCGATCAGGACCACGCCGAACCGCATCTCGTCATCGGCGGCGAGCAAGTCCTGCACCAGTCGTCGATAGCGCGGTTCGAACACGTGCAGCGGAAGGATCGATCCCGGGAGCAGCGGGGTCCCGAGCGGGAACATCGGCATCGCGGTCATGTGCCGACCATAGGGGTTCAGCTCCCGGTGGCGCTTCGCCCGGGTCCGAACTCGTCGGCGTCGAGGTCCACGCTGATCGGGAGATCGTCGATGAACCGGACGATCTCGTTCCACACCGGTTCGTGGACCGACGGGTCCTCGACGCCGTCGCCGTTCATCACGACGGCGAAGACGACGGGTCGGCCCTCTCGATCGGGCTGCTCCCCGGCGAGTGCCTTGACGCCCGTCAGCGTTCCGGTCTTGCCCCGGAGTCGGCCTTCGGCGGGTGTCCCCAGCAGTCGAGTGGACAACGTGCCGTCGCGTCCGGCGGCGGGGAGCAGATCGACGAGCGCTGACGACACCGGCACCGAACCCAGCACGGCGGTGAGGGCATCACACCCGATCTGATTCACCCGACTCAGCCCGGAGCCGTCGGCGAGAACGAGATCGGCGGCGTCGATCGCCCAATCGGTGAGCCGAGCGCGCACGACGTCGAGTCCCACTTCGCGCGCACCGATCCCGCGGGCGGTGGCACCGATCTCCTTCAGGACCATCTCGGCCGTGTTGTTGTCACTGGTGTGGAGCATCTCGACGAGGATGTCGCTCAGTGGCGCCGACTCGACGACGGCGAGCACGGTCTCGCCCTCGAGCGGAGCGCGATCCTGGTTCGCTGCTCCGTCCCGAACGGTCACCCCGCGCTCGCGCAGCAGGTCGACGAATCGAGCCGCGGCCGAGCGGGCCGGGACGATCCCGTGGTTGCCGTCGGAGAGGAATCCGTCGTCGACGAGCAGCGCGTCGTACGGACCGGCGTCGAAGTTGGTGATGCCCGGACCCCACGACGGCGCTCGGGACTCGTCGTCGTACCGGGCTCCGGCGCCGCCGACCGCGCCGTCGATCACGGTGACGCCGGCGGCGACGATCTGGTCCGCGAGTCGGTCCAGCGAGGTCGTGTTGAACGCCGGATGGCGCTGCGGGTCGACGAAGCCGTCGGACACCAGCACCGGATCGCCACCGCCGACCAGCACGACATCGCCGGTCACCACCCCGGCCAGAGGAGGCATCGACCGCACCTCCGTGCGGTAGCGGAAGTCCGGGCCGAGTACGTCGATGGCCACCGCCGCGATGAGCAACTTCTGCGTACTCGCCGGAACGACACGGAGTCCGGTACCGACGTCGGCCACCAGGTCACCGCCGATCTCCACCCGAAGGCATCCTGTCGCACCAGGCGAACCGGCGAGCCGATCACCGAGCTCGGACGACAGCGACTCGACCCGGCGGGCCAGTTCTTCGTCGACACGCGACGCCTCGACCCGCCGCGCGATCAGGACGGGCTGACGCCGATACGAGAGCAGCGGCGTCGGCAGCGGCTCGACCGGAGCTGCGCCGAACGCCGGAACGGTCGGGACCACGACGAGTTCGTCGGCAGTCGGCAGGCGCGCCTCTGCCAACCTCCACAGCGACGCCGACACCGCGGCCGGCACCGCCGCCACGATCGCCAGAACGACCAAGGGGACCGTGCGACGCGGTGACCCGTACGGCGTCATCGGACGGGTCCGAGCTGTGTCGGCGTGGCCACTGCCGGGTAGGAGACGAGCGCGGCCACCAGCTCGGCCCAGATCTCCCGATATTCCCGCTGGTCCGAAATCGTCGGGCCGTTGAGCACGAGCACGTACTCGATCGGATCGTCGCCCTCGACGGGCAGGTAGCCGGCGAGCGCCTTGACCGCAGGAGGATCCTGGTCGAACGGCGGGTTGTTGAGCGTCCCGGTCTTGCCGCGGAGGCGACCGGCGACCTCGCTGTCGACGAACACCTCCGAGAGCGTGCCGGTCCGACCGGCGACCGGAAGGGCAGCCGAGATCGTCGGGCCGATGTCGGGCCGCTGGAGCACGCCCAGCAACTGACCGCAGGTCAATCGGTTGTCGAGACTCAGCCCGCTGCCGTCACCGAGGACGAGTCCTGCAGTGTCGATCCCCCAACTGCTCAGCCTCGCGACGATCGCATCCAGACCGGCCTGGCGGGTTCCGACACCCGCCACGGCGACCCCGATCTCCTTGACCACGAGTTCGGCCGTGTTGTTGTCGCTGGTGGTCAACATCTCCTCGATGACGGCCGGCAGAGCAGCGGATTCGATACGTGCGAACTCGACCGCCGTCACCGGCGCCGGGCCCGAACCCGCTCCGCCCGAGACGGCGACCCCCACCTCGCCGAGGAGGCGCACGAACTCCCGGGCGGCGGCCGATGCCGGGTCCGAACCTCGCTGGTCATCGCCGAGCACTCGCGCATCGTTCACGAGGAGGGCGTCGTACGGGCCCGCTTCGACGCCGGCGACGCCACCACCCCAGGAGCCGACGTAGAACTCGTCGTCGTACCTCGACCCGTCGCCGATCACCGACCCCCGGATCTCCCGGACGCCGGCCGCGGCGACCCTGCGAGCGAGGTCGTCGAGCGACGTCGTGTTGAACACGGGGAACCGGTCGAGACCGCTGTCGGGATACCAGTCGCTCGCCAGCACCGGATCTCCACCTCCGACGAGGTGGACGTCGCCGGTCACCACACCGTCGACGACCGGCGGGCCGACCACCCGAGTGACGTAGCGGTGCTGGGCACCGAGGACGTCGAGTGCGACGGCGGCGACCACGATCTTCAGACTGCTCGCCGGGAGCACCGCCCGGTCGATGTGTCGCTCGCCGACGATCACCCCTCCGGTCGCAACGGCGACGCACGACCGCTCGCCGACCCGATCGAGCAGTGGTTGGACGGAGCTTCGGAATGCACCGAGGTTCAGACGGTCCGACAGCTCGTCGGCCGTCCTCCGGAACGACAGCAGCGGAGTCGGCATCGCGGGGCCGATGGCGGCGACCGGCTCCTGGACGGCCGGCTCCTGGACGACCTGCGCCGCGCCGTCGTCGGCCCGAGCGTCGGCCCAACTCGCCAGCCGCCACAGCCCGAACGCAGGCACCGCAGCGGCGACCACCAGGACGACCACCGGGTCGAGGGCCGAACGTCGACGAACCACGTCAGGTCGGACGCTGTGCTCGCTCGCGGGTCGCCCGGTGCCTTGCGTACCGGTACATGTGGGCCAGCGCCGTCACGGCTCGATCCCCGCTCGGATAGCAGAGGCGTCCGCTCGCCCGCACCGCGGCGGG
The DNA here is from genome assembly GCA_049458915.1 of Ilumatobacteraceae bacterium. GTDB lineage: Bacteria > Actinomycetota > Acidimicrobiia > Acidimicrobiales > Ilumatobacteraceae > Ilumatobacter. The sequence continues at coordinate 42,662 of JBMUCX010000003.1, forward strand.
CCCCGGATTGTCCGGATCGGCGACGGCCAACTCGGTGGCACAGAGAATCGGTTTCCCCGTGCGCTCGCTCAACTCGGCTGCGGCCTCGGCGAATCGGCGGTCCTGACGCTCGTGGTAGTCGACGATCCGGTCGAGGCCGTGCGCGGGATGGAACCCCCCGTCTCGCATCATCCGCGCCTGGTTCGACTGGATCCCCAGCCCGATGTAGACCACGGCATCGACCGCAGGATGCTCCGCGATGAGCGCCATCACCGTGGGGATGGTGTCACGGGTCTCACCTCCGGCGCAGTCGACCGGGTTGTTCCGACTCCACCGAGCCGGCAGATGTTCGTCGATGGCGGCCGACAGATCGTCGGGGAGATCGAGCAACCGGAGGTCCCGATCGCGTGTGATCGCATCGGCCGTGACGACGCCCCAACCCCCGGCCGTGGTCAGCACGACGACGTTCGGTCCGGCGGGGAGTGGCTGGGTCGCGAATGACGCGGCGGCTTCGAACGCCTCTTCCACGCTCGCGGCACGGGTGATCCCCGCCGCTCGGCACGCCCCGTCGAACACTTTGTCGTCGGCCGCCAGCGCTCCGGTGTGGCTCGCCGCCGCACGCGCTCCGCCCTCGGTCGCACCGCCCTTCAACAGCACGAGCGGCTTGCGTGCCGCGACCTCGGCCAGACGCTCCATCAGGGAACGGCCGTCGGAGATGCCCTCGAGGTAGGCGAGGCCGACCGACGTGGCGTCGTCGGCGGCGTAGAAGTCGAGATAATCCGCGACCGACGTGGCCGCTGCGTTCCCCGCCGACACCGCCCGGCTGATGCCGACGCCGGTCGCCCGCGAGAGGTTCAAGAAGCTGGACACGAAGTTGCCCGACTGGCTGGCCACTCCGATGCGTCCCGACGGCGGGTAGGGAGCAACGATCTGGGCGCACAGGGAGGTCGGCGTCGACACCAGTCCCTGACCGTTCGGGCCCGCCAGCAGGATCCCGAGTTCATCGGCGAGTTCGACGAGTTCCGCCTCGGCGCGGCGGCCCTCCTCGCCGGCTTCGCCGTATCCGGCGGAGGTGACGAAGGCGGCCCGGATGCCCTTGGCGGCGCACGCCGTCAGGATCTCCCGATTGGTCGCCGCCGGCGTGCAGACGAAGACCAGGTCGTAGGTGCCATCGGGCAACTCGGCGACATCGGCGACCGTCTCGACACCGAGCACGGTCTCGCGCTGGAGGTTGGTGGCGGCGACCGCACCCGCGTACCCGGCGGCGAGCAGATTGTGGAGCGACACGAACCCGAACTTCCCCGGATGGGTGGATGCACCCGACACGACCACTCCGGCCGGTTCGAACAGGGCCCGGAACTGCTCGATCGACGGACGCGGACGCAGCGCCGACAGCGGGCCGGTCGGGTCCCCCAGTTCGACCAGGGCGTCGACGGCGACGGGGACGCCCTGCGCCGTGACGATCAGCGGGTTGACGTCGACGCTCGCGACATCGGGCCGATCGAGCGCCAGTCGGCCGAGACCGACCAGGAGATCGGCGAGATGTGGCCGCGACACGGCCGCCTCGCCACGGAACTCGCCGAGGAGTCGTCGTGTGGCCAGATCGTCGATCATGTCCTCCGCCGAGGCCCGGTCGAGCGGTGCCGGCCGGAACACGACATCGGCGAGGGCCTCGGCGAGCACACCGCCGACACCGAGCATGACCGTCGCACCGAACTGCGGGTCACGAATCATCCCGACGATCAGTTCTCGATGCCCCGAGATCATCGGAGCGATCAGGACGCCGACATCGCCGTCGTCGTCACGCACCGCCGCCAGGAGTTCCCGGACTGCCCGCTCGACGGAGGGACCGTCACCCAGACCCAGCTTCACCAGACCCCGCTCGGACTTGTGGGCGATGCGGTCACCGACGAGTTTCGCCACGACGGGATATCCGACCTGCTCGGCGGCATCGACGGCCGAGACGACGTCGCCCACCACGTGCTCCGCCGGGTACACGAGTCCGTAGGAGGACAGGAGTGCCTTCGAACTCGACTCGGAGAGGGTCTGGCCGGTGCTCATGACCACGACACCGTACCGACCCTGACGACCTCAGGGCAGGAGCGCCGCCTTGAAGAAGGCGACCACGTGCTCCTCGCGGGCGGCGAGGGCCCCGGCCGAGAGCGGCGCCACGTCGAGCAACCCCTCGAGGAACGGTTCGTCGGAGAAGTAGCTGAGCAGCGCCCCGTAGCCCGTGATGAGCAGTTGACGGGCGTCCTGTGGCACGAACACGCCGGACTCCATCTCCCGCTCGAAATACGACGCCGCGAGATCGAACATCGGTCGGAGCGTGCTCGCGAGGTCGATCGCCAGGTGTTGGCCACCGTCAATCGCCTCGCGACGGACCATGCGGACGTAGCTCGGATTGTCGGCGAAAAAGCCGAACCCGGCCCGCAACACGAGTTCGACCTTCGCCCAGCCGACCTCGTCGACGGCAATGGCCTCGGCGAGGCGATCGAACCAGTCCGACAGGAGCCGCTCGAACACTTCCTGGTAGAGCGCTTCCTTGGACGGGAAGTGATGCAGCAGGCTCGGCCTGCGGATCCCGACACCGGCGGCGATGTCGTTCAGCGAGGTCCCCTCGTACCCTGACTGCGCGAAGCATGCGAGCGCCTCGTCGAGGATCTGGTCCCGTGTCGACCGGGTTTCGACGTCATCGACCCCGGGCGCCGGTCGGATGTCAACGGATCGGCCACTCCCCATGCGGCGCCCAACGCTAACAGCACGCCGAGGACGAACTCCTACCGACCAGTAGGTAGCGAATGCTACGGTGATGGTGTGATCTCAACGGTCGCCACCGCTCTCGTCGCCGGCATCACCGTCACGACGATCGCGAACCTGGCGACGACGATCTACCTGCATCGCGGGCTCGCCCACCGGGCGATCAGTTTTCCACGCCCCGTCGACGGCGCCTTCAAGACGGTGATCTGGCTGGCTACCGGGATCAAGGTCCGCGAATGGGTCGCCGTCCATCGCAAGCACCACGCCCACACCGACACCGAACTCGACCCCCACTCACCCGCAGTGAGCGGTTGGTGGACGGTGCAGAAGCACAACCTGGCGATGTACCGCCGCGCGGCGCACGACCAGCACAACATCGAGCGCTATGCGCGGGACCTGCCACCGACCCGGTGGGATCGCGTCGTGTTCGATCGATCGTGGCTCGGCCTCCTCCTCGGACTCGCCGCGCTGTGCGCCCTGCTGGGCGTCGGGATCGGACTCCTCGCCGCCGCCGTACACCTCGCGTACTACGTGACGGCATCTGCGGCCGTCAACGCGATCGGTCACCACTTCGGCCGCCGGCCGTACCGGAACTCGGCGACGAATCTGCAGTGGCTCGCCCTCCTGACCGCCGGCGAAGGTCTGCACAACAACCACCACGCCGCCCCGACCTCGGCAAAGCTCGCTCATCGTCGGTACGAGTTCGACCCCGCCTGGTTGGTGGTCAAACCGATGACCTGGCTCGGTCTCGCCGAGGTTCGCGTGGCGGGTACCAAGCTGCGCCCCGACGCGACAACGCCGGCCGCCACACCCTGAGGTGTCGACGACCGGCGCGTACGAGAGCGGACGTCAGCTCGGCGGGTAGACGCCCATTCCCTTGGCCTTGTCGGTCTGCCAGAAGACATCGGCGATCGCATCGATCTGGGCGAGCAACTTCTCGGCAACCGCCACGTCGGTCGACTTCTTCACGTCTCCGGCCCCGTGGATCGCATCCCAGAACATCTGGTGCAGGCCGGGGAACTGGGTGAAGTGGTCGGGGGCGAAGAAGTCGGCCCACAACACCATCAGATGGTGCTTGACCTCCTCGGCTCGCTGCTCCTTCACCATGATGCAGCGCGCCCGGAAGTGATCGTCGGACGAGTCGTGGTACTTCTGGAGCGTCTTCAGGCACGACAGTGCCTCGATCTTCGCCTGGGCCGGGTCGTAGACCCCGCAGTACAGGTCGCAGTGGGCGTGGGCCCGGGTGGCAGTGGCGAACACACGAGTGAGCATTCGGATCGATCTCCTTGTCGAGGGGCTCTGACGGCCACAACCTACACTCCCCTGCGTGGCCGCCGGGAAACCCTCCGAGTTGCGGCGTCGACTCGACCGGGCCCGATCGAGTGTTCGTCCGTTCGTCGTCGTCGAGGACTCGATGCGACCGTCCCTCGAACCCGGCGACGGCCTCATCGGTGTTCGTCGCAGGCGGATCCGGGTCGGCGAGGTGCGGATCTTCGAGCATCCGACACGTCCCGGTTTCTGGCTCGTCAAGCGGGTCGGCTCGGTGGACGGCGACCGCTTCGATGCGACCAGCGACAACACGACGGCCTCGGCCGTCGACTCCCGCCACTTCGGCTCGGTACCGGTGGCAGGGAGCTATCGATCGATGATCCGGATCCGCAGAGCGGTCATCGACGGCGGGCGACGATCGTCGCTTCACCGTCGAGTTCGACGTGTCGTTCGATCTCGAGGTCGCCGCGTCCGAAGCTGACCACGAGCTCGCCGGGAGGCGCTCGATGCGGAGATGGATCACCTCGGAATCCGACGGTCGACAACACCGTCACGACGAGGACGCCTCCCGGACGCAGCATGTACTCGAATTGCCCGTACAACCGCGGATCCCGGAATCGCTGGCAGATCACCAGCGAACACCGGCTGGCGACGTCAGCGGGCAGACCGCCGTCGAGATCGACCACACGACTGTCGATTCGATCCCGGACGCCGGAGCGGAGCGCTGCCGAGTTGAGTGCCGTGATCGCGACGTCGGACGCATCGATCGCCACCACGTCGAAGCCCTCGCGAGCGGCCCACAGCGACTGGGCACCCAGTCCGCACGCCACGTCGAGGCAGAGCCCCGATCGATCGACGGACACACCGCCCAATCCTTTGGGCATCGCCGGGTCCGGCGCGGGACGACCGGCGTGGCGCACGTTCCATCGTTCGGCGTCCTCTCGCACCGCTCCAGTGTCGCAGGTACCCTCGACCACCATGCAGATCGTTTCGGCGCTCTTCGTCGAGAACTTCGAGATGCGTCAGGCGCCCGGGCCCTCGACACGCCTCGATCTCACCGGAGCACACTTCTCCCTCGCGGCACCTGGTCCGCTCCCGGTCACCATCAGCCCACACCTCGTGGCGCTCATCTTCTGCCCGGCCGACGAGTCGGGGCAAGGCGTGTTCGAAGTCGTGTTCCGACGTGACCTGGGCGATCCCGAGCGACCCGACGCCGGCGAGCACGTCGCTCGGAACGTGAGCCCGTTCTCCGTCGAGCCGGGCAAGTTCACCTACCGTCTGGTGCGGGGTGAACTCGCCTTCGACGACCACGGCACCGTGTTCGCACAGTGTCGGGTCGACCGAGGGCCGTGGCACGTGGTGCCACTCACCTTGCTCCCGCACGTCGCCGGGTAATGTCGCCGCCGATGGCATTCCCCGACGATCTCGACCGCCAGTACGTCCATCTCGTGCGAGGGCTGGCGATGGATGCGCCCCTCGCCGCCAAGAGTGGACACCAGGGGACGGCGATGGCCCTGGCCCCGCTCGCTCACGTGCTCTACAGCCGGGTCATGAAGTTCGACCCGGCCGATCCGGCGTGGGCCGACCGCGACCGGTTCGTGCTCTCGGCCGGTCATGCATCCATCCTCCAGTACGCCATGCTCCACCTGACGGGTCACGGACTCGAACTCGATGACCTGCGCGCCTTTCGGCAGTGGGAATCGTCGACTCCGGGTCATCCGGAAGCCGGGCACACGGCCGGTGTCGAGGTCACCACGGGTCCACTGGGGCAGGGCTTCGCGAATGCGGTCGGACTGGCGCTCGCCGAACGGATCCTCGCCGAGCGATTCGGTGACGACGCGATCGACCACCACACGTTCGTGATCGCCGGTGACGGCTGCCTCATGGAAGGGGTCTCCCACGAAGCGGCGTCCCTCGCCGGGCACCTCCGCCTGAACAAACTGATCTGCGTCTACGACGACAACCGGATCACCATCGACGGACCGACGGATCTCGCCTTCTCCGACGACACGGCGGCGAGGTTCGCGGCCTACGGATGGGACGTCGTCGAACTCGGTGAGATCGGGGAGGATCTCGACGCCCTCGAACGGGCACTCGTCACGGCCAAGTCCACCGATCGTCCGAGCATGCTGGTGTTGCGAACGCACATCGGCTATCCGTCGCCGGACCACACCGACAGCCACGAGGCGCACGGCCTCGCATTCTCCGCCGACGACGTGTCCCGCACGAAAGCCGTCATGGGGATCCCCGACGAACCGTTCTGGGCGCCCCCCGAACTCGTCGAGACGTATCGGACGCACGCTCGGTCCCGGGGTGCGTCGGCCCGCGAGGCGTGGGCGGAGCGCACGTCCGCCATCACCGGCTCCGCCGAATGGAGTGCGTGTTGGAACTCCACCGGCCTGCCGGGCTGGGACGCCGATCTGCCGTCGTACGACATCGGCAGCAAGGTCGCGACCCGGACCGCGATCAACGTCGCCCTCGATGCCACCGTCGAGCACCTTCCGGGTCTCGTGGCGGGCGCCGCCGACCTGACGGGGAACACCGGGACGAAGCTGGCCGGTCAGGTCGTGCAGTCCACCGACCGTCGCGACGGCCGACAGATCGCCTACGGGGTTCGTGAGCACGGGATGGGCGCAGCCATGGTCGGGATGGCGCTCCACGGCGGGATCCTGCCGGTCGGCGGAACCTTCTTCGTGTTCCTCGACTACATGCGTCCCCCCGTGCGACTCGCCGCGCTCTCACGGGCGAAGGTGTGCTTCGTGTGGACCCACGACTCGGTGGGTGTCGGCGAGGACGGACCGACGCACCAGCCCGTCGAGCACCTGGCGACCCTGCGTGCGATGCCCGGGCTGCACGTCATCCGCCCGGCCGACGGGAACGAGACCATCGCCGCATGGGCCGACGCCGTGCGACATCCGGGGCCGACCGCACTCGTCCTCAGCCGCCAGAACCTCGACGTCGTGTCCGACGGTTCGGCGGTGGCGACGGGCGCAGGCGTCGTCGTCGACTCCCCCGACCCGGCCATCGTCCTCGTCGCAACCGGCAGCGAAGTCCAACTGTGCGTCAGCGCCGCTTCCGAACTGACCGAGACCGGACTGTCCACCCGTGTGGTCAGCATGCCCTCGTGGGACCGCTTCGACGCACAACCCCTCGCCTTCCGCGAGTCCGTGTTCCCACCGGGCACGCCCGTACTGGCCGTCGAGGCCGGCGTGTCGCTCGGCTGGCACCGGTACGCCGATGACGTGATCTCGATCGAACGATTCGGGACGAGCGCTCCCGGACCGATCGCCATGGAGCGACTCGGCATGTCGGTCGGGCACGTGACCGCACGCGCCCGCGCACTCGCCGGGACGTGACCTCGGAACCGA
>JBMUCX010000004.1:0-46518 GCA_049458915.1 Ilumatobacteraceae bacterium
GCTGTCACTCATGGCTGAGTTCAAACTGGGACTGTCCACCGGCTACTGGTCCTCCGGGCCGCCGTCCGGAGCGCTCGATGCCGTTCGAGAGGCGGACCGACTCGGCTTCGATTCGGTGTGGACCGCTGAGGCCTACGGGTCGGATGCGCTCACGCCGCTGGCGTGGTGGGGTTCGAACACCGAACGGATCCGGCTCGGCACCTCGATCATGCAGATGTCGGGGCGCACGCCGACCGCCGCTGCCATGGCGGCGATGACGATGGACCACCTCTCGGGCGGACGTTTCATCCTCGGACTCGGCGCTTCCGGCCCGCAGGTGGTCGAGGGCTGGTACGGAGAGCCGTACCCGAAGCCCCTCGCCCGTACACGGGAGTACGTCGAGATCGTGCGCGACGTCATCCGCCGCGAACGGCCGGTCGAGTTCCACGGCGAGTTCTACGACCTGCCGTACACCGGTGACGACGGCATGGGGATCGGCAAGGCGCTCAAGCCCACGGTCCATCCGCTGCGGAACGAGATCCCGATCTTCCTCGGCGCCGAAGGGCCGAAGAACGTGTCGCTCGCCGCTGAGATCTGCGACGGGTGGCTCCCGCTGTTCTTCTCCCCCAAAGAGGACGCCTGGTACCGCGAACGGCTGCGGATCGGCTTCGAGGCCGCCGGCGACCCGGGCAAGGCCGAACGCTTCGAGGTCGCCTCGATGCTGACCGTCATCCCCGGCGACGACGCCGAGCAGTGTGCCGATCTCGTCCGACCCTTCGTCGCGCTCTACGCGGGTGGCATGGGCGCCAAGGGCGCCAACTTCCACTTCGACGTCTTCGACCGGATGGGATGGGGCGGGGTCGCCACCGAGATCCAGGAGCTCTACCTCCAGGGCAAGAAGGCGGAGGCAGCTGCCCTGATCCCGCTCGAGATGGTCGAGGACGTCGCCCTGGTCGGCCCGCCGGCCAAGATCCGCGACGAGATGGCCAAGTGGAAAGAGACCTGCCTCACCACGGTGCTGCTCTCGGCCCGCGCCGACCAACTCGGCATGCTGGCCGAACTCATCAACGGCTGAGTTCGACAGCACGGGGGATGACTCGTGCATGAACGGGACCCCGCAGCTCGTGGGTGGCGCGCCCCCGATCGGCGGACGGCCGGATGTGGCGGTCACGGGCGGCGGCCGAGCGCGGCGTGAAGCCGAGGTGTGGTGCCGTTCTGCGCCCGATGTGAGGTGTGGGCCGCTCGCCTGAGATCGGAGTGCTGACGGCGAGTGGTGGTGTGGCCCGTCACGGAGGCGTGTGCCGCTGACGAATCCTCGCGATCCTGCGTCGAGCATCCGAGCGTCGAAGCGGGTGCCAGTATCACGAACAACGATCCGGTACTCGGGCTCGTCGTCCACGTCGACCACGACCTTGCCGCAGTCCGAGAGGTCTCCCGTCTCGGCGCCGTCCCGTCGAGGTCCTCGAGTGCTGCTGCGGTCAGTTGGACCCGTTCAGACGGTCTCGGCTTCGACGCCGTCACAGGTCACCGAGATCGGGTCCGAACCGGTCAGCTGCCTCGGCCAGCGTGACCCGAGATCCGTCGTCGGCGGCTGCCAGCTCCCGAACCCGCTGCGCGAGGACGATGTCTTCGGCGACTTCGAACAGCAGCTCGAGCGTGTCGAACGGCAGCAGCACCGCCTCCGGGCGGCGATGGTCACCGAACACCAGGGGCTCGGCGTCGACGCCCTCGGCTCGGAACCTGGCGACGTGGCTCGTCAGGTCCTTGCGAGTGTCGCTCACCGTCGCCGCCGATGACGACGTGGACGCGTTCATGTACCACCGCGTTCATGTACAACACGGCGCCAGCTCGAGGAACGGAGTCGACCGACACACGACGACCGGCCGACTCGACACACTCACATCGTGTACGCCGACCCAGGGGATTCATGCACACAGATCCCCCCTTGCTGCCGAACCCGTCAACTGCTGACGTTCACCCGTTCAGCGATCCTGCCAGGTGCAGATGCAGGCCTCGTTGCCGTCGGCATCCGCGAGCACCCACCACGAACGCGCGTCGGTGACCAGGGTCCCACCCGCTGCCAGGGCAGCCGCCACCCGGGCTTCGGCGACGTCGTGCGCGACCGACACGTCGACATGGAACCGGCCTCGCTCGGTCCGGACCATGGCGATGTCCCGGAACCACAGCGGCGGGCCGACGCGCGCCGGATCGACCAGGGTGCCCGACGGCGCCTCGTCGTAGCCCAGCACCACCTTCCAGAACGGTCGGATCCGGTCGGCGTCAGGGGTGTCGATCGCGAGCTCGATCACCCGGGTCGCCCACGGACGTGCGGTGGCGTCGGCTGCTGCGGCGAGTCTCGACACCTCCAGCGCCAGAGCGACGTCGAGGTCGGTCACCCCACCGGCGTCATGGGTCGACAGGTCGACCCGCACCACCCCCGGGTACCGGAGCGCCAGTTCCGGGTGATGATCGGAGCGGTCGGCGGCATCGGCGATCGACGCCACGAGACGAGCACCGATCTCGAACGAGCCGCACTCGAACTCGGCATGGAGCGCACCGGCGGCGAAGCGCCAGTCGTCGAGACCATCGGTCCGAGCCAGCGTCTCCGGGGCGATCGGTTCAGTCACAGCAACTGTCGCGCCAGCCGCAACCGCTGCACTTGAAGTGGGCGTGCTCGGGGAACAGGTCGGCGCCACACAACGGGCATTCGGGATACGTACCGTGGATCGAGCGACACGAACCCGTGGAGTCCGCCGCGATCGGCATCGATGTCGTCGGCTGCTGTGCCATCCGACCAGCATCGCGCGCATCAGTCGGGTGTCTCGGGGACCGTCGCTCCGACCTGCGGGGATAGGTTGACCGACGCTCATGACCACCGGCACCCCCACGACCACCGCCGCCCCTCGCTCCGGCACGGCACGGGCCGCATTGGCCCACCGATCGTTCCGGACCGTGTTCATCGGGACCTCGCTGTCGAACGTCGGGACGTGGATGCAGAACTTCACGCTGCCCGCCTACCTCGACGCCCGCACCGGGTCGGCGGCCCTGGTCGGACTCATCGTCTTCGTCCAACTCGGTCCGCTGCTCCTGCTCTCGATCCCGGCCGGTGTGCTCGCCGACCGTGTCGACCGGACCCGACTCGTGGTGTCGATGCAGCTGACGATGATGGCGATGTCGATCGTCCTCGCCGCGCTCATCGCCAGCGACGCGCCCCTGTGGAGCCTGTTCTTCGTCCAGCTCGTCATCGGTGTGGCGAACACCGTGAACGCGCCGGCATTCAGCGCCAGCATCCCGATGATGGTGCCCCGAGCCGACCTCCCGGGAGCCGTCAGCCTCAACTCGGCGATGATCAACGGGAGTCGGATCGCCGGGCCGGCCGTCGCAGCCGTGCTGGCGACGGTCGGGTTCTCGGTGGCCCAGTTGTTCCTCGTGAACGCCGCGACCTATCTGTTCCTCATCGTCCCGCTCATGACGTCGGTACGACTTCCCCAGGTCTCCGGTACCAGCCGAACTCGTGGGTGGGCTTCGCTCCGGGTCGGCATCGACATCGTGCGTGGACGAGGAGTGCTCGTTCGGACGATCTCGACGATGTTCATGTTCTCACTGGTCTGCCTGCCGTTCATCGGCCTGTTCCCGTCCATCGCCCGCCTCAACCTCGGTCTCGATCCCGTCGGTGGCGAGTACAAGGCGCTGTACATCGTCTGGGGACTCGGGGCATTCTTCGGGGCGCTCGCCGTCGGCACGTGGCTCGCCCACCGCGACACCCGTCGCCTGATCCCGTTCGGACTCCTCCTGTTCGCCCTCTGCCTCGGCACGTTCAGCCTGACCAGCAACTGGCTGGTCGGCCTCCCGGTGGCTGCAGCACTCGGCTTCGTCTACTTCATGACCGCCACGGCATTGGCGTCGGTGATGCAGCGAAACCTGGCCGACCACGAGCGCGGCGCCGCGATGCCCCTGTGGTTCATGTCGTTCGGTGGCACCGTCCCGGTCGGCAATCTCATCGCCGGACCGATCATGGACCACATCGGCGCACGATGGGTGCTCGCGGCAGGTGCCCTGTTCGCAGTGGGCCTCGCCTGGTGGTCGAATCTCGCGGTGCTCGAGCGATCGGATTTCCTCGGCGTCGACGAAGGCGGCGAACCGTTCGTTCCGGTCAACGCGAATCGCTTGTTCTGACCGATTCCCGTCCGGTCATTCCTGGGCGAGCAGCGCCTCGACCACCTGTTCCAGACCAGCCGACCGGCTCGCCTTGACGAGCACGACATCGCCCTCGCCGAGGGCCCCGAGCCGCCGGCCGAGATCGGCGATCGTCTCGACGGACGGAACTCCGTACAGATCGGTCCCGAAGGCGACGACGTCGATGCCGAGTTCGTCCGCGACCGCTCGTACCTCTCGGTGGCCGGCGACCGGATCGTCGAGTTCGGCCATTCGACCGAGCACGGCCACCCGACGACCGCCGGACATCGTGGCGACGGCTCGGAGGGCCGCCGCCACCGACGTCGGATTCGCGTTGTAGGCGTCGTTCACGACGACGGCGCCGGTCGAAGTGCGCCGGATCTCCATGCGCATCGCCGAGACCGATGCCGTCGCCAGCGCCTCGCAGGCCGCGTCGATCCGTCCTTCGACGACACCGCTGACCGCCAGCGCAGCGAGGGCATTCGTCACCATGTGCGCACCGCTCACCCCCAGTCGGACCTCGGCGTGGCCCCACGGGGAGCGTGCGACGAACCGCGCTCGGGCGAGGTCGTCGAACTCGACCGACTCCGCTCGGACATGACCCTCGCCGCCGAACGTCACCACCGCTGCCGTCGTCGCCGTCCCCATCGCGAGCACCCTCGGGTCCGCAGCGTTGAGCACCGCCGTACCCGTACCGGGCAACGATTCGACGAGTTCACGCTTCGCCCTCACCACGCCGTCGATCCCTCCGACCATCTCGGTGTGTGCCGCAGCGACCGCAGTCACGACCCCGATCGTCGGCGAGGCGACCTCGCACAGGCGGGTGATCTGGCCGAAGCCGCGCATCCCCATCTCGACCACCAGCGCCTCGACCCCGGCGGGAGCTCCGAGCACGGTCACCGGCAACCCCTGCTCGTTGTTGAAACTGCGCTCGTTCGCCCAGACCTGGCGGGTGGCACCGAGCGCAGCAGCGATGAAGTCCTTGGTCGTCGTCTTGCCGACGCTCCCCGTCACCCCGATCACGGGAACATCGAGCAGCGACCGCCCGTATCGGGCCAGGTCGAGCAGCGCGGCAGCGGTGTCGTCGACGACGATCGAAGCGACGGGAGCACCATCCGGAATGGCCTCGGGCCGTGACACCAAGCACGCCGGTGCGCCGGCGGCGACCGCTGCACCGATGAAGTCGTGACCGTCACGGGCGTAGACGAGCGCCACGAACAGCTCCCCGTGGCTGACCGTCCGGCTGTCGAACGACGCCCCGTCGATCCACACGTCGGCCCCGACGAGGCGACCACCGGTCGCCGACGCGACCTGGGATGCCAGCAACCTCATGACCGGGAACGGTACCGTCACGTCGGTGAGCGACGAGCGCATCCATCTGGTGGTCCTGTTCGGCGGCCAGTCGGCGGAGCACGAGGTGAGTTGCACCACCGCCGCTCACGTTCTCGGCGCCGCCGACCCGGATCGGTATCGGATCACACCCGTCGGCATCGGCACCGACGGGAGCTGGGCGGTGGCATCGGAAGCGTTCTCTGCACTCGCCACGCCGGAACGGCGCCTCCCGGCACGCCTCGATCCGACCGGTGAGCCGATCACACCGTCGGGCATCCTGGCCGGCGTCGCCGGAGCGACCGAGCGCACCGTCGTCCTGCCCCTCCTCCACGGGCCGATGGGCGAAGACGGCACGGTGCAAGGCTTCCTCGAACTCGCCGACGTGGCCTACGTCGGTTCCGGCGTGCTCGGATCTGCGCTGGCGATGGACAAGGCGATGGCCAAGCACGTGCTCGGAGCGGCCGGCGTCGCCCAGGCCGGATACGCAGCGTTCGCCGAACCCGATTGCACACCGAGTCGACTCGCCGAGGTCGTCGCACGTCTCGGACTCCCGTGTTTCGTCAAGCCGGCCAACATGGGTTCGTCGATCGGCATCACCAAGGCCAAGAGCCTCGACGAGGTCCACGACGCGGTCACCCATGCCCTGTCGTACGACGAGTGGGTGGTCATCGAAGAGGCGATCGAAGGTCGTGAGATCGAGGTGGCGGTGATCGGTGGCGTCGAGCCGTTCGCCTCGGTGCCCGGTGAGATCTTCCCCGGCGCCGAGTTCTACAGCTACGACGACAAATACCTGAACGGCACGAGCGTCGGGGTCGTTCCGGCCGACCTCTCCCCCGCCCGGACGACCGAGGTTCGCGAGCTGGCGGTGCAGGTGTTTCGAGCACTGCGGTGCGACGGACTGGCGCGTTGCGACTTCTTCTTCGAGGAACGCGGCCGTGGCTTCCTGTGCAACGAGGTCAACACGATGCCCGGATTCACCCCGATCTCGATGTTCCCGAAGATGCTGATGGCGAGCGGCTGGTCGTACGGCGAGATCATCGATCGACTCGTCGATCTCGCCGTGGAGCGGCACGGCCGACGACGCCGGAACACGAAGCACTGAGCGAGGACCCGGACCATGCCGATCGTCGTCGCCGGGAGCACGTCGTTCGACGTCGCCGCCATCGCCTTCGACAAGGACGGCACCTTGATCGATCTCCAGGCGACCTGGGGACCGATCGCCCGCGCCTGGATCGACGGGGTGGGGTCGACCGACGAGCGAGATGACGATGCCAACGGAGTCAGGCAGACGCTCGCCCGCCGACTCGGGTACGACCTGGCCGAAGGAACGCTCGTCGCCGACGGCGTCCTGGCCGCCGGCACGCTCGCCCAGATCAGAGCCACGACGGTCGAGTCGCTCCACGACCAGGGACTCGACGCCGCGCGGCTCCACGCCGCGCTCGAACGGGGACTGGCGGCCGTCGCCGAAGTCGGACCGACCGATCCCGTCCCGCTCGCCGATCTGGCCGCGCTGTTCGGGTCACTGTGCGCTGCCGACGTCCGCTGCGCGATCGTCACGTCCGACGCCCGGTCGTCGGCGGTGGGCTTCGTCGACCGATTCCGCCTCGGGCCGCTCGTCGCCACGATCGTCGGTGGTGACGACACGATCCGACCGAAGCCTGCACCCGACCCCCTCCTCGCAGTGGCGGAACGGCTCGGCATCGACGTCGCACGGATCCTGATGGTCGGCGACTCGACCACCGATCAGGGAACGGCGCGGGCGGCCGGGTGTCCCTTCGTCGCCGTCGGACGTGGCACAGCGGTGGCTGCCGACTGCGACGCCCTGATCGACAGCGTCGGTGAGATCACCGTCGGACCGCTCACGGCGACAGTGCAGCCCTGAGGAACGCTCGCAACTCGTCTCGAAGGTGTCGCAGGCCGGCCGGATCCGCCTGCCACCGCACCGCTCGGAGGGCCTCCGGCTCGGTGGCGATGCCCGTCACCGTGGCATAGGCCAGGGCGGCGACGAGTCCGGGGTCGCAGCGGCGCAGGCGACCATGTTCCATCTCGATCGCGAGGTATTCGACGCACCGATCGACGAGCGGGGTGATGAGTCCTCGGAGTCGCTCGGCATGGGGAGCCGGAAGACGACTCACGTCCCGCACCAGACCGAGCAGCGCCGGACGCCGCACCGCCGGCCGGAACACGGCCCGCACGACGCTGTCGATCCGCTCGAGCGGGTCGTCGGGTGCGGCTCTGATCGCCGCGTCGATGACGAACACCAACTGGTGCGCGGCATGTTCGAGCACGCCGTCGAGGAGCGAATCCTTCGACGGGAACCAGTAGAGGACGGTCTGCTTGCGCACCCCCACCTCCCGAGCGATCTCGTCGAGCGAGACGGCCTCGACGCCACGC
Organism: Ilumatobacteraceae bacterium; assembly: GCA_049458915.1. Classification (GTDB taxonomy): domain Bacteria; phylum Actinomycetota; class Acidimicrobiia; order Acidimicrobiales; family Ilumatobacteraceae; genus Ilumatobacter. The sequence continues at coordinate 7,882 of JBMUCX010000004.1, forward strand.
GAGCCGAACTGATCGAGCGCGACGTCGAGAATGCGTTGCCGGGTCGTGGTTTCAGCCATTGAAGCGCTCTCTACCATCTGGTAGACAAGGGTCATTGTGATCGCTGAATCCCTCGCACGCAAGCGCATCGCCATCACTGGATCGACCGGGTTCGTCGGAACCGCGCTCGTCGAGCGGCTGCTGCGGAGCGTTCCCGACTGCGAACTCGTCCTCCTCGTTCGTGACGGGCAACGCACACCCGCCGCCACGCGTGTCGAGAAGGAACTCCTCAAGAACGACGCCTTCGACCGGCTCCGAGCGGCCCACGACGACTCCACCGAGACCTTCGCCGAGATGACCGCGCGTCGGATCACGACCATCGCGGGCGACGTGTCGTCCGACGGCCTCGGCCTGAGTCCGGGTGACCGCGAAATCTTCGCCACCGTCGACACCATCATCCACTCGGCTGCGACGGTGTCGTTCGACTCGCCACTCGACCGAGCCGTCGAGATCAACCTGCTCGGTCCGGTTCGGATCGCCGAACTCTGCCACGACCTCGAGATCACGCCGCACCTCGTGGCGGTCAGCACCTGTTACGTCGCAGGTAACCGGCGTGGCAGTGCGCCCGAGGAGCTCGTGAGCGACGGACCCTTCGACATCGGGCTGTCATGGCGCGCCGAGGTGGCAGCAGCCCGCCGGCTGAAAGGCGACACCGAGGCACTCAGCCGTCAACCGGCGCAGCTGGCCCGCTTCCGGTCCGAGGCGCGTGGCGAACTCGGCGCAGCCGGGGCACCGGCGCTGGCTTCGAAGACCGAACAGATCCGCGAACGCTGGGTCAAGGACCAACTCGTCGAAGCGGGACGAGCCAGGGCCGCCAGCGTCGGATGGCCCGATGCCTACGCCTTCACGAAGGCGCTCGGCGAACAAGCACTCACGGATTCCAAGGGCGGTGTCCCGGTCTCGATCGTCCGACCCTCGATCATCGAATCGGCCTGGGCCGAGCCGGTCCCGGGTTGGATCCGAGGGTTCCGCATGGCCGAACCCGTGATCCTGTCGTACGCGAAGGGCCTGCTCAGCCAGTTCCCCGGCGTACCCGAGGGCACCATCGACGTGATCCCCGTCGACATCGTGGTGAATGCCATCATCGCCGTCGCCGCAGCCGGGCCCGACGGCGCGCCAGCGATCACGCAGGTCGCCTCGGGTGGCGTCAACCCGCTCACCTACCGGAACCTCATCGAGTACGTGAGCTCCTGGTTCGCCGAGCACCCCATCTACGACCCCAAGGGTCAACCGATCCTCCTGCCCGAGTGGCGGTTCCCAGGACGCGGCAAGGTCGAAGGCGAGCTCAGACGAGCCCAGCGCCTGCTCACCTGGAGCGAAAAGACGCTCCAGACGTTGCCGCTCCGCGGTCGACAGGCGGAACTCGCCGCCTCGCTCGAATCCAAGCGGGTCGAGATCGACGCCGCCATGCAGTACGTCGAACTGTACGGGCTCTACACCGAGTGTGAAGCGATCTACCAGGTCGACAACCTGCTCGCGCTCCACTCCCGACTGGACACGGCTGATCGAGAGGATTTCAACCTCGACCCACGGATCGTCGACTGGCATCACTACGCCACACGAATCCACCTCCCGGCCATCGTCAAGCACGCCCGGGTGAAGACCACGCCGGGAGCGTCCCGGTCCACCGACCGCATGACCCGCCTTCGCAAGCAGGTCCTCGACGAGCGTCGTCACGTGGCGGCATTCGATCTCGAGAACACCCTGATCGCCTCGAACGTCGTCGAGAGTTACTCGTTCCTCGCGACCCGCCGACTCAACGGACCCGAGCGTGCGCGCTACGTGGTGCGAGCCCTACGTGAGGCACCCGGCCTCCTCCAGATGGACCGACGCGACCGGACCGACTTCCTCCGGCACTTCTATCGCCGCTACGCCGACGCACCGGTCGAGCAGATCGAACTCGACGCAGCGGCGCTGATGCACCAGCTCATCATGACCAAGAGCTTTCCCGAGGGACTCCGTCGGGTTCGAGCACACCGGGAGGCAGGCCACCGGACGGTGCTGATCACCGGTGCCCTCGACTTCGCCGTCGCCGGGCTACGGCCACTGTTCGACGAGGTCATCGCTGCCGAGATGACGACTCGGCCCGACGGGACGTACTCCGGTGAGCTCGCACGTGTTCCACCGACGGGAGAGACGCGAGCCCAACTGCTCGCCGACTACTGCTCGGCCGAGGGATTCCGGCTCGAGGAGTGCGTGGCGTACGCCGACTCGTCGTCGGACCTCCCGCTGTTCGAGGCCGTCGGGTTCCCGGTGGCCGTGAACCCCGAGACCCGCCTGGCCGCGATCGCCCGCAAGCGCGGTTGGTTGGTCGAGCACTGGTCGAAGGCCGGAGGGGCCCCCAAGCCGCTCCTGCCGATCGGTGACCTCCTCCCCGACCACGAACGACGGCGGGTGTTCCGGTGAAGGCGCTCCAGATCAAGCGCAGTGCCGGCAAGTTCGGCATGGCCCGCCTCGCCTCGGCGATCGCTCCGGCCACCGCAGCACGACTCGGACCGCTCGAGTACACCTCGGTCGACGACCCACCGTGCCCGGGCGAGGGCTGGCAGCGTGTCCACACCCGACTCGCCGGGATCTGCGGATCCGACCTCTCGCTGGTCGAGGGACACGCGTCGCTGTACTTCGAGGACTACGTCAGCTTCCCGTTCGTCCCGGGCCACGAGATCGTCGGCTCGCTCGACGACGGAACCCGCGTCGTCGTGGAGCCGGTCCTCGGTCACGCTGCACGAGGCCATCGCCCTCCGTTCGACGGCGCTGCACCCGGCGACGGCGACGACTACGCCCACCTCGTCACCGGACCACTCGAGCCCGGTATCCAGACCGGGTTCTGCTGCTCGACGGGCGGTGGCTGGGCCCCGTGGTTCTGGGCACACGACAGTCAACTGCACCGGATCGGCGACGACGTGCCCGACGAACGAGCCGTCCTCGTCGAGCCGATCGCCGGTGGAATCCACGCGGCCCTGCTCACGTGGCCGACGGTCGCCGGCGTCACCGACCCGGTCGTGGCGGTGCTCGGCGCCGGCACCATGGGTCTCGCTGCGATCGCCGGCCTGCGCCGCTACGTCCCGGGAGTACGGATCGTCGCCGGAGCCAGGTATCCGCATCAACTCGCGCTCGCCAGAGCCGTCGGCGCCGACGTCGTCGTCCGTGGCTCGGATCTGGCGCGCGCCGTCCGGCGAGAGGTGGGTTGCCACCTCATCGGCGACACGCTGAGTTCCGGGGCACACGCCACCATCGATGCGGTCGGTACGAGCGCATCGATCGCCGATTGCCTCCGGATCACCCGACCACGCGGTCGGGTCGTCCTGCTCGGGATGCCTGCCGAGGTGCAGATCGACCTCACCGGGCTCTGGCACCGCGAGACCGAACTCAAGGGCGCCTACACGTACGGAACCGAGCGCTTGCCGGACGGGACCACCGCCCGCACCTTCGACCTGGCCCTCGCCACGGCCGATGCCCTCGGAGCCGAACAGCTGCTGTCGGCGACCTACCGACTCACCGATCACGTCGACGCGCTCGCACATGCCGCCACGGCCGGCGCCCGCGGCGCCGTGAAGATCGCCTTCGACCTCAGGGAAGAGAAGTAACGCCATGCCCCGTCCCGGATTCGTCCTCGACGTCGACCGCTCGACACCACCCACGCTGTTCTGGCGAGGCGAGAACTTCTCGCTCGAGAAACTCCCGGCCGGGCGGAGCCGGATCATCTATCCGCCCGAACCGTTGCCCGGACTCGACGACGTCGACGGTCACATCCGCGACGCGTTGCTGAACCCGATCGACATGGAGCCGTTGCCGGCGCTGCTCCACCCTGACATGAAGCTGACCATCTGCTTCGACGACTCCAGCCTGTCGTTGCCGAAGATGCGTCGACCCGACAACCGCCAACGGATCATCGAAGCAGTCCTCGACCTCGCTGCCGCGGCCGGCGTGGACGACATCCAGATCATCGCCGCTCTCGGATTGCACCGCCGAATGCACGACTACGAACTGCGCCACGTACTCGGCGATCGGATCTTCGACGCGTTCCACCCGCGCGGGATGCTGACCCAGCACGACGCCGAGGACCCGGACAACCTCGTCGTGGTGGGCACCACCGACGAAGGTGAGGTCCTGGAGATCAACAAACGCGTGGCCGAGTCCGACCTGGTCGTGTACGCCAACGTCAACCAGGTCTCGATGGATGGCGGCTGGAAGTCGATCGTGACCGGCATGGCGAGCTACCGCTGCTTGAGCGTCCACCACAATCCGGCGACGCTGCAGAACACCCGCAGCCTGATGGGTCATCGGGACCACTCGGCGCTGCACAAGAGCATCTGGCGGCTCGGCAAGGTGTTGCGTGACCACGGGCCGAAGATCTTCCAGATCGAGACCACCATCAACAACAACTCGTTCCCCGACACCTTCGGATTCCTCAACAAGCGTGAGTGGGAATGGACGGCGAAAGATCGTGCGCTCTTCCTGGCGACCCAGAAGTCGCTGAGTCGCACGCCATCCCGACTCGCGAGGAAGATCTTCCACTCGATCGAGGCTCCCTACGAACTGACGGGTGTGCACGCCGGCTTCACGCCTTCGGTCCACGAGCGGACACTCGCAAAGTGCGACGAGCAGTACATCGTGCCGGTGGAAGGCCAGACCGACATCCTGACGATGGGTATCCCGTTCATCTGCCCCTACAACCCCGAGGGCATCATGAACCCGATCCTCGTGATGTGCATGGGGCTCGGATACATGTTCAACATGTACCGGGGCAAGCCCCTCGTCCGCGAGGGTGGTGTCGTCATCATGACGCACCCGACGTACAAGGACTTCAACCCGGTCCACCATCCGAGCTACATCGACTTCTTCGACGAGGTGCTCGCCGACACGACCGACCCGGCCGTCATGAGTGCGAAATGGGAACGCAAGTACGCCGAGGACGAGTGGTACCGACACCTGTACCGCACCGGCAACGCCTATCACGGCGTCCACCCCTTCTACGCGTGGTACTGGGGCGCACATGGCCAACAGTGGGCCGGCAAGGTGATCGTCGTCGGCGGCGACCCGGCCAACGTCCGACGACTCGGATTCACCCCTGCGAGCACCATGGACGATGCGTTCGAGATCGCCACCGACGTCGTCGGACGCTCCCCCAGCATCACGCACCTGCACGTGCCGAGCGTGCTCGTCGCCGAGGTGAGTTGACCGATGGCGACGTCCACCCGGTACCTCCGCATCGGTCAACGGGCCGTCGGAACGGTCGAATCGGCGGTCCGGCGATCGGCGATGCCGCTGCGCCGATTCGGCTTTCCGTACCGCGCCCCGACCGTGCCCAAAGGCGTCGAGGTTCCCGGTGAGCCGACCCGGCTCGGTGCGGACTACGACACCGACTGGGCACGAACCCCTCTCGCCCGAGCCGGTCGGGCCGTCATCACCGAAGGCCCACTCCGGCTCGTCGTACGGAGCCTGGCTGCGCCCGAGGTGACCGGACTCGATCGTCTCGCCGACCTCACCACACTCGAGGAACCCCCGGCGGTGATCTTCGCCCCGAACCACCACAGCCATCTGGACACCGGGCTGATGATCACCGCGATCCCCCGGTGCTGGCGACGTGATCTCGTCGTGGCCGCGGCAGCGGACTACTTCTTCGACCAGCGATGGAAGGCGGTGATCTCGGCGCTCTCGCTCAATGCCATACCGATCGATCGCGAAGTCACGAGTCGGCGATCGAGCGACATGTTCCGTGACCTGGTCGCCGATGGACACAGTCTTCTCATCTACCCCGAGGGGGGACGATCACCGGACGGGTGGGGACAGGACTTCAAGGGTGGTGCGGCCTACCTGTCATCGCGCACCGGCGCTCCGGTGATCCCCGTCTTCATCGACGGCACGGGTGCGATTTTCGGCAAGGGCATGAAGCGCCCGAAGCCGGGTCGTTCCAAGGTCGTGTTCGGCGCTCCGCTGTTCCCGGTCGAATCGGAGAGCACCCGCCGGTTCAACGCCCGGATCGAGGCCGCCGTCACCCGACTCGGGGACGAGGCGCTCACCGACTACTGGACGGCGACCCGGCGAGCCGCCAGCGGAACCAGCCCTCGCCTCACCGGCCCGGATTTCAACGGCTGGCGTCGACAGTGGCAACTCGCCGAGCAGCGGACGATGGGCGCTGCTGGTCGGCGCCGCCGACAGAAGCGGCGCTGGCCGGACATCGGCTGAGCACCCACGACGCCGGGGTCACGGGCACGGGATCGTGATCGCCGTGCCCACGACGAAGCTCTGGTATCCAGGCGTCGACACGTTCGCTGCATCCATCTGCTGGTACGTGATGCCGAACCGCTCGGCGACCGAGATGCGAGACGTGTCGTCGGCCGTGATCACGTAGGTCGTGGGACAGTCGCCGGACGAACCACCGGATGCACCAGCATCCGGAACCTTGGCATTCGGCGGGATCCGGACCTCGTCGCCGGGGAAGAACACGTGATTGAACCCGTCCTCGTAGCCGTTGTACCGCACCACCTCTTCCATCGTGATGCCGTACAACTCGGCGATCTTGGCGAGGCCGTCGTTGGGCTGTACCACGTAGACCTGTTCGCCCAGCGTGTCCAACTCGGTGGCAGGCGCAGTCGTCGGAGGGACGAGCGTGGTGGTGGTCGTCGTCGAGGTCGCCGGAGGAATGGTCACGTAGCTCGAGCCCTGGATCGGTGTCAGGTTCTGGATGGAATCTGTCGAGCCCGCCCCGGCGCACGCGACGCCGAACAGAAGGATCGACGCCGCCATCGCCGACACGCGACACACACCGGCCCTCGTCGTCATGGCGTCGATCGTATTCGGTCGACGTCCTTGGGCGACGGCACCGGTCTCATCGGTGGTCCGAGATCGACATCACACGAGCGGCCGGGCCGATGGAGCGATCGGCGACGGGAGTTTCGTCTCCCCCATCAGATACCGATCGACGCCCGCCGCAGCGGACCGACCCTCGGCGATCGCCCAGACGATGAGGCTCTGTCCGCGACCCATGTCGCCCGCGACGAACACACCAGGGACATTCGTCATGTAGTCGTCGTTCCGAGCGACGTTCCCCCGTTCGTCGAGGCGGACACCGAGTTCGTCCAACCACGACCCCTTCTCCGGCCCGACGAATCCGAGCGCGAGGAAGACGTGGTCGGCGGGTAGCCGGCGAGCGGTTCCCTCGACTTCGACGAACCGACCGTCGACGAGTTCGACATCGTGGATGTCGAGTCCGGCGACGTTGCCCGCCCCGTCGTCGACGAACCGCTCGGTGTTCACCGAGTAGATCCGCTCTCCGCCTTCGGCATGGGCCGAGGACACCTTGTACGTGAACGCGAACTGCGGCCACGGGTTGCCGGTGGCGCGCTCGTCGGGAGGACGGGGCATGATCTCGAGTTGGGTGACCGACGCCGCACCCTGGCGATGAGCGGTGCCGAGGCAGTCGGCCCCGGTGTCGCCTCCTCCGATGATGACGACGTGCTGGCCGTGCACGTCGATCGGCGATGCATCGAGGTCACCGAGTTGCACCCGGTTGGCGAACGGCAGGTACTCCATCGCTTGGTGGATGTTCGCCAGGTCGCGTCCCGGCACCGGGAGGTCGCGCCACTGGGTCGATCCGCACGCCAGCACGATGGCGTCGTACGACGCCTGCAGCACCTCGATGTCGACGTTCTCACCGACGACGGCATTCGTGCGGAACTCGGTTCCCTCGGCCTCCATCTGAGCGAGACGGCGGTCGATGTGGCGCTTCTCCATCTTGAACTCGGGGATGCCGTACCGCAGCAGGCCACCGATCCGGTCGGCTCGCTCGAGCACCACGACGTCGTGCCCGGCCCGCGTCAGTTGCTGGGCAGCTGCGAGTCCGGCGGGGCCGGAGCCGATCACCACGACTCGCTTGCCCGTCTTCACCGACGGCACCTGCGGAACGACCCACCCCTCGTCGAACGCGTGGTCGATGATCTCGACCTCGACCTGCTTGATCGCCACCGGCGGCTGGTTGATGCCGAGCACGCACGCCGACTCACACGGTGCCGGGCAGAGCCGACCGGTGAACTCGGGAAAGTTGTTCGTGGCGTGGAGCCGATCGATCGCGTCGCGCCAATGCTCGCGATACACGAGGTCGTTCCAATCGGGGATCAGGTTGCCGAGCGGGCACCCGTTGTTGCAGAACGGGATGCCGCAGTCCATGCATCGTCCGGCCTGGCGCTGCACCTTCTCCCGGGGGAAGTCCTCGTAGACCTCCTTCCAGTCCTTCAGCCGCACCGGCACCGGCCGGTACTGCGGCAACTCACGGTCCCATTGCAAGAAGCCGGTCGTCTCACCCATGTCGCACCTCGTTCACGGACGTCGTCACTGCTCGATCCATCATCCCGCCGCCGCTGCCATCACCCGGGCGACCGTCTCGTCCTCCGACAACCCGTCGGCGGCAGACGCTTTCATGACGGCCAGCACGCGCTGGTAGTCGGTCGGCATCACCTTCCGGAACCGACTCACCTCGACACTCCATGCCGCCAGGATCCGACGAGCGACGGCGGAGTCGGTCGCATCGAGGTGCCGTTCGATCGCCGAGCGGAGGAAGTCACGGTCCTCGTCGTCGAGTTGTTCGACCCGGACCATCTCGGTGTTCACCTTCCGATCGAAATCGTCATGACGGTCGAGGACGTAGGCGATCCCACCCGACATCCCGGCGCCGAAGTTCCGACCCGTTGGCCCGAGCACGACGACCCGGCCGCCGGTCATGTACTCGCACCCGTGGTCCCCGACGCCTTCGACGACCGCCAACGCACCCGAGTTCCGCACACAGAACCGTTCGCCGACCAGACCGCGGATGAACATCTCGCCACCCGTCGCTCCGTATCCGATGACGTTCCCGGCGATCACCTGGTCCTCGGCGACGAAGGGTGAGGTCTCGGGCGGTCTCACGACGAGGCGGCCACCCGACAGGCCCTTGCCGACGTAATCGTTGGCATCGCCGAACAGGCGCATCGTGATGCCGGCCGGCACGAACGCCCCGAAACTCTGGCCCGCCGATCCGGTGAAGGTCAGGTCGATCGTGCCGTCGGGCAGCCCCTCGCCCTTCCAGACCTTGGTGACCTCGTGACCGAGCAGCGTGCCGACGGTCCGATTCACGTTGCGGATCGGCATCGAGAGCCGAACCGGACGGGCGTGGTCGATCGCATCGCGTGCCTGTCCGATGATCTCCTGGTCCAACGCCTCGTCGAGTCCGTGGTCCTGGTCGACGGTACGAACGACCGACTGTCCGTACGGATTCGACGGCACCGCCAGGATCGGACCGATGTCGAGCCCGTGCGCCTTCCAATGATCGACGGCCGGCTGTACGTCGAGCGTCTCGACGTGGCCGATCATCTCGTTCATCGTGCGGAAGCCGAGCTGTGCCATCAACTCGCGGACTTCCTCGGCGATGAACTCGAAGAAGTTCACGACGAACTCGGGCTTGCCGCTGAACCGCTTGCGGAGTTCGGGGTTCTGCGTCGCGACCCCGACCGGGCAGGTGTCGAGATGGCACACGCGCATCATCACGCAGCCCGAGACGACCAGTGGTGCCGTGGCGAACCCGAACTCCTCGGCACCGAGCAAGGCGGCGATGACGACATCCCGACCGGTCTTCAGCTGGCCGTCGGTCTGGACGACGATGCGGTCACGGAGACCGTTCATCACGAGCGTCTGCTGGGTTTCGGCGAGGCCGAGTTCCCACGGCCCACCGGCATGCTTGAGCGAGGTCAACGGCGAGGCACCCGTGCCACCGTCGTGGCCCGAGATGAGCACGACATCGGCCTTCGCCTTCGACACACCAGCGGCCACCGTTCCGACGCCCATCTGAGCGACGAGCTTGACGTGGACCCGGGCTGACGGGTTCGAGTTCTTCAGGTCGTGGATGAGTTGCTTCAGATCCTCGATCGAATAGATGTCGTGGTGCGGCGGTGGGCTGATGAGCCCGACACCGGGGGTCGAGTACCGGGTCTTGGCGATCCACGGGTACACCTTCGCCCCGGGGAGTTGACCACCCTCTCCGGGCTTGGCTCCCTGCGCCATCTTGATCTGGATGTCGTCGGCGTTGGTGAGATATTCCGAGGTGACACCGAAGCGACCGGACGCGACCTGCTTGATCGCCGAGCGGCGCTCCGCATCGTGCAGCCGCTCCGGATCCTCGCCGCCCTCACCCGTGTTCGACTTGGCCCCGATCCGGTTCATCGCCACGGCGAGCGTCTCGTGCGCCTCGGCCGAGATCGATCCGTACGACATCGCCCCGGTCGAGAACCGCTTGACGATCTCCGAGACCGGTTCGACCTCGTCGATGTCGATCGGCTGCCGTCCGAGTGCAGAGGGATCGCGAAAACCGAACAGACCCCGCAAGGTGGCGAGGTGTTCCGACTGGTCGTCGACCCGTCGGGTGTACTCCTTGAAGATGTCGTACCGGCCCGAACGAGTGGCGTGCTGGAGTTTGAACACCGTCTCGGGATTGAAGAGGTGGTACTCGCCCTCTCGACGCCACTGGTACTCCCCACCGAGTTCGAGCTTGCGGTGAGCTCGCTCCTCGGGCCGCTTCGGATTGGCGACGGCGTGACGCATCGCGATCGCCGTCGCGATCTCGTCGAGGCCGATCCCACCGAGTCGGCTCACCGTTCCGGTGAAGTACCGTTCGACGACCTCGTCGCCGAGTCCGATCGCCTCGAAGATCTGCGCGCCGGTGTACGAAGCCACCGTCGAGATCCCGATCTTCGACATCACCTTCAGCACACCCTTGCCGCACGACTTGATGTAGTTCCGGATCGCCGCCCGCGGGTCGGCTCCTGCGAGGCCGTGCATCCCCTCGGCGATGAGGTCCTCGATCGACTCGAACGCCAGATAGGGGTTGATCGCCCCGGCGCCGAAGCCGATCAGGAGCGCCATGTGATGGACCTCTCGGGCATCTCCGCACTCGACGACGAGACCGACCTTCGTGCGCTGCTTGGTCCGGACGAGATGATGGTGCACCGCCGCCGTGAGGAGCAACGACGGAATCGGGGCGTCGACCGAGTCGGCGTTGCGGTCGGAGAGCACGATCACCCGTGCCCCGTCCTCGATCGCCGCCGAGACCTCGTCGGCGATCCGATCGAGAGCGGCCCGCAACTCGGCTCCACCACCGGCGACGCGATACAGGCCGCGTACCACGTGGGCCGCCAGCCCCGGCCGATCCCCGTCGTCGTTCGCATGGATGATCTTCGCCAGTTCGTCGTTGTCGATGATCGGATACGGGAGTTGCAGTTGACGGCAACTCTCCGGTCCCGGCCGGAGCAGGTTCGCCTCCGGTCCGATCGTCGACGCAACGGCCGTCACGACTTCCTCGCGGATCGCATCGAGTGGCGGATTGGTGACCTGGGCGAACAGCTGGGAGAAGTAGTCGAACAGCAATCGGGGACGCTTCGAGAGCACCGCGATCGGTGTGTCGGTACCCATCGATCCGAGCGGCTCCTTGCCGTCTCGGGCCATCGGGGCGATGATCACCTTCAGTTCTTCGTGGGTGTACCCGAACATCTGTTGACGGCGGAGCACGGAGTCGTGGCTGAACACCACGTGCTCGCGGTCCGGTAGGTCCCCGAGCGCGACGAGACCCCCGGCGACCCACTCGGCGTAGGGGTGCTCGGCAGCCAGCGACTTCTTGATCTCCTCGTCGTCGACGATGCGCCCTTCGCGGGTGTCGATGAGGAACATCTTCCCGGGCTGGAGCCGCCCTTTGCTCACCACCTTGACCGGGTCGATGTCGATCACCCCGACTTCGGATGCCATCACCACGATGTCGTCGTCGGTCACCCAGTACCGACTCGGGCGGAGACCGTTGCGATCGAGCACGGCACCGATCACCGTCCCGTCGGTGAAGGTGACGCTCGCCGGCCCGTCCCACGGCTCCATCACGCTGGCGTGGAACTGGTAGAAGGCACGTCGATCGGCGTCCATCTCCGTGTTGTTCTCCCAGGCTTCCGGGATCATCATCAGCACGGCGTGGTGCAATGGGCGACCGCCGAGATGCAGCAGTTCCAGGACCTCGTCGAAGCGAGCCGTGTCCGACGCCCCCGGCGTGCAGACCGGGAACGCCCGCTCGAGCCCCGGGAGCAGGTCGCTCGTCGCCATCGCCTCCCGGGCACGCATCCAGTTCTGGTTCCCCTGGACCGTGTTGATCTCGCCGTTGTGCGCGACGTAGCGATACGGGTGGGCGAGGGGCCAGGACGGGAACGTGTTCGTCGAGAACCGCGAGTGGACGAGCAGCAGCGCCGATTCGATCCGATCGTCCGTCAGATCGGTGAAGAACTGCGACAGCTGGGGCGTCGTCAGCATGCCCTTGTACACGAGGGTCCTGGCCGACAGCGACGCGAAGTACACCCCACTGTCGCCCGCGTCGCCCGCCAACGCGCCGTCGCCGTGCTCGATGCGTTTGCGAGCGACGTAGATCGCCCGGTCGAGGTCGATACCCACCGCTCGGTCCGGTGACGCCACGAACAACTGTCGGAACGTCGGCATCGCCGCCCGGGCGGTCGCACCGAGACACGTCGGGTCGACGGGCACGTCGCGCCAACCGAGGACGTCGACCCCTTCATCGGCCATGACCCCTGCGACGAATGCCTCCGCCGCAGTCCGCTCGGCAGGGTCGGCCGGCAAGAACGCGAGGCCGACCGCATAGGCACCGGCCGGTGGGAGCTCGAAATCGACCGAGGCCCGGAGCAAACGATCGGGGACCTGGATCAGGATCCCGGCGCCGTCCCCGGTGTCGGGCTCGGCCCCGGTGGCACCGCGGTGCTCGAGATTGGTGAGTGCCGCCAGGCCGGTCCTGACGAGATCGTTCGATCTCTCGCCACGCATGTGGGCGACGAACGACACGCCACAGGAGTCGTGTTCGAAACGCGGGTCGTAGAGACCCGTCGAGCGGGGGTACGTCTGCATCGGTGAGTTCCCAACAGTGAAGAGCTGTCAACAACCACCGGGACGACGTTGTCCCGAAGGAGACCCCTACCTTACCCGACCACCCCGGGGAACGACGGGGTCAGTCGACGAAGACGGGAGCGCGCTTGTCGAGATTCGACATGATCGCCTCGACCTGATTGGGTGATCCGATCTGGCCGAAGATGACGTCGCGCTCCATCGCGAACTGCTCGGCGGCGCCTTCGGTGAACATCCGGTTGAACAGCGCCTTCGCACCGCGGACCGCTCCCGGACTCCGGTCGGCGATCTCCCGAGCGAGCGTCATGGCGTCGTCGAACGGCGTGTCACTCAGCCGGGTGACGAGCCCGAGTCGATGCGCTTCGACACCGTCGAACACACGCGCCGTGTAGGTGAGTTCACGGGCGACGTCCGAGCGGACGAGTCGGCTGAGCATGAACGTGCCGGTCATGTCCGGGACGAGACCCCAGTGGACCTCGCGTACCGCCCACTGCGTGGCCGGATGACCGATGCGGATGTCGGCACCGAGTGCGATCTGGAATCCTCCACCGAGCGCATGACCGTGCACGGCGGCGATGACCGGCATCGGGAGCTCCTGCCAGACCCAGCACACCTGTTGGCCGAGATGGGTGATCCGTCCGTCCTCCATCGAGCCGGGGTTGCCTCGGTCACTCCGTTCGCCGGTGCCATCGCCACCCGCCATCCCGGCGAACATCGAGAAGTCGAGACCGGCGCAGAACGACTCACCCTCACCGACCAGGACGACGACCCGGACGTCCGAGGCGGACTTGAGCGACTCGCCGGCCTCGGCGATCGCTGCGAACTGCTCGCGGTCGAGTGCGTTGCGCTTGTCGGGGCGGTTGAACCGGACGACGGCGGTGCCGTCGTGCACGGAGGCGCTGACGCGCTGGGGCATGGGATGTAGTGTCGCAGGCGTCGGACCACCGTCACGAAGTCGAGCGGTGCCAGACTGCCGCGATGAACCTGAACCTGAGCGCCACCGAAGTCCTCGCCACCACCCGATCCGTCCGCAAGCGACTCGACTTCGACCGCCCGGTCGAGCGCGACGTGGTGATGGAGTGTCTCGAACTGGCGCTGCAGGCACCGACCGGGTCGAACCGCCAGGGCTGGCAGTGGGTGTTCGTCACCGACCAGGCGAAGAAGGACACGCTGGCGGAGATCTACGCTGCGAACTTCGCGATGTACCGCACCATGCCGCGACCGAACTACGACGCCGCCGATCCACGAGCCGAGCGGATGGACAAGATCGTCGACTCGGCGCAGTACCTGGCCGACAACATGCAGCGGTCACCGATCCTGCTCGTGCCCTGCTTGGAGGGCAAGCCGGTCGACGGCGCCAACGGAGCTGCGTTCTGGGGTTCGCTCCTCCCGGCGGTGTGGAGTTTCATGCTGGCGTTGCGCGAGCGCGGCCTCGGTTCGGCGTGGACCACACTCCACCTCAACAACGGCGGCGACGAGCGAGCGGCCGAGTTGCTCGGCATCCCACACGATCGCTACAGCCAGGCCGGTCTGTTCCCGATCGCCTACACCCAGGGCACCGACTTCAAGCCGGCGAGCAGGTTGCCGGCCAGCGAGGTCTCGCACTGGGACACCTGGTGAGTTCCGGCTGAACGGGTTCCGGCTGACCGGAGTCGAAACCCGAGCGATCAGTCGACCAGACGCAAGCCCGACGGGACGATCGTCGGTTCGTCGTTCGGCAGATCGACGACGAACTCGGTCCGGTGCGCCGGGAACACGTGCTCGCTCATGAGGACCGGATGCCCGTCGACATCGTTCGTGACCCGGCGGCAGCGGAGCACCGGTGCACCGACCGGTATCGCCAACAGTTCGGCGTCGTCCGGTCCCGCCGCGTCGGCCCCGATCGTCTGGGTCGCGCCGCGCAACTCGACCGGGAGCAACTCGTAGAACGGTCGTCCGGCGACGTCGTCCATCGACAGCCGCTGCCCGAGCTCGGCGGGACACCACACCGTGACGACCGCGAACGGTTCGCCGTCGGCGAGGTTCAGCCGCTTCACCCTCAACGTCCGATCGGTCCCGAGCACCGCCCGCACGTGGGGCGGTGGTGTCTCGAACGAGAACTCGCGGATTTGGCGGGCGGCATCCCGTCCACTCGTCTCGAGTTGGGACTCGATCGTTCCGAGTCGTTCGAGGCGCTGCCGCACCGGTTCGGTCGCCACGAACCATCCGAACCCTTGGCGCGCTGCGATCAGCCCCTCGTCGCGGATCACCTCGAGTGCCCGCCGGACCGTGACCCGACTCGCTCCGAATCGCTCCGACAGGTCGGCTTCACTCGGGAGGACGGACCCTGCTGCGGCGGACCCGGCCATGGAGCGCAATTCGTCGGCAATCTGCTGGTACCTGATGTTCCGCATGCGAACTCCTCGGGCCTCTCCCGCCGCTCGGGGCCGGTCGCCGCCGGCCGGGGTGGCTCGGTTGGGCACGACCCTCGACTTGTATTATAGTTGTCTACATGACCGTGTCTGCCAGCACCCCCATCGAACTCGTCGAGGCCGTCTACGCCCGACTGGCCGCCTCCGTCGAAGCGGCTCGTGAGCGTTTCGGTCGACCTCTCACCCTCACGGAGAAGATCCTCGTCAACCACCTGGCCGACCCCGATGAGGCGGTCGAGCGCGGCGTGACCTACAACGACTTCCACCCCGACCGCGTCGCGATGCAGGACGCCACCGCCCAGATGGCGCTCCTGCAGTTCATGACCGCCGGACTCCCGGAGGCAGCGGTGCCATCGACGGTCCACTGCGACCACCTCATCCAGGCCAAGGTCGGGGCGCAGATCGACCTCGGTGTCGCGATCGACACCAACAAGGAGGTCTACGACTTCCTCCGGAGCGTGTCGGCCAAGTACGGGATCGGCTTCTGGGGCCCTGGTTCCGGAATCATCCACCAGGTCGTGCTCGAGAACTACGCCTTCCCCGGCGGCATGATGATCGGCACCGACAGCCACACCCCGAACGCCGGAGGACTCGGCATGGTGGCCATCGGCGTCGGTGGAGCCGACGCGGTCGACGTGATGACCGGCTTCCCCTGGAACGTTCGCTGGCCGAAGGTCATCGGTGTCCGCCTCACCGGCGAGTTGTCCGACTGGTCCAGCCCGAAGGACGTGATCCTCGAAGTCGCCCGCCAACTCACCGTCAAGGGTGGGACCGGCGCCATCGTCGAGTACCACGGTCCCGGTGCCGACAGCATCTCGGCAACCGGCAAAGCGACCATCTGCAACATGGGGGCCGAGATCGGCGCCACCACCTCGGTGTTCGGCTACGACCACAACATGGCCCAGTACCTGAAGGCGACCGGACGCGAAGCCATCGCCGACGCCGCCGATCGCGTCGCCGACCACCTCCGAGCCGACGAGGGCGCCACCTACGACCAACTCATCGAGATCGACCTGTCGGCGCTGAAGCCGCTCCTCAACGGGCCGCACACCCCCGATCTCGCCCACCGGGTGGGTGACGCCGTCGGCGACCAGGCCCGCGAGCACGGTTGGCCCGTCGAGATCTCGGCCGCTCTCATCGGCTCCTGCACGAACTCGTCGTACGAGGACATCACCCGAGCGGCGTCGATCGCCCGCCAGGCGGCGGCGCACGGGATCACGGCGAAGGTGCCGCTGCTCATCACCCCCGGATCGGAACAGATCCGGGCCACGATCGAGCGCGACGGACTCCTCGCCGACCTCGAGGCGGTCGGAGCCACGGTGCTCGCGAACGCCTGCGGTCCGTGCATCGGCCAGTGGAGTCGACCGGAACACGTCACCGGGGTCCCGAACACCATCGTCACGTCGTTCAACCGCAACTTCCCGAAGCGCAACGACGGATCGGCCAACACCTTCGCCTTCGTGACATCACCCGACACGGTGATGGCGCTGGCGCTCGCCGGGCGCCTCGACTTCGACCCGACGACCGACACCCTCACCGCTGCCGACGGGACCGAGGTGCGCCTCGACGCCCCGATCGGGCAGGTCCTCCCCGACGCCGGCTACGACCCCGGCGAGGACACCTTCACTCCCCCACCGGCGGATGCGAGCGCCGTGGTCGTCGAGGTCTCACCGACCAGCGACCGACTGCAGTTGCTCGAGCCCTTCCCGGCATGGAACGGCGAGGACTTCACCGGCCTTCCCGTGCTCGTGAAGGCGACCGGCAAGTTCACGACCGACCACATCTCGATGGCGGGCCCGTGGCTGAAGTACCGCGGCCACCTCGAGAACATCTCCGGCAACCTCTACCTCGGAGCGGTCAACGCGTACGACGCCGCCGACGGCACCCCGTACGAGGTCGGCCACGGCAAGAACCAGTTGACCGGGGCGACCCAGACCTTCCCCGACATCGCCAAGGCCTACCACGAAGCCGGGCAACCGTGGATCGTGATCGGCGACGAGAACATGGGAGAGGGGTCCAGCCGCGAGCACGCCGCGATGGAGCCCCGATTCCGCGGCGGTCTCGTCGCCATGGCCCGGAGCTTCGCTCGGATCCACGAGACCAACCTCAAGAAGCAGGGCATGGTTCCGTTGACGTTCGCCGACCCGGCCACCTACGACCAGATCGGCGAGGACGACCGGATCGACGTCCTGGAGCTGCCGCCGGTCCCGGGCCGGAACGTCCGGTGTCGGATCGCCAAGTCCGACGGCACGGTGATCGACTTCGAGTGCACGCACACCTTCAGCGACGAACAGGTCGAATGGTTCATCGCCGGGTCGGCCCTCAACATCGTTCGTCGCAAGGTCGCCGACAGCGGCAACTGACCGGGCGGCGGGTCAGCGAACGTCCACGAGATCTCCGTCCGGCACCGCCGTGGGCGGCGTCGGATGGAGCAGCCCGTGTTCGGTCCGCCGGATCCACCGACCGACCGTCACCGCGACGAGCACCAGGAGGCCGGCCGCGGCGGCGTCGACCCACCAATGATTCGCCGTGGCGATGATCGCCAGGGTCATCACGACGGGGTGGATGACGATCAGCCACCGCCACCGACTCCGCAGCACCGACACCACGGCGACCGCTTCGATGAGCGCCCACCCGAAGTGCAACGACGGCATCGCAGCGATCTGGTTCGCTGCTCCCTCGAGCGCGCTCGCCGGATAGATGCTCGGCCCGAACACGCGCATCGTGTCGACGAAGCCGGAGATCATGCGAGGCGGAGCGAGTGGGAACACGAGGTGGATCGCCAGAGCGGCGAAGGTCGCGAACGTCATGAGGTTCCGAAACGCTGCATACCGCTCGGGGTGCCGGACGAACAGCCAGAGCAGGAGTCCGATCGCTGCCGGGAAGTGGAACCAGATGTAGTAGTGGTTGAGGAGCTTGATCAGCGTCGGATGATCGAGCAGCCACCGCTGGATGTCGTCCTCGAAGGGCATCCCGAGCCACTTCTCGAAGCTGATGATGTCGCGTGCGTTCGCGAACGCCGCTTGGAGGTCGTCCTGGTTCAGGCCGCGGATGCTCCGGTACAGCACCAAGAGCGCGGAGCAGATGCCGAACTCGGCCACGAGCCGCCCGCCGTAGCGGCTCCGCCACCAGAGCGCCAGGACGTTCGGACCCGTGTCACCGCTGTGAGTGCTCGCTGCAGCGCCCATGGGACCTCCATGTGCGATTGTACCGACGACCCGGCGCCGGTCCAGTCGTGCTCACACGATCAGTCCTCGCCCGGCCGACGATCCCGTTCGGCGTGCGGGTCACCGCGGTATCCCGGGGGATACGTCGCAGCGAGCTCGTCGGCACTCGGCTCTCGTCGACGTCTGGCCTCGTCAGGCAGGAGCGCGACGATCCCGGCCATGATGCGCTCGGTCGCATCGTCGAGATCTCCCGTCCCGAGATCGATCGGCGGGCCGGCGACGGCCGACACCGACGGAGGATCGACGACGTTCAGCACATTGGGGAGTCGGGACGACCGCGGCCAGACCCGCTCGGTGCCCCAGAGCCCCACCGGCACGACCGGTGCGCCGGTCATCCTCGACAGACGGGCGGCGCCCCACCGTCCTTTCAAAACGGGGTCGAAGAAGGCCGGACCGCGAGGGATCGTCCCCTGCGGCATGAGCATGACCAGCTCTCCGCCACGGAGCGCATCGGCTGCTCGCTCGAGCGGTTCATCGGAACCCGTTCCCCGATCGACCCGGATTCCGCCGAGCGCGGTCGCCAGCGTTCCGACGATCGGCGCATCGAACACCTCCTTCTTGCCGAGGGCTCGGACGGTTCGGCCGGCCTTGGCCGCGACCATCGCCATGACCGTGGTGTCGAAATAGGAGCGATGGTTGGCGACCACGATCGCCGGTCCGTCCACCGGCACGTGCTCGATCCCGCTCACGCGGATGTCGGCGAACGGCACGAGTTCGGGCCGAGCGAACTGCATCGCTATCTGCTGGAGTTCGAGGCCGACCACCGGAATCGTCCGAACCCCGGGAGACACGCCGAGATCGACCGTCGGCCACCGACGAGCCGCTGCGACCACGACCATCCGAGGGTCCGGGTTGACGACGCAGGGGTGCCCGACCGCGGCGAGGAGCGGCGTGTCGTACACGCTGTCCGAGTAGGCCCAACTGCGACGGAGGTCGACCCCGTTGGAGTCCGCCCACGACCGCACCGCGGCCAGCTTTCCCGTCGACCACACGAACGGACCATCGAGCACCCCGTCGTAGGTGTCACCGTCGGCACCGACGGCGTACCTGGTCGCGACGACGTCGTCCAAGCCGAGGCGCTCGGCGAACGGCGCCACCAGATCGTACGGAGTCGTCGTCGCGAGGACGAGTCGTCGCCCCGCAGCACGGTGCTCCCGGAACACCTGGGCGGCGAACGGCTGCACCATGTCGACGAGTCGATCCGCCGCCGACTCGGCGGCCCGTCGCACCTCGCGTCGAGATCGGCCTCGAGCGAGCACCACCGCCTGGCGGGCGAGCAGCATCGACGGGAGGTTCTCACCGACGGCATTGAAGATCTGGTACGCGAGCCGCTCACCGGGAATCGAACGTCCGGCGAGCCCGGCCTCCCGCATGGCAGCACCGAACACTTCCCCGGACGCTCCGCGCAGCAGGGTGCGGTCGAGGTCGAAGAAGGCGGCCTCCGGAACGGGCCGTGCTCGCTTGGCCGACTTGGACTTCTTCGCCATGTGGTCAGCGTAGGACAGAACTGCCAACGGGAAACGCCCCGATCGGGGGATCGGGGCGTCTCGACCTGAAGGATTCTTCGGTGGGGGACCGGGTGTCGAATCCTTCGCCGACCGGAACATGGGGGGTGTTCTCGGTGTTTGTGAAAGTATGCACGTGCATGTGTGCATCTCGCAAGTAGAAGATGATGATAGTTAGTATCGGAATCTCCGATGGCGGTCGATGACCCGAGTCGACGAGGAACCCCATGGACGTCCGACAACTCTCCGCTCTCGTCGCCGTGGCCGATCACGGCACGTTCTCTGCCGCAGCCCGGGCGCTCTACACCGTGCAGTCGAACATCTCCGGGCACATCGCGAAGCTGGAGCGGGAACTGCACACGACACTCGTCGACCGAGCCAACAGCCGCCTCACCGAAGAGGGTGAACGAGTGGTGGAGCGGGCTCGCAGGGTGCTGCAGGAGATCGACGACATCGTGTCCGACATGGCCTCGATCGACGACGACGTCGCCGGCGATGCCCGACTCGGCGTGATCGGTACGACGGCTCGGTGGCTGATGCCACAGTTCCTCGCCGCCGTGGCATCGAACCACCCACGGGTGCACCTGATCGTGAGTGAGGGCAGCACGACGACGATCGTCCCCGGTGTCCTCTCGGGGCACCTCAACGGGGCGATCATCCACCTCCCGATCGACGACCCCGAACTCGTGGTCGAGCCGCTGTTCGCCGAGGACCTGTTCCTCCTCGTGCGCGCCGACCACGATCTGGCCGGACGCGACGAACTGTCACTCGGGGAACTCGCTCGATACCCGCTGCTCCTCCCTCCGAAGGGCGCTGCGCTCCGACGGGTCCTCGACCGAGCGGCGGCGAGCGTCGACGTCACCCTGCGGGCGCAGGCCGAGATCGACGGAGTACGCCTCCTCGCCTCGCTCGCCTTCGACGGTTACGGCGCAGCCATCGTTCCGGCGACCGCCGCCCCTCGGAGGATCGGCGGCGACTTCACGAGGATCCAAGTCCCCGAGTTGCCTCGGCGAGTCGTCGCCTGGGTCCGGCGGCGCCGCCCCGCGCCGAGCGCAGCGACGACCGCTGTGGCCCGCATCCTCGCCGACGTCGTCGCGACACATGCGTGCGACCAGCCAGGCGTGCACCTCGGCTCCGACTCGTTCCTGCTCCAACGATCCACGTGAGCGTCCGGCAGTAGTGTCCCGTCGCATGAACGGATTCGACGTCGACCTGGCCTCCCAGGTCCCCGGGCCGGCCACGGCCCGGGTCCGACTCCTCGATGGTCGGCGCGTGTCGTGGCTGGAGTTCGATCACGTCGAGCCCGCCGCACCGCTCACCCAGCACATGACCTTCACGATGGAGGTCGCGACGAGGACGGCGCTCGACGAGCGGATCCCACTCGTGTTCGTGATCAGCAGTGCCGGAGCGAACATCGGCGAGGGCATCGCACCGCTCCACGGTTGGGGCCGCGTCGCCCGGGCACTCATGCGCTGCTCCGGGGTCGTCCCGACGATCGCGATCCTCGACGGACCCGCCGTCTCGGGGCCGGCCCTCCTCCTCGGGATGGTCGACCTCGTGGTGGCGACCGAACGGGCCTATGCCTTCGTCAACGGACCGGTGATGGTTCGACAGTTCACCGGCATCGACGTCACCAAGGAAGAACTCGGTGCACCCACGGCCCTCGATCGCAACGCCGGCCTCACCGCTTCGGTCGTGACCGATCGTGCGGAGGCCGAACAGTTCGTCTCCGCCCTCTTGGAGTACCTCCCCGATCACCTCGACGCCGAACCACCGGTCGTCGCCGCCGTCGACCCTCCCGATCGCTCGTGCCCGACCGCCGGCGAGTTGATCCCGGAGTCGTCGACCGGCAGTTACGACGTCCGCGACGTCATCGCCGAGGTGGTCGACACCGACTCGGTGCTCGAGGTCAGGGCCCGATGGGCCGCCAACGTGGTCACGGCGTATGCCACCGTCGCCGGACGGCCGGTCGGCATCGTCGCCAATCAGCCGATGGTCCTCGCCGGCACTCTCGACATCCCCGCATCTCAGAAGGCGGCCAGATTCGTCGCCCACTGCGATGCGTTCAACCTGCCGATCATCACCTTCGTCGACACCCCCGGCTTCTACCCCGGCAAGGACCTGGAGTGGCGGGGCATGATCCGCCACGGCGCCCAACTCGTCTACGCCTACGGACGGGCGACCGTCCCGCGGATCTGCGTCATCCTCCGCAAGAGCTACGGGGGCGCCTACATCGTGATGGACTCGAAGACGATGGGCAACGACGTCTGCCTGGCATGGCCATGGGCGGAACTGGCGGTGATGGGTGCCGGGCAAGCGGCAGCGATCCTTCAGCGTCGGGCATCCGACGCCGATCGGGCGGCGTTCGAGGCCGACTACGCCGAACGACTCCTGAACCCCTACATCGCCGCCGAGCGTGGCTACGTCGACGCGGTGATCGACCCGGCCGACACCCGTCGCGAGATCGCAGCCGCACTCGCCATGCTCGCCGACAAGCGCGAACGACTCCCCCGACGCAAGCACGGCAACACACCGCTCTGAGCCGCACCGCTCGTCCGAGCCGCACCTTCGTTGGAGCGCCCGGGACCACGAGCGGTACATTGGATCCGCCGGGGAGGATCCCTCGGACGACCGCCCAGCGACACGAAGGAAGCACCGTGCCCGACACCATCACCATCACCGACGACCGCACCGGAAAGTCGGTGACCGTACCGATCGAGGGTGGGGTGTTCCCGGCGTCGGCGGTTCGCGAACTCGATCCGTCACTGTTCATCTACGACCCGGCGTACATGCAGACGGCGTCGTGCCGCTCGGAGATCACCTACCTCGACGGCGGGGCCGGCATCCTGCGCTATCGCGGCTATCCGATCGAACAGTTGGCCGAGCACTCGACGTTCCTCGAAGTCGCCTACCTGCTCGTCCACGGCGAACTGCCGAACACCGCTCAGTTGGAGCAGTGGCGCCACGACGTGACGCACCACACCTTCATCCACGAGAACATGCGCAAGCGGTTCGTCGACGGCTTCCACTACGACGCTCATCCAATGGGGTTGTTCGTCTCGGCGATCGCCGCACTCGGCACGTTCTACGACGGCGCCAAGGACATCCACGACGAGAACTCCCGCCGCAAGCAGGTGCTCCGGTTGATCGCCAAGACCCCGACGATCGCGGCGATGTCGTACCGGTTCTCCCAGGGTTTGCCGTTCAACTACCCCGACAACGAACTGTCGTACCCCGCCAACTTCTTGAACATGATGTGGCGGGTCGGCGGCGAGTACGAGGTGCACCCCGTGCTCGAACGGGCGATGGACGTGCTGTTCATCCTGCACGCCGACCACGAGCAGAACTGCGGGACCACGGCGATGCGCGTCGTCGGGTCGAGCCACGCCGATCCGTATTCAGCCGCTTCGGCGGCAGCGAGCGCCCTGTACGGGCCACTCCACGGCGGCGCCAACGAGGCGGTCGTGCGGATGCTCGCCGAGATCGGTTCGATCGAGAACGTGCCGGCGTTCATCGAATCCGTCAAGGCGGGCCAAGGCCGTCTGATGGGGTTCGGCCACCGGGTCTACAAGAACTACGACCCGCGGGCCACGATCATCAAGCAGACGGCGTACGACGTGTTCGAGGTGACCGGGAAGAACCCCCTCCTCGACATCGCCCTCGCACTCGAAGAGGTCGCCCTGTCCGATCAGTACTTCGTCGATCGCAAGCTCTACCCGAACGTCGACTTCTACTCGGGGTTGATCTACCAGGCGATGGGCTTCCCCGTGGAGATGTTCACGGTGCTGTTCGCCATCCCCCGGACCGCCGGCTGGCTCGCTCACTGGCAGGAACTCCTCGCCGACAAGGACCAGAAGATCTCGCGACCTCGCCAGTGGTACACCGGCCCCGACGAGCGCGACTACGTGTCGATCGCCGATCGCTGACACGATCGCGGTCATGGATTTCGCCTGGACCGACGAACAGGTCGCACTCCGCGATCAGGCCCGCAAGGTGGCCACCGAGGCCGTCGAGCGATACGGACGCCACAACGACTCGTGGATCAACGGGTTCTCGAAGGAATTCGCGAAAGAACTCGCGGCGCTCGGCTGGATCGGCCTGACCTGGCCGGTGGAGTTCGGAGGTGGCGGCAGGCCCGCTGTCGACCGACTCATCATCGGCGAGGAACTCATCGCCGCCGGAGCGCCGATCGCCGCGATGTGGTTCGCCGATCGACAGATGGGACCGGCGCTCATCTCGTACGGCCGCCCCGACCAGCAGGAGGCGTTCCTCCCGGGCATCCTCTCCGGTGACACGACCTGGTGCATCGGCATGTCCGAGCCGAACGCCGGGAGCGACCTCGCCGGGCTGAAGACCCAGGCGGAGCGCGACGGCGACGAGTTCGTCATCAACGGCCAGAAGATCTGGACGTCGTTCGGCGCCGTGGCCGACTTCATCTACCTGATCTGCCGAACCAGCAACGACGGCCCGCCTCATCACGGGATCAGCGAGGTCATCGTCCCGATGGACACCCCCGGTATCGAGGTCCGTCCGATCAAGGACATGACCACGAACCAGCACTTCTGCGAGGTGTTCTTCACCGACGTGCGAGTTCCGGTGACGAACCTCGTGGGGATCGAGGGAAACGCCTTCGGGCAGACGATGCGACAACTCGAGCACGAGCGCGGGGGCATCGACCGCCTGGTCTCCAACCACGCCCTGTTCCAGATGGCCGTGGAGCGCGCCGACACCTCCGACCCGCGGGTACGTCAGGAGATCGCCGCCCTCGAGTCGGCCTACCGGATCGGGCGGATCCTGGTCACCCGTGAGGTACTCGGCCAGGCCCCCAAGGGATTCTCGGCAGCGACGAAGTGCTTCTGCACGGAGCACGAATGGAACGTCTCCGAGTTCGTGGCACGCACCTTCGGCGCCGAGGCCACCCTCTGGAGCGACGTCGTACACGGCGTGCTGTACGCACCGGGCTACACGATCATGGGCGGCACGTCGAACGTGATGCGCAACATCCTCGGTGAGCGCGTCCTCGGGTTGCCCCGCGAACCACGCTGACCGCTCACGGCGGCCACTACGGTCGGAACATGTCCGACCTGATCGAACTGTCGTCCCGCATCATCGACTCCGGTGTGGTCGACCAGCCCGTCAACCGCGTGACCGAGGAGTTGAGCGAGATCGCCGACCGCCTCGCCGTCGTCGAGAGTTTCAGCCACAGCGTCGTCCTCGACACCGGTGACGGCCTCGTCGCCTTCGACACCTCGGGAGCGAACTCCGGGTCCGCTGTCGTCGAAGCGATCGAAAGTTGGGCCGAGTCCGCGGTCACGCACGTGGTGTACACCCACGGCCACATCGACCACGTCGGAGGGAGCCGCGCCTTCGCCGCCCGGTGGTCGCCCGCCACGATCGTCGGCCACGTCAACGTCGCAGCCCGGTTCGACCGGTACGAGCGGACCAACGGCTGGAACATCGGGATCAACGCCCGCCAGTTCGGCGGGATCCGTCAGGACCTCGGTCTCGGCCTCGACTCGACCGACGTCCTCGCCCCCGGCGCGACCGACACCGCGGTGTGGCGGCACTTCCTCCCGACCGGCACCTTGCGTCCGAACCTCGTCGTGGACGACGGCACCGTGATCGAGGTCGGTGGTGAGACGATCGAACTGGTCCATGCCCGCGGTGAGACCGACGACCACCTCTGGGCATGGCTGCCGGAGCGGCGGACGATCATGTCCGGGGACTTCGTCATCTGGAACTTCCCGAATGCCGGCAACCCGCAGAAGGTGCAACGATTCCCGATCGAGTGGGCGGCCGCACTCCGAGCAATGGCGGCTCGCCGACCCGAGTTGCTCGTGCCGGCCCACGGACTCCCGATCGCCGGAACGGAACGAATCGCAAGGGTGCTCGACACGATCGCATCGGCGCTCGAGCAGCTCGTCGACGAAGTCCTGGCGATGATGAACGCGGGGGCGACGCTGGACGAGATCGTGCACACCGTCCGAGTACCGGACGAGACACTCGCCAAGCCGTACCTCCGGCCCCTCTACGACGAGCCGGAGTTCGTCGTCCGGGGCATCTGGCGCCAGTTCGGCGGCTGGTGGGACGGGGCACCGAGTCGTCTCAAGCCCAGCCCCGACGCTCATCTCGGTGCGACGATCGCCGAACTCGCCGGTGGTCCGGCGGTGCTCGTCGAGCGAGCCCGTGCCGCCGCCGAAGCCGGAGACCTCCGCCTCGCCTGCCACCTGGTCGATCACGCCGGATGGGCCGCACCCGACGACCCAGAGATCCACCGCGCCCGTGCCGAGATCTACTGGTCGCGCCGAGCGGCAGAGCGGTCGCTGATGAGCAAGGGCATTTTCGCCGCCGCCGCTCGTGAGTCCGAGGTGATCAGCGGGCCGGTACGGGATCGATGACGAGCGTCAACCGAGCGTGATCAAGGCAACCGCCACGGCGGCGAGCGCCATGCCAGCACGCTGGGCCGCGGTCGACCTCTCGGCGTCGAGGAGCGACGCCAGTCCGACGGTGCTGGCCGGGTAGAGCGCCACGATCACCGAGACCACCGAGAGCAAGCCGAACCCGAGAGCGAGCACATACGCGCCGCTGGCAACCACGATCGAACCACCGATCACCACTCCGGCCAGCATCGTCGACGACGACAACCCGGCGAACGACGGCGAACGTCGTGCGACCAGATACGCGCCGAGCAGCATCGGCGTGGACCCGATGCGAGCAGCCAGCAGCGGCCAGAGACCCGCTTCGTCGCCGGGTTGGGCGAAGGCGACGAACAGGGTCCCGAACAGCACCCCGACGACGACCGCGAGTCCGACCGTGCGTGCCGTCACCGGTTGGTGCAGCGCCCCGACGAGCCCTCCGATCATCGCCACTGCGACCACGGCGAGCAGGATCCCGAGCAGTGCCGACGGTCCGGGTCGGTCGCCGGTGGCGACGCCGATGCTCACCGGCAGCACCGCCGAGACCACACCGGTGATGGGGGCGACGACCGTCATCGCCCCCCGGGACAGCGCCGCGTACAACCCGAGGATCCCTGCCGTCCCGGCGAGGCCTCCGACGATGCCCCACACCAGGGCGGCTGCCGTGAACGGTCCGTCCTCGACCAGTGGGATGACGACGAGCATCATCGGCACCATCGCCACCTCGGCTGCGACGGCGACGGTCAACGGCGGAAACTTGCGGCTCGTCCGCCCACCGACGTAGTCGGACACGCCGTACGCGAAGGCCGAGACGAGTGCGAGGAGAACGGCCACGGCCGATCGTCTAGCAGGTCGGGCGGATGCCGCCGTAGCCCGAGAAGCGAGGGCGTGGTCGGTGCCTCCGAGGAGTCGTGGCCGCAGCTGGTCCTGGCTTCACCCAGTTGCTCACTACCATCGCGCCATGCGCTCTTCGCCTGTCGCCATCAGCCTGGCTGCCATCGTGTGCGTCACGTCGTGCACCGCATCGGACGACCCCGATGACGCCTCGACCGCGACGGTGCAGGCGATCCCCTCGACGACCGAACCCGTCTCGGCCCCGACCACTGCGCCGCCGGCACCCGTCGCCGTCGCGCCGACCAGTGCACCAGCGGCACCCGAGACCTCGGCGCCGTCGGCCGAGCTCGCGCCCGGTCCGCAGCCTCCGGCGGACGTCGCAGACCCCACGGCCGAGGAGTTCACGTCGTTCGACTGGGCCGTCGTCAACGACGATGCGCCGTGGACGGCGCGGGCGGGGCTGCGCGTCGTCGAGTTGGGTGGCCGTCTCCTGGTGCTCGGTGGGCGCACACCCAATCAGTCGACGCTCCCTGGTGACAGCACGATCTGGGCCGACGTCTGGGCGAGCGACGACGGTGGCGCGACCTGGGTCGACCTGCTGGCGGGCGAGGAGGCACCGTGGCCGGCCCGCGCGTACTTCCAGGCGGTGGTCCACGACGACCATGTCTACGTGCTCGGTGGGCAGGACTTCGGCCTTCAGCCGAATCCGTTCTGCGCCTTGCTCGAGCAAGGGCTCGAGCCACCGCCCGGACTCGGCATCGATCCCGACGCTCCGTGTCCCGAGTTCCTCCCGACCTCGAACTTCTTCGACGATGTGTGGCGCAGCCCCGATGGCGTGACGTGGGAACAGGTCACCGACGATGCGCCGTGGCAACCCCGCGCCGGACTGTCCGCGGAGGTGGTCGGCGACCACATCTACGTGCTCGCCGGCTCGCAGAACGACGACTCGTCGATCGTCGGCTCCGGCGGGCCGGCACGCATCTACTTCAACGACGTGTGGCGAAGCACCGACGGAGCGGACTGGGAACTGATGACCGACGCCGCGCCCTGGGAGCCGCGTGCCGGCGGAGCGACCGTGGAACGCGACGGCCTGCTGTTCCTGTTCGGCGGTGAGGACGGATTCACGTGCGAACCGCTTCCCGACTGCGACCCGCCCTACTTCAACGACGTGTGGGTCACCTCGGACGGCGCAACGTGGGTCGAGGTGACTGCATCCGCCGGTTGGAGCCCGCGGCCGGGTCACGTGTGCAATCTCGTCGGCAACCAGTTCCTGTGCTTCGGAGGCTTCGGACTCCTCGAGAACCCGACCGACATGTGGATCAGCGCCGACGGAGCCACCTGGCAGGAGCTACCGGCCACGCCGTGGGGCAGCGACGACCCGACCGCCATGAGGTACGACTTCGACTCGATCGTCATCGACGACGACGGGCCGATCATCCTCACCTTCGGTGGCGACCGCGAGACCTTCGATTTCGCGGACCCGGACAACTACCTCCGGATCGAGAACGACGTCTGGGCCTTCTCCCCTCCGACCTGACCGCCGGTCGGAGCGGCCTCCCGTCCGGTGGGATCGGCCCCGACCCGACCGGGTTACGGTGCGGCATGGAACAGATCCGATTCGGACGCACCGGCCTGCACGTGTCTCGCCTCTGTCTCGGGACGATGACGTTCGGCTTCCAGTGCGACGACGACACGTCGTTCGCCATCATGGACACCGCGTTCGACGCCGGGATCACCTTCTTCGACTCGGCCGACATGTACCCACTCGGCGGGCCCGTCGAGACCATCGGCCGAACCGAGGAATTGATCGGACGGTGGATGCGTCACCCCGGACGCCGCCGCGACGACGTGGTGCTCGCGACCAAGTGCTTCGGAAGGACGGGTCCGAACCCCTGGGACCAGGGCAACAGCCGCAAGAACATCATGAGAGCCATCGACGCCTCGCTCACCCGCCTGCAGACCGATTACGTCGACCTGTACCAGATCCACTTCTGGGACCCGACGACGCCCATCGACGAGACACTCCGGGCGATGGACGACCTGGTGACGGCGGGCAAGGTCCGCTACGTCGGATGCTCCAACACCCTGGCGTACCAACTCGCCCGGGCGATCGGACGCAGCGAGGTGAACGGAATCGCTCGGTTCGAGAGCGTGCAGCCCCGCTACAACCTCCTGTTCCGGGAGAACGAGCGAGAACTCTTCCCGCTCTGCACCGAAGAAGAGGTCGCCGTGATCCCCTACAACCCGCTCGCCGGAGGGTTGCTCTCGGGCAAGCACCGCCCCGGTTCGCCGACCGAAGGCAGTCGGTTCACGCTCGGACGGGCCGGCGGGATGTACCAGGAGCGGTACTGGCAGGAGCAGATGTTCGCCACGGTGGACGACATCCGCTCCGTCGCCGAAGAGATCGGTACGCCCATGACGACCTTGGCCGTGCAATGGTGTTTGGCCAACCCGGTCGTGACCAGTCCGATCATCGGAGCGAGTCGACCCGAACAACTGGCTGCATCGGTGGCTGCCGTCGGGTCGCCGATCGATCCATCGACGAAAGCCCGCCTGGACGACCTCACCGCCGTCTACCGCCAGGGCGACCACGAGCGGTGATTCGCTTCGCTGCCGGGAGTGGGCGTACGAGGAATCGAACCTCGGACCTCCACCGTGTCATGGTGGCGCTCTAACCAACTGAGCCATACGCCCGTAGCGGTGTCGAAAGCTACCAGGCCACGCGGCCTCTCACACCCGGAGTCGGGTTGCGATCTCGTTGGCGAGCAGACGACCCGATCTCGTCAACACCCACCGGTCGGCGACACGCTCGACCAACCCGGGCAACGCTCGCCCGTCGAGTGCGTCGACCGGTACCCCCTCGCGCATCCGGAGCATCAACTCGAGCCGTTCGAATCGACGAGTCGACTCGTCGAGTGTCTCCCCCGCCGCCTCGGTCGACGCACCGCTCGCAACGAGTTCGACGTATCGGTCCGGTGTGCGCACGTTCCACCACCGGCGCCCCGCCTCGTGCGAGTGCGCCGCACAGCCGAAGCCGCGGTAGTCCTGCTGTCGCCAATACAGCAGGTTGTGTCGACACTCGTGGCCGGGGAGCGCCCAGTTGGAGATCTCGTAGTTCGACCGACCGGCCCGGACCAACCGCTCATCGGCGAGGTCGTACTTGTCGGCCAGGTCGTCGTCGTCCGGATGGGCCTCCGGCCGGCCGGCCAGCGGGGTCCCGGGCTCGATGGTGAGCGCGTACGCCGAGACGTGTGGCGGGTCGAGCGTCAGCACGGCGTCGAGTGTCTCGGCCCAGTCGGCCGTCGACTCACCCGCAGCGCCGTAGATGAGGTCGAGGTTGAACGTGGCGATACCGGCATCTCGGATCGACGTCACCGCTCGCTCGACGTTGGCCCGGTCGTGACGTCGACCGAGCGTGCCGAGCACGTGCGAGGCCATCGATTGCACTCCGAGGCTGATGCGGTTCACTCCGGCCGCCACGTACGGGCGCAGCAGCGCATCGGACACGTCGTCCGGATTGCACTCGACGGTCACCTCTGCGCCACCGGCCGTCGGGATCGCCGCCACGACGTCCATCAGGCGGTCGGGATCGACCAACGATGGCGTGCCACCTCCCACGAAGATGCTCGTCGCCAGCGGCAGACCCGCCTCGACCGCCCGGGCGATCTCCAGAGCGAGCGCCTCGAGGTAGGCCTCGGTCAGGTGGTGCCGGTCGGTCCACGTCGCGAAGGCGCAGTAGTCGCACTTCGACGCGCAGAACGGGATGTGCACGTAGACCCCGAACGGGTGCGTGGCGGGGTCCACCGTCATCGGTGGACAGTCAATCGGCGTCAGCGCCCGTCGGATGGACGAAACACCAGGTCGAGCGCTTCGAGGCGGAGTGCGACCTGATCCACGGGGATGTCGAGCATCGCTGCGATGGCACGCTTGTCATCGGCCCGGATGGTGAGCACCCGCCCGTTGAAGTCCTGGCGTTGCACCTGGATCATCCTCATGAACCGATGCAGCATCTCGAACGGCGCACCCTGGAGTTGGCTGAGCTTGAGAATGTCGATGGCCAGTTTCGGGCGGAGCGCACCGGTCTCGTCGACGCTGATCGGGTCGCTGCCGTGCCGAGGGAGCAGCTGGTCGACGGGCACCCGATAGAACTGGGCGAGCCGATCCAATCTCGGCAGCGAAAGTGAACGCTCTCCGCGCTCGTACGCGCCGAGGACCGACGCCTTGAACTCCTGCTGCGACTGAGCTTCGACATCGTGGAGCGAGAGACGCTTTTGCTTGCGGATCGACCGCAAACGCTCACCGACCTGGACGCTGTACCCGGCGTCGTCGTCGTCCACCTGACTCATGTCCTGCTCCTCGTCGGTCGGCCAGGACATCGAACGTATCAGAGTTGCCACGCAGCGTGTTCAACTTGACGAAATCCTGCCACATCGTGAAACAAAGAACCGTTTCGAGATTCAGGGTTCCATGGATCGCCGAACGACAGCCGCGGCCAATGCCGCGGTCTCCACCCGGAGCACGGTCGGCCCGAGCGACACGACGCCCGTCGCCAGCGACAACTCCCGATCGGTCCAGCCTCCCTCGGGGCCGATGGCGACCACCGGCGACGATCCGTCGTCCGGGGTCCCGGTCGGGTGAGCGGCCACCGCCGACGGCAGCAACCGGGCCGCCGGCACCTGGCCCTCGATCGCGGGCAGCCAGACCCGTCGCGACTGGCGCGAGGCCTCACGAGCCACTCGTTCGAGTTTTGCGAGGTGTCGTGCCGATCGCTCGGCGTCCCATCGCACCACCGATCGCTCTGCCTCCAGGAACACGATCCGGTCGACACCGAGTTCGGTCAACTTCTGCACGATCCACTCGGGGCGGTCCTGCTTCGGGATCGCCACCGCCACGGTGATCGGCTTCGATGGTGCCGCCTCGACGACCGCCTCGGCGGCCGGGACGACCGAACCGCCCTCGAAGCGACACAACCGCCATCCTCCGCGGCCGTCGGTCACCGAGACCGATGCACCGGCCGCCACACGGAGCACCCGTTCGAGGTGGTGGCGGTCCTCGTCGTTCAGCATCGGCGTCGTCACGTCGTCGACGATCACGTGGGCCGCCGCGATGCGAAGCGCACGTCGCTCGTCAGGGGTCACGTGAACGCCGACTTGATCCGCGAGAACAGACTGCTCCCCGGATCGCCCACCGCCTCGCCACGCCCCGCTGCGAAACGCTCCAGCATCGATGTCTCCTCGGCCGACAGCGAGGTCGGGACCTCCACCCTGATCACGGCACGGAGGTCGCCGCGACCGCGCCCGTGAAGTCGCGGGACGCCCCGCCCGCGCAGCACGAAGACATGGCCCGGCTGGGTTCCCGGCGGCACCGCGAGCGTCTCGTCTCCATCGAGGGTGGCGAGTTCGACCTTGGTGCCGAGCGCCGCCTGAGCGATCGAGATCGGTATGTCGATGACCAGATCGTCCTCGTCCCGCCGGAACCGGTCGTGCGGCTGCACACGGAGGTGGACGTACAGATCGCCCTGTCCGCCACCCCGGGCACCGACCGCACCCCGCCGGGGCAAGCGGAGTGTGTTCCCGCTCACGACACCGGCGGGCACCTCGACGTTGTACGTCTTGTCGACGGTGATCCGGCCCTCACCGCGACACACCGAACACGGGGTCGTGACGATCTCCCCGAGTCCCCCGCACCGGCTACAGGGACTCGTCGACACCATCTGTCCGAGGACGCTCTGGCGGACACGCCGCACCTGGCCACTGCCTCCGCAGTCCGAACACGGCACCGGCTGGGTGCCGCTGCCGGCGCCGGTGCCGTCACACTCGTCGCACCGAGCGGGCAACTTCAGCTCGACCGGGATCTGCGCACCGAACACCGCCTGCTCGAACGAGATGTCGGTGGTGACCTCCATGTCCTGCCCACGCGGCGGCCCCGACGGCCCGCGTCGACCCCCGAACGGCCCGCCTCCCCCGCCGAAGAACGCGTCGAAAATGTCACCGAGACCACCCCCGCCGAACAGGTCGTCGAAGGACGGCCCTGCCGACCCGCCGACACCGGCCTCACCGAACTGGTCGTATCGAGCCCGTTGCTGATCATCCGACAGGACCGCATAGGCCTTCGACAGTTCCTTGAACTGCTCGGCCGCCTCGGGATCGTCGGGATTGGCGTCGGGATGGAGTTGCCGTGCCTTCTTGCGATACGCCTTCTTGATCTCCTCGGCGGTCGCCGTGCGCGAGACACCGAGGAGCGAGTAGAAATCAGCGGCCATCAGCCTTCTCCCAGTCGCCGAGCGAGTCGGTCGCTGACGATGTCGACCGTGGCCATCGCCTGCGGGTAGTTCATTCGCGTGGGCCCGAGCACGCCGACCGATCCGACGTGCTCGCCCGCCACGACCACCGGCGCGACCACGACCGAGCAGGCCGACAGCGGCTCGACGCCGTGTTCGACACCGATCGCCACCGACATCCCTCGATCGACGATGTCTCGGATCAACGAGACGACGACGAATTGCTGTTCGAGGGTGTGGAGCACCTGACGGACCACCTCCACCGCGTCGAAGGACTCAGCGACCGTCGAGGCGCCACCGACGTAGACGTGGTCGTCCGTCGCCGCTGAGCGGGCAGCGTCGAGTGCGGCACCGCACAGGGCGTCGACGGCTGCATCACCACTGGCGGGGACCGCCGAGGCCGCCACGATCGTCGATCCGACGAGGGCCGCCGACAGGTGGACGGTCGCCGCTGCGAGCACGGCGTCCGAGGTCTCCTCGGAGATCTCGATGACCTCGTTCTCGACCGTCCCGTTGCCGAACACCAGCACGATCGTCGCCGCCGAGGGCGCGAGCCGCACGACCTGCACGCTTCGGATCACCGCTGCCTCCGCCTTCGGGCCGAGCACGACGGCGGCATTCTTGGTGAGTCCGGTCAAGAGGTCCGACGTCTGGTGCAGCATCTCTTCGAGTCGCCCGTGGGCCACCTCGAAGAATTCACCGACCCGACGCGTCACCTGGGCATCGACGCGACCCGGCCCGGCCAATCGGTCGACGAAGAAGCGGTAACCCTTGTCGGTCGGGATCCGGCCGGCCGACGTGTGCGGCTGGGCGAGGTACCCCTCCTGCTCGAGCACGGCCATCTCGTTGCGTACCGTCGCAGACGACACGCCGACGCCCGATGCTGCGGCGATGTGCGACGACCCGACCGGCTGAGCGGTGGTGATGTACTCCTGAACGACAGCGCTCAGGATCGCAGCTTTACGTTCGTCCAACATCCTGGCAGTCGAGGATACCGAGTGCCAGCCTCGGGTGTCGGCGTGGACGGTGGTCTTCAGCAGCGGTTCGCCAGGAGGTGTCGCCATACTGGGGCCGTGATGGCCGGCGACGAGACGACCGAAACGACACCCGGGACGACTCCCGGATCGACACCCGGGACGACCGGCACGTCGCCCGACGAGCGAACCGATTTCGTTCGCGACCTCGTCCGCCGTGACGTCGACGAGAACCGGTTCGGCGGACGGGTCCAGACCCGCTTCCCGCCCGAACCGAACGGATTCCTCCACATCGGTCATGCGAAGGCGATCACGCTCGACTTCGAACTCGCCGCCGAGTTCGGGGGGACCTGCAAGCTCCGGTTCGACGACACCAACCCCGACACCGAGGACACCTCGTTCGTGGACGGGATCATCGAGGACCTCGCGTGGCTCGGCTACCGCCCGGACGAGGTGCTGTACGCCAGCGACTACTTCGAGCAGTTGTACGCCTGGGCCGAACTGTTGATCCGAGACGACAAGGCCTACGTCGACGACCAGGACATCGAGACGATCCGTGCGCAGCGCGGCGGGTACGGCAAGCCGGGCATCGAATCACCCCACCGCGATCGAAACGTCGAGGAGAACCTCGATCTGTTCCGACGCATGCGCGACGGCGAGTTCCCCGACGGTTCGCACGTGCTGCGCGCCAAGATCGACATGCAGCACGAGAACATGCAGTTGCGCGACCCGGTCATGTACCGGATCCGGCGAGGGCACCACCACCGGACCGGCGATCGTTGGGTGATCTACCCGACCTACGACTGGGCCCACGGCCAGAGCGACGCCATCGAAGGAACGACCCACTCGCTGTGCACCCTCGAGTTCGACAGTCACCGAGCGCTGTACGACTGGTACCTCGAGCAACTGCCCCTCCCCCACGAGCAGCCGTACCAGACCGAGTTCGCGCGTCTGGAGCTGACCCACACCGTCACGTCGAAGCGAAAGCTCGCCCAACTGGTGAGTGACGGCGTCGTCGATGGCTGGGACGATCCTCGGTTGCCGACCCTCCGGGCCCTGCGGCGTCGCGGGTATCCCGCCGCTGCGATCCGGGACTTCTGTGCCTTCATCGGGGTGGCCCGTACGAACAGCCGCCACCAGATCGAACTCCTCGAATCGTTCGTCCGGACCGACTTGAATCGCTCCGCCCAACGACGGATGGCGGTGCTGCGGCCGCTGCGACTCCGGCTCACGAACTGGCCCGCCGACTCGGCCGGCGAGCCGGTGGTCGAGCACTTCGAGATCGTCAACAACCCCGAGAACGATGCCGACGGCACCCGCCTGGTGGCGTTCTCCGGAGAGTTGTGGATCGAACAGGACGACTTCATGGCCGACCCTCCGCCGAAGTACTTCCGGCTGACACCCGGTCGCGAGGTGCGGCTGCGAGGCGCGTACCTGATCACCTGCACCGGCTACGAGACCGACGACGACGGCACCGTCACCACCGTGCTCGCCACCTACGATCCCGAGACCCGCGGCGGCTCCGCCCCCGACGGCCGCAAGGTCAAGTCGACGATGCACTGGGTCTCGGCGGCGCACGCCGCCGAGGCGACCGTGGCGCTCTACGAGCGACTGTTCACCGCCGAGGTGCCCGGCAGTGAGACGGGCGACCCTCTCGACGACGTCGATCCGACGTCCCGGGAGGTGGTCACCGGCTGCCGGGTCGAAGCAGCGCTGGCCGAGACCGAACCGGGTGCAGTGGTCCAGTTCGAACGAATCGGGTACTTCGCCCACGACCTGCGCGAACACATGCTGTTCCACCGAACGGTCGGCCTGCGCGACGAGTGGGCCAACCTCCAAAAGCGCACCCCCTGACCACTCCCCCTGATCATTTTGCGGCAGCAGAACTCGCCGATCCGGGCGTCGATGCTGCCACAACGGCCACTTCCGAATTCTGTGGCAGCCGATGTGACGAAAAGTGCCGCGTTCGCTGCCACAAAATTCGGTTCGGGGCGTCACCAGCGGGAGGAGATCGGCGTCAACTCGGACGGAGAAGGCCCAACTGCCGGGACCTGGCGACGAGGGCACCGGATTCATCCCAGAGGTGACCGGACTCGACCATCCGTCCGTCGACGAGGTCGTCGCACTCGAAACGAGCCTGGATCCACCCCGACACCGGCCGACGACGTACCTGTACGGTCAACTCCAGGGTCGGCACCCAGCCGACGGCACCGAACCGGGCGAGCAGCGACGGCGGGAAGGCATCGGCGAACAGCACCATCGCCAACGCACTCGGAGCGGTTCCGTCGGCGAAACGGATCCACCCCTCCATGACCGCATCGGGACCCGAACCGCCCGCCCGGTCGGGGTGGATCCGGACGTCGAGTCGTTCCAGGATCGGCAGGTCGACACCCTGGGCCAGTTCAGATCGGTCGATGCACGACTCGGGCGACGGGATCTGCGGTGGCGGCGCGTCGATCACGTCGCGGGCATCACCTGCCGATCGCGTGAGATCACCGAAGGTCGCCAACACCTCGAGCCGATCACGGTCGGCATGGCGGAGGCGACCGCGGACGACCGCAGTGGTCCGACCTACCTTCACCGACTCGACCGACACCTCGGCCTGCGAACCGTCGGGCTGAAGTGGAGCGAGGAAGTGCGTCGTCACCGACCACGGGTCGGGAAAGCCACCGAGTTCCGACGCCGCTCGGAGCACGGGCGACACGGCATACCCACCGTTCGCGGTGGACCCGATGCTCCAGCGGTCGGTGGGCAGCGTGACCCATCGGCCCGGCGCAGTGGGCTCCACCGAGGTCTCGGCGTCGAATCGCCCTCCATCGCCCGGGGGGCCGACCGTCGACCGCTCCATGCGGGCATCGTGGCACAGCACCGAGCCCCGACGCGCACCGGCCGACGCTGCCAGACTCGGAACATGACCTCTCCGTTCGAGCCGCTGTCGTTCCTCCACGGGTCGAGGATGCCCAACCGGTTCATGCTGGCCCCCCTCACCAACCAGCAGAGCCACGACGACGGCACCCTGTCCGACGCCGAGCGCCACTGGCTGACGATGCGGGCGACCGGGGGCTTCGGCATGACGATGACCGCAGCGGCACACGTCCAGGAGAACGGCCGGGCGTTCCCCGGCCAGCTCGGCATCTGCCGCGACGACCAGATCGAGGCGCTGACCGGACTGGCGTCGGAGATCCGCGCCACCGGGAGCCTGGCGATCGCCCAGTTGCACCACGGCGGCAACCGCGTCCCCGTCGGCCTCAACGCCGACCAGCCGGTCTGTCCGTCCGACGACCCCGAGCACGGCGCCCGGGGCCTCGAACTCGCCGAGGTGGAGCAACTTCGTGACGACTTCGTCGCCGCTGCGGTCCGCGCCGAGCGGGCCGGCTTCGACGGCGTCGAGTTGCACGGCGCCCACGGCTACATCATCTGCCAGTTCCTGTCGGCCGAGATCAACCATCGGACCGACCAGTACGGCGGGTCGCTCGACAACCGGTCGCGCCTGTTGTTCGAGATCATCGACGGCGTCCGCCGGGAATGCCGCCCCGACTTCCACCTCGCCGTCCGGCTCTCGCCCGAACGGTTCGGGATGGTGCTCGACGAGGTGATCGAGGTGTTCGGCCGGATCGTGGACGGTGGGGCGGTGGACTTCATCGACATGTCGCTGTGGGACGTGTTCAAGGAACCGGTGGAGTCCGGGTATGCCGGGAGGACCCTGCTCGAGATCTTCGCCGGACTGCCTCGCGGCGACGTCAGGCTCGGTGTGGCCGGCAAGATCCACGACCCGGCCGACGTCCGGTGGGTACTCGATGCGGGCGTGGACGTCGTCGTCCTCGGCCGGGTGGCGATCCTGCACCACGACTATCCCGAACGCCTGCGGGCCGATGCCCGCTTCGAACCGCGACGAATCCCGGTGTCCGAGAGCACGCTGCGCGCCGAAGGCCTGTCGGACGCCTTCGTCACCTACATGCGGAACTGGCCCGGCTTCGTCGCCGACTGAGCGATCCGGTCAGCTGCGCAGCAGTTCGCGCCAGGCATCGCCCTGGAA
>JBMUCX010000005.1:0-46025 GCA_049458915.1 Ilumatobacteraceae bacterium
AGCCGTTCTACGTCGCCAAGGTGTTCACCGGTATCGACGGCGAGTTCGTGCCGGTGCAGGAGACCGTGGAGAGCTTCGAGGCGATCCTGCGCGGCGACCTCGACGACGTGCCCGAGCAGGCGTTCCTCAACGTCGGCGGTGTCGAGCAGGTCCTGGCCAAGGCCAAGGCCCTGCAGGAGTCCTGATGTCGGACCCGATGACCGTCGAGGTCGTGTCACCGGAGCGGGTGTTGTACTCCGGGCAGGCGACGATGGTGATCACGCGTACCCTCGGCGGTGGCGAGATCGCGTTCCAGCCCGGGCATGCGGCATTCCTCGGCGCACTCACCGAGTGCCACACCAGGGTGTTCCTGACCGGCGGAGCGATCGAGGACATCGCCGTGCACGGCGGGTTCGTCGAGGTCAGCAACAACAAGGTCTCGATCCTGTCCGATGCCGCCGAACTCGGCTCGCAGGTCGACGTCGAGCGCGCTCGGGCAGCCAAGGAACGCGCCGAAGAGCGACTCCGCCACGAACACGACGCCGAAGCGGTGAGCGCACTCGGTCGGGCTCATGCTCGCCTGAACGCCGCCGGCGTGGGCGTGTGACGGCACGTCGCGATTCGAATCGGTATCCGTTCGCCACGGCTCTCGTCACGGGCGCATCGTCGGGCATCGGGGAGGTGCTCGCTGCGTCACTGGCCTCCGCCGGTGTTCGCGTGGTCGTCGTCGCCCGGCGAGCGGACCGGTTGGAACGATTCGCCGAACGTCATCCGGGGACCGAGGTGGTCGCCGCCGATCTCCAGGACTCCGACGACCTCGAACGGGTCGCGGAGCGCATCGGTGATCCGCGGCGCCCGATCGACCTGGTCGTGAACAACGCCGGGTTCGGCACGTCCGGTCCGTTCGTCGATCTCGACGCCGAGCGACTCGCCGACGAAATCGGACTCAACGTGGGCGGTCTCACCCGCCTGAGCCATGCGGCGCTCGCTGCGATGGTGCCGAGGCGCCGTGGGTGGCTGCTGAACGTCTCGAGCATCGCAGGGTTCCAGCCCGCACCCCGTCTCGCGGTCTACGCGGCGACCAAGGCGTACGTGACCAGCCTCACCGAAAGCCTTCACCAGGAGGTGGCGTACGCCGGGGTCCACGTGACGGCGCTGTGTCCCGGTCTGACGAGGACCGAGTTCCAGTCGGTGAGCAACACCACGAGCTACGTCGACCGGTTCCCGGCCTTCGCCTGGACGTCCCCGGATCTCGTGGCACGAACCGGCCTGGAAGCGGTCATCGCCAATCGGGCGATCGCCGTGCCGGGACCCCAGTACCGGATGCTGACGGGTGTCGCCAACGTCACGCCCCGTTGGATCCGTCGTCGGGTGTCATCGCTCGTCCAACGTTCGTGACGGCCATGTGGGACGATGCGTCCATGGATGACGTCATCGAGGTCGAGATCGGCGAACGGATCGCGGTCGTGACGCTGCACCGGCCGGCAGCCCGAAATGCCCTCGACCGGCGACTCCGAGCGGCGATCCCGGCGGTGCTCGGCGAGCTCGATGCCGACCCGGAGGTCGGGGCCGTGGTGCTCACGGGCGCCGATCCGGCGTTTTGTGCCGGCCTCGACCTGAAGGAACTCGGCTCCTCGGGCCTCGGCGGCGGTGTCGTCGGTGGCTCGCCGCTCGGTGATGTCTCCAAGCCGGTCATCGGAGCCGTCAACGGCCCCGCGATCACGGGCGGCTTGGAGTTGGCCCTGCAGTGCGACTTCCTGGTCGCCAGCGAGCGGGCGACCTTCGCCGACACCCATGCCCGGGTCGGCGTGATGCCGGGATGGGGCCTGACGGTGCTCCTGCCGCAGGCGATCGGGATCCGCCGGGCTCGGCAGATGAGCTTCACCGGAAACGCCGTCGATGCGGCCACTGCGCTCGCATGGGGTCTCGTGAACGAGGTGGTGCCACACGGGTCGTTGCTCGACCGCGCCCGAGCGCTGGCACTCGATGTCGTGTCCGTGCCCTCGGACGGGCTGGCGGGGATCAGAGAGGCGTATCGGGTCGCCGCCGCACCGACGGACGCTCCGGCCCTCGCCGCCGAGGCGACGTACTCGACGGAGTGGGCGAGGCGATTCGACCCGGCCAGGCTGGCTGCCGAGCGGACGACGATCCAGGACCGCGGACGGTCACAGCACGGCTGACGGGCCGCGTCGTCAGGTGTAGTCGATCGCGCTGAACTCTTGCAGCTTGCGGACCCGGTGCCTGGCGTCGATGAACCTGACGGTGCCGCTCCGTGACCGCATCACGAGGCTCTGCGTCCGAGCCCCTCGGGCGTCGAAACGGACACCACGGAGGAGTTGTCCATCGGTGAGTCCGGTTGCGGCGAAGAAGCAGTTGTCGCCCTGGACGAGGTCGTCCTGGGTGAACACCCGATCGAGGTCGTACCCCGAGTCGACCATCGCCGAGCGTTCGGCCTCGGATTGCGGGCAGAACCTGGCTTGGAGTTCGCCACCCATCGCCTTCAGTGCCGCGGCCGAGATGACCCCTTCGGGAGTGCCGCCGATCCCGAACAGCACGTCGACGCCGGCGTCGGGCCAGGCGCTGGCGATCGCCCCGTAGATGTCGCCGTCGTTGATGAGTCGGATGCGAGCGCCGCTGGCCCTGACCTCGTCGATGAGTTCGGCGTGTCGCGGGCGATCGAGGATGACGGCGGTCAAGTCGCGCACGCTCTCCTGCTTCGACTTCGCGATCCAGCGCAGGTTCTGTGTCGGACTCGCCGTGATGTCGATCGCACCGGCGCAGTCGGGTCCGACCGCGATCTTGTCCATGTAGAACGAGGGTCCGGGATTGAACATCGACCCGCGTTCCCCCACGGCGATCACCGACAGGGCGTTGTTGAGACCCTTGGCCGTGAGCGTGGTGCCGTCGATCGGGTCGACCGCCACGTCGACGAGAGGTTCGTTGCCGTCGCCGACGTGTTCGCCGTTGTACAGCATCGGGGCGTCGTCCTTCTCGCCCTCACCGATGACCACGATGCCGTCCATCTGCACACTGGACAAGCTGAGGCGCATCGCGTCGACGGCTGCGCCGTCGGCACCTTCCTTGTTCGCCCGACCGACCCAGCGGGCTGCGGCCAGCGCCGCCGACTCCGTGACCCGCACGAGTTCCATCGCCAGGTTGCGGTCGGGACGCTGCGCCGCCGGACTTGGCATGGAGCCCACCGTAGCGAACTGCGGTGGGTGGTGGGGTATCGGCCCCGCGCAGCGCGGTAGCGTCCGTGCCATGGTGTTCTCGAGTCGTACCGGTGACGATGGTGCCGAACAGAGCTCCCGGGCGCTGCCCGGCGGGCCGCCGGACACGGAGTTCGACCCGAGCGATCCCGATCGGCCGAAGGTGCACTACGACCTCGCTGGATGGAACTTCGACCAGCGGGGTGAACTCGCCGAAACCTTGGCCGAACGCGGCGTGCCCCACGCGTGGGCCGGTGACGAGGTGGTGGTGCCCGAGGAACTCGAGGACGTGGTCGATGCACTCTTCGACGAACTCGAAGCCGAGATCGGGCCGTTTCCCGTGCCGCTGCCGATCGACGCCGCCACGACCGAGTTCGGACTGGACGAGTGGCCCGATCGTGACATCGCGAGTCTGCAGCAGTCCCTGATCGACGCCGAGATCCCGCACACCTGGGAGGGGCGGACCCTGCTCGTCGCGGCGGATGCCGAGCACGTCGTCGACGACCTGCTCGATGCCATCGAATCGGGCGAGGTCGCCTCGCTCGACGAGGACGCCGACGCACCGGACGGCGCCCTGCACGATCTGCATCGGCACAGTGATCGACTCGTCCGGGATCTGGCCAGCGCCGCTCCGCGCGTCGCGTTGCTCGAGTTGGTGCCCCTCCTGTCGCCGGAGGTCCCACCCTTCGGCCTCCCGGTCGGATCCTGGCGCACGATCGTGGAGCGGGCTCGGGCCGTCGTGACGGCGTTCGAGGACGGTGCCGATGTCGACGTGATCCTCGATGCCGCTGAACAGTTGCGGGACGCCTGCCGGCCCTGGGTCTGACTCGCCGACGCCGTTCCCGACGGCTCGGAGGAAGGGACAGTTCCGAACCGTCCGTGTACCGTCTGGGCCGTGCTGCTCGCCGAGCTCGAGGTGTTCCACACTCGACCCGCCGTCCCGACCCGCCGGGTCGCATTGGGCCATCTCGTCCTGCCGGTCGATCCGCCACCGGGTTTCGGTGGCCTGCTCCTCGGAGCGGTGGTCGCCCACCACATCCGTGGCGTCGACGCCGAGCTGCAGGCCGACGTGAAGCGATTGATCCGTCAGGTGGAGCGGAGTGAGCGGATCGTGCAGCCGCGACTCCGGCATCGGTTCCAAGTCGACCGACACGGCCTCGCGGTGAGCCGACATCGCATGATCGGCGAGGGTGAGGACGTCTCGTTCGACTTCGGGTCGACGGGGAGCGACCTGGCGCAGGTGCTCGGAGCCGTGTACGCCGTGGAGCGTCTCGAGCGGTCCAGCCGACGAATCGTGGCGCCCGTCCTCGACAAAGCAGCGATGTGGAAGGGCCCGATCGGCGCAGCGCTCATTGCTCACCTCGCCGGGTCGAACTCGACCGCTCTGAGTGCGCTCGCCGACCCGCTCGCATGGGCGAGGGAGATCCTCGGTTTCCCGGCCGACGGCGGAACGCCGTCGAAACGCGACGTCACGAAGCAGTACCGGCGTCGGATGCGCGACGTACATCCCGACCACGGCGGAGCCGCCGTCGACGCGAGCCGTGCGATCCTCGACCTCAACGAAGCTCGTCGGATCCTGAGCGCCGAGGGAGCCTGATGCTCCTGCTGTTCCCGGGAGCGGGCTCTGACGCGTCGCACTCGTCGCTCCGGGCCATCGAGCGATGGGTCGATCCTCATCCGTGTCGACGTCTCGACTTCCCGTACCGGCTCGCCGGACGTCGGGCACCGGATCGAACCCCGGTCCTGCTCGATGCCGTCCGTCGAGCGATCGACGACGTGCCGCCCGACGAGCCGTTGGTGCTCGGTGGTCGATCGATGGGCGGGCGCATGTGCTCGCTGGTCGCCGCCGGCGCCGATGGCCGACCGGCCCCGCCTCGATTGAGGGGTCTCGTGCTGGTCAGCTACCCGCTCCACCCGCCGAAACACCCCGACCGGCTCCGTGTCGAGCACCTGGTGTCGATCGGAGTTCCGACGTTGTTCATCTCCGGGGACCGCGATCGATTCGGTTCACCGGACGAGCTCGCTCGATGGACCGCGACCATGCCTCGTCGTGCGAAGGTCCGCCACCTGTTCATCGAAGGACGGGGTCACGATCTCGCCGGATCGGACCACACCATCGCCGGCGCCGTC
Source organism: Ilumatobacteraceae bacterium (assembly GCA_049458915.1). GTDB lineage: Bacteria > Actinomycetota > Acidimicrobiia > Acidimicrobiales > Ilumatobacteraceae > Ilumatobacter. The sequence goes on from JBMUCX010000005.1 coordinate 5,319, forward strand.
GTCGACTTCCTCGGTGCCGTCGTCTGACGGCGCCGGGATCACACAGGATCCTCGGGGTTGAGCTCCTCGAGCGATCGATGGGCCGTTTCGGGGAATCGGAACCAGACCACGGCCACGGCCACCACCTGACCGATCGCCGTGAGTCCGATCACGGTGCCGTACGACATTCCCCGATCGAGGAGGCGACCGACGACCTGCAGCCCTCCGATGCCACCGAGCAAGGCGGCGGCGGTGAGGAGCCCTGCAGCCCGGCCACGGTTTCCGGTCGGGAACAGTTCGGCCCGGTAGACGGCGAGGGCCGGGTAGGCGATCCCACCGACGAACCCTCCGCCGAAGGCGGCGAACCACATGGGTGCGCCACCGACGACGAACGACAGGAGGACGAGGCCGGTAGCGGCCGGCAGGCCCACCGCGACGAGTCGTCGGCGCCCTCGGACATCGGCGAGTTTCCCACCGACGACGAGACCGAGCGCGGCCGGTGTCGCCGTCACGAGTGTGAACAGGGCGATCGTCGAGGCGCTGAACCCACGGACTTCGTCCAGGTACCGGTTCTGGAAGGCGCTCGCCGGGGCGACGAAGAAGTTGGCGCCGATGGCGACGGCCGCGATCGTGGCGAGGCGCCGCCGGTCGAGCCGCGGGGCGACCACATGGGGTCGGAGGAACCGGTCGGTCTCGGGCAGGCGCCGGGTGACGTCGTAGGCGACGGCGAGCCAGACCAGCGTCAGGACGTAGACGAGGCGCCAGCCGTCGGGTCCGAGATCGGCGAGTGGCAGCGCCATCACTGCGATCCCGGCACCGAGACCGCTCGCCATGGCCATGACGCTCACGGCGTAGGCGCGGCTGTTCCTCGGCATCTCCTCGGCGATCACCACGGCGATGAGGAAGTCGAGGGCGAGTCCGAGCGGCCGTCCGATCGATTGCGTCGCCACGAGGAACGGGAAGTTCGGAGCGATCGCACCGAGAGCGCACGTCGTGGGTGCCGCCCAGGCGACGATCCGCATCACCCGCTGCCGACCGATTCGGTCGGCCAGTGCAGCGAGCGGAAGCGCGATGACGATGCCGGCCCGGACGAGGCTCATCGCGTTCCCGAACCCGGTGTCGCCGACTCCGAAATCGTCGGCGGCGAACTGTGCGGTCTGGGTGAACAGGGTGTTCGTGAACGCCGCCGACATCGACGCCGCGGCCAGCAGACCGAGCACGAGGGCTTGGCGGGCGTCGATCCGGTCCGGAGGTGCCCACCACGGGGGTTTCGTCCGGTGGATCGTGCCCCGCCGTTCGATCGCCCAGCGGACCGGGAGTGCGAAGAGCACGGCGAACCAGGGGATGGTCAGTCGGTACGACGTGGTCTCCGTGATCGTCCCGGAGATCCGCTCGATCCGTCGTTCGTACAGCTCGAACGGGCCGATGTCCTGGACGAACCTGCTGTCGCCGTCTGCTCGCTCGGCGACGAGGTCGGTCCTCGGGACACACACGACCCGACGGTGGTGATCGTCGTCGGGCCAGGTCCGGGTGATCGTTCGCCGGCCCACCGCCAGGATGCTATGCGGCTCTCGGCCCGACCTGGTCGGCATACTGTGCGCCGTGTCGAGAGCCGAGGGCGAGCGCCGAATCACCGTCCGCCGTGGACCGTCGCTCCACGGCGAGGTGCTCGTCCCCGGTGCCAAGAACTCGGTGCTCAAGCTGATGGCTGCGGCACTGTTGGCCGACGGGCACTACGAGCTGACCAACGTGCCCGAGATCGCTGACGTCGGGATCATGGCCGATCTGCTCCGTGGTCTGGGGCTTCGGGTCGACACCGACGAACCCGGTGTGGTCACCATCGACAACGACGGTCGGATCGAACCCGTCGCTCCCTGGTCGTTGGCGGAGCGGATCCGGGCGTCGATCAACGTACTCGGGCCGCTGCTGACCCGCTTCGGGTTCGTCCACCTGGCGTTGCCGGGCGGTGACGACTTCGGATCGCGGCCGATCGATCTCCACGTCGCCGGGCTCGAGCAGATGGGTGCCGAGTTCCGGTTCGGCGACGGGTTCGTCGAGGCCCGATCCGATGGGCTCCGGGGTGCCGACGTGGTGTTCGAGTTCCCGAGTGTGGGTGCCACGGAGAATCTCCTGACCGCCGCCGTGCTCGCCGACGGCGTGACGACGATCGGCAATGCGGCACGCGAGCCGGAGATCATCGACCTGTGCGAGTTCCTCGTGTCGATGGGAGCTCGGATCGACGGGATCGGCACGTCGACGTTGCGGGTGACGGGTGTGTCGGGGTCGGCGCTCTGCGGTGTCGAGCACGAGACGGTGCCGGATCGGATCCAGGCGGCGACGTACATCGCCGCGTGTGCAGTGTCCGGCGGCCAGTTGGACCTCTTGAACGCCAAGCCCGAACACATGCGCATGGCGCTCGCCCGATTCGGTGACATGGGGCTCGAGTTCCGATCGCTCCCGTACGGCTTCCGGGTCATCGCTCCGGAGCGGATGCGTTCGACCGACATCGCCACGCTGCCGTACCCGGGCATCGCCACCGACTACAAGCCGCTGATCATCACGATGCTGTCGGTCGCCGAGGGCACCGGCATCGTCACCGAGAACCTCTATCCGGGCCGATTCCGCTACGTCGAGGAACTCCAGCGCCTGGGTGCCGACGTCCGCATGACGGGACACCACGCCGTGGTGAGGGGCGTCGATCGGCTGATCGGTACCGACGTGCGAGCCCACGACATCCGCGCCGGCGCAGCGATGGTGGTGGCCGGACTCGCTGCCGAGGGAACGACGACGATCACCGGCGTCCATCACATCGACCGTGGCTACGACGATCTCGTCGGGCGCCTTCGGTCGGTGGGCGCCGACATCGAGCACAGCGGCTGACGCGCCCCGCTCAGTTCGCTGGTCGTTCGGTGCCGTCAGAGGCCGGTCCGCTGGCGTCGACCCGACGCTTCACGACCGCCAGTACGGCGATGATGACCACGATCGGCCCGGCCACGAGCAGGATCTCGTCCCATCCGCCCTGGTGTGCGAGCACCGTCATGTCGGCTCGGACCGTCTGCTCATGTCTGGTCATCGTACGGGGATTTGCTGGTTGAATGTCGGGTGGCATGCGTGCACAAGTCGAAGCCTGTATCGAAGTGATCCGTCCCGCGCTCCAGGCCGATCACGGCGACATCGAACTCGTCGACGTCGACGAGGCGACCGGCGTGGTCTCGGTCCGCCTGGTCGGGGCCTGTGGCACGTGCCCGGTCTCGACGCAGACGCTGAAGGGCGGCATCGAGCGGATCATGCGCGACCGCGTCGACGGGGTCACGGAAGTCGTCAACGTCGCCGATGCCGAGGCGGCGATCGACGGAACGGCCTGATGCCCCGCTCGAACGATCCCGATGTGCTGTTCGCTGCCGCGCTCGACGGTGACCGCGGGGCGCTGGCACGGTTGCTGTCGCTGATCGAACGAGGTGGCGAGCCATCGCGTCGGGTCGGTCGGCTCGCCCATCCGAGGAGCGGGTCGGGGTACACCATCGGGCTCACCGGCGCGCCGGGCGCCGGGAAGAGCACCTTGACGAGTGCGACGATCGGACACCTCCGTGCTCTCGACCTCGAGGTGGCCGTGTTGGCCATCGATCCTTCGTCCCCGTTCACCGGCGGAGCGATCCTCGGGGACCGGGTGCGGATGCAGGACCACGCAACCGATCCCGGAGTGTTCATCCGGTCGATGGCGACCCGCGGTCACCTCGGCGGCTTGTCGCTCGCCACACCCGAAGCCGTCCGACTCCTCGATGCCCTCGGGCGACGTTGGATCCTGGTGGAGACCGTCGGTGTCGGCCAGGTCGAGGTGGAGGTCGCCGGGAAAGCCGACACGACGATCGTGGTGGTGAATCCGGGTTGGGGAGACAGCGTGCAGGCGAACAAGGCGGGGCTCATGGAGATCGCCGATGTGTTCGTGATCAACAAAGCCGATCGCAAGGGCGTCGAGGAGACCCGCCGCGACCTCGAGCAGATGCTCGAACTGTCCGACCTCCCTCCCGATGCGTGGCGGCCTCCGATCGTGCCGACGGTGGCGTCGAGCGGTGAGGGTGTGGCGGCGGTGTGGGATGCGGTCCTGGCCCATCGAGCGCACGCCGAGGCCAGCGGGGTGCTCGCCGCCCGGCGGGCGTTCAGGTCGGGCGAGGAGCTCCGCGAAATCGTCGCGAACCGACTGCGCGAGCGGGCGCGGGAACTCTGCACCGGTGAGCGGTGGGACGAACTGTTGGTGGCCGTGGCGGACCAAGCGGTCGATCCCTGGTCGGCAGCCGACGAGATGCTCGCCGGGATCTGATGGTCGGGGCGGCGTCCGATGTCGACCGCGCCGGGTCCGAGCGGGCATCATGGGGACATGTCAGACGACTCGACCGCACCCCCGGTACTGCTCGAACGACGTGACGACGGCGTCGCCGTGGTCACGCTCGCGAACGGCAAGGTGAACGCGCTGTCGGCGGCAGTGGTCGCCCGACTCCACGAGATCGCCGATGACCTCACCGCCGAACCACCCGGGGCGGTGGTGGTGACCGGTGGTGAGCGGATCTTTGCTGCAGGTGCGGACATCAGCGAGTTCGGTGGTGCCACCGAGGCGGTCGGCATCACGGCCCGGATCCATGCGGCGTTCGATGCGCTCGCTGCGGTCCCACGGTTCGTCATTGCGGCCGTGTCCGGGTACGCCCTGGGTGGCGGGTGCGAGTTGGCGCTCGCCTGCGACTACCGCATCGCCGGCGAGAAGGCGGTCTTCGGCCAGCCCGAGATCCTGCTGGGGACGATTCCGGGGGGTGGCGGTACGCAGCGTCTGGCTCGCGCCGTCGGCCCGAGCCGGGCGAAGGAGATCTGCATCACGGGTCGACAGGTACGCGCCGACGAAGCGTTGCGCATCGGCCTCGCCGACGAGGTGGTGCCGAACGAGTCGCTGCACGAGCGCGCATTCGGTCTCGCCGCCGAGTGCGCCCGCGGCGCCGTGCTCTCGCAGGCGTTCGCGAAGCAGGCGATCGATCGGGGGTTGTCGCTCCCGTTGAGTGGCGGGCTGCTCGTCGAGCAGGAGTTGTTCATCGAGTCGTTCCGCACCGAGGACAGCCAGATCGGGGTGCGGAGCTTCCTCGAGCACGGGCCCGGCAAGGCCGAGTTCACCGGAACCTGACGAGTCCGTCAGCCGACGTCGCGGGCCGCTCGGTAGACGTCGAGCGTCCGCAGGGCGATGGCGTCCCACGAATAGCTGTCACGGAGCAAGTTGCGGCCGGCTTCGACCAGGCGATCGGCCAGTGTCGTGTCCGTCAGGACCTGCTCGATCCGGTCGGCGAGTTCGGCAGCGTTGCCGGGTTCGAACGTGAGCGCCGCTCCCGTGCCACCGACGAGCTCGGCGAGACCTCCGGTGTCGGCGACGATGAGCGGGGCACCGCCGGCGAGTGCTTCGAGCGCCACCACCCCGAATGGTTCGTACAGCGAGGGGATCACGACGCATCCCGCCTCGTGGAGGTGCTGTCGGAGTTGGTGATCGGAGAGGAAGCCCGGGACCTCGATCAGGTCACCGACGCCGGCGATGTCGATCTGCGACTGGAGTTCGGGGAGAAAGCTCCCGCGACCGGCGATCGTGCACTCGAGCCCCTCGACGCGATGGCGCAAGGAGCCGATCGCGCGGGCGAGCACCTGGAATCCCTTCTCGTACTGGACGCGCCCCCAGGTGAAGACCAGACCCCGCCGTCGGGTCGTGGCGACCCCGTCGTTGGACTCCCACCACCCCGGATCGATGCCGATCGGGATCCGCACGACGTGGTCGGGATCCATCTCGAACCCGTCGACGATGTCGGTGATCATGAGGCGGGTGGCGGCGATGACCCGACGCGAACGTGCCGATTGCCACCATTCGATGCTGTTGATGTCGGTCTGTCGTCCGGGTGCGAGGTGCCCGCCGTGCCGTCCGCGCTCGGTCCCGTGGAACGTCGTCACGATCGGCACGGCGTACAAGGCGCCGACGACGTCGGCGGCCCATGCGACGCCCCAGTCGTGAGCGTGGACGATGTCGGGGTGCCAGTCGCCCAGGAGCGCCGTGACGGCGACGAGGTGGTGGTTCGCCGATGCCGTCGCAGCGATCGGGTCATCGGGGAGCCAGGGGAGGTCGGTGTCCGGGCGGAGGACCCGGAGCCCGGACGACTCGCTGTCGACCTCGGTGCCGGGAGTTCGCCTGGTCACGACCACGACATCGTGACCGTGTCGTTGCAAACCGTGAGCGAGACCGTCGACGTGGGCGGCCATTCCGCCCGTCGAGGTCGGTGGATACTCCCAGGAGAGCATCAGGATCCGCACGGGCGGCACGCTACCGAGCGCGACGGCGCGCTGTCGTGATCGGGTGCGGCGCCCGAGTGGCCGCGATTCGCGTGGTCGTCGATGGTTAGCCTGCCGACGTGCGGCGCCTCTCGTTTCGATCGGTCGACCCGGTCGCCGGGTCGGACGACGAGGCGACCCGTCAGGTCGTCACCGCGAGCATCACGCTCGGCGCCGTGGTCGGCGCGTTCGGCATCGTGTTCGGGGTCGGGGCGGTCGCAGCGGGTGGCTCGGTGCTCCAAGCCTGTGCGATGTCACTGCTGGTGTTCACCGGAGCGTCGCAGTTCACGGCGGTCAGTGTCGTCGACGGGGGAGGGTCGACGGGCTCGGCGCTCGGCGGGGCGATGTTGCTGGCGGCCAGGAACGGTGTGTACGGCTTGGCGATGGCACCGAATCTCCCGGGTCGGCCGTGGAGCCGACTGGTGGCCGCACAACTGACGATCGACGAGTCGACGGCGATGTCGACCGCTCAGCCGACTCCCGAACTCCGACGAGTGGCGTTCTGGATCACCGGCTCGTCGGTCTACGCCTTCTGGAACATCGGGACGCTGCTCGGGGCGCTGGCCGGCTCGGCGATCGACCCGACCGCATTCGGACTGGATGCAGCCTTCCCGGCGGGTTTCGTCGCCATGGTGGCGCCGCACTTCCGCTCTCGCGCGGGTCGGCGAGCCGGTGTCCTGGGCGCAGCGATCTGCTTGGTGACGGTGCCGTTCGTGCCGATCGGCCTGTCGATCCTGTGCGCCGGGGCAGCCGTGCTGCTCGGCGTGGTGCCCGACGAGAACGGCGGCGATGCGACGACGAGGACGACGTGACCTGGACGCTCGTGCTGACGCTGGCCGCCGGCGCCTACGCCTGCAAGGTCGTCGGACTCGTGCTGATCGGGGACCGCCCACTCCCCATCGTCGTCCGACGGTGCCTCGGCCTGATCCCCGCCGCACTCATCTCGGCGCTCGTGGTGAAGGACACGCTCACCATCGGCCGGGAGATCGTCGTGGACGCCCGGCTCGCCGGTGTCGCCGTCGCCGTCCTGGCGACCTGGCGTCGAGCCCCGCTCGTCGTGGTCATCGCGGCGGGCGCCGCGACCACCGCCCTGGTGCGCCTGGCGGCGTGACCGGGCCGTCAGGCAGAGGGGACGACGGCCGAACGGAGCGCCTCGGCGGCCTGCTCGGGCGGCACGATGTTGATCAACACGCCGGTGCCGCGCTCGAAGCCCGCTTGCGTCACCAGATTCGGCCAGATGTGGATGTGCCAGTGGTACTGCCCGGTGTGGGCGTGTGGAGCGGTGTGGAATCCGACGTTGTACGCCACATCACCGAGGTGGGCGTTGAGGAAGGCGGTGGTGTCGCGCAGTGCCCGACCGACGGCGGCCAGCGTGGCGTCGTCCGCGTCCTGGAGGTGGAGGTCGTGTCTGCGCGGAACGATCAACAACTCGTACGGGGATCCGCTCCAGTACGGGCAGATGACCGCCACGTCGTCGGTCGCCGTCACGATCCGGTCACCGGTCGACAGCTCGGCTTCGACGGTGGTGCAGAGGAGGCAGCCGCCGGCGAACCGAGCGAAGGCCCGCTCTTCGTCGAGGACCTCGCCGGGAACGAACGGCAGGCCGAGCAACTGCCCGTGCGGGTGGGCGAGCGAGGCGCCCGCTTCGCGGCCATGGTTCACGATCGCCTGGGTGTAGCGGATGTGGGGGATCGCTGCGTGCTCGACGAAGCGCCGCTTGAGCGTGAGCATGAAGCGTGCGGCTTCGTCGTCGTCGAGTCGGTCGAGGGCGTGGTCGTGGACCGGGCTGTAGACGAAGACCTCGTGGATCCCGGTGCCCTCGGCCATCACATGGATCGGGCCTTCGTGATGGACGGCGAAGCCGTCGTCGCCCCGGAACGCCGGATACAGATTCGGGATGACGCGGACCTGCCAGTGACCGCCCTCGTCGATGGTTTCGAGAGCCGGTGGCGTCGCCTCCTCGTTGCCGGGGCAGAACGGGCAGGGCTTCGAGTCGTCGACGTCGTCGAGTCGGGCCCGAGGTGCGAAGGCCGCAGGACGCTGTGCCCGTTCGGCCACGATCGTGACCCAGCGACCGGTCAGCTGGTTGAGACGCATCTGACTCATCGGATCCCCAGGATAGGCGCCCGATGTCGGGATGCCGTGTTCCTCCCCGCGCAGGTCACGCGGCCGACGATCCCAACCGGTACACGCTCACGTGCCGTGCTGACTCGGGTTGCCACTCGAGGCCACCGAAGCTCTCCCAGCGCATCTCGAGTTCGAAACCGACCGCAGCGGCCATCGCATCGAGTTCGGCGGGTGACGCGTAGCGGATCGACCACGGCCGCAGACGGACACCGTCGGTCTCGCTGAGTTCCACGAACTGACCCTCTGCGCGCTGGTCACGGGCGTCGTGGCGGCTGATCGAGAGCACCACGCGGTCGGCCGCCAGTGTCCGGACCTCGACGAGGTCGCCGTCGCGCGGCGGTTCGTCGGGCACGAACGCCTCCACGACGAATCGACCTCCGAGCGTCAATCGACCGGCGACTTCCGAGAAACATCTTCGCTGTCGCTCGGCGGTCGTCAGGTTGAACAGGGTGTTGTAGGCGACGAACACGAGGGTGAAGGGACCGATGGGGAGGTCGTCCACCATGTCGCCGACGTGGGCCGTCAGGTTCGGTGGAGGCATGCGGTCGCCGAGTCGACCGAGCATCTCCGGGCTGCTGTCGATCCCGACCACGGCGAGATCCGGATCGGCCAGAGCCAGCGGAACGGCCAGTCGTCCGGTGCCGATGCCGAGTTCGAGCACCGGTCCCGAACCGGCGAGGCGAACGAGATCGGCGACGGTGGTGTGCACGTCGGAGATGTCGCGGTACCAGTCGTCGTACACGTCGGCGAAGGCTCGGCCGTAGCTGCGATCGTCGTAGCCCTCCACACGGCGCACGGTAGCGGGCGTCTGAGTAGCGTGGTGGGGTGCAGCAGCGGAGCGATGAGGCCGTCGACGGGGCCGTCACGGGGTGCCGATCCGGCACCGGGTCGACGCCGGACGTGCCGTTCACGTACCTCGACCACGCTGCGACGACCCCGATGCACCCGGCTGCGGTCGAGGCGATGACGCCGTTCTTCTCGACGGCGTTCGCCAATCCGAGCGGGTCGCATCGCATGGCACGGGAGGCTCGTCGGGTCGTCGACGAGTGTCGCGACTCGGTCGCGTCCTGTCTCGGAGTCCGACCGGGAGAGGTCGTCTTCACCGGATGCGGGACGGAGTCGGACAACGCCGTCGTCGCCGGCCTCGTCGACGGCGTCGCCGTGTGCTCGGCCGCGGAACACCACGCCGTGCTCCATCCCGTCGAACGCCGCAGCGGTCGGGTGGTCGGCACCGATCGACACGGCCGGATCGATCTCGACCAACTCCACGACTCGCTCGATGCCGACGTCCGACTGGTGAGCGTCATGACGGTCAACAACGAAGTCGGTTCGGTGACCGACCTGGCCGCGGTGGCGGCGATCGTCAGGGAGCGTGCTCCAGCGGCCGTCCTCCACACCGATGCGGTGCAGGCGCCGTGCTCGCTGGACGTCCGCTCGATCGCGCCGCTCGTCGACGCCATGTCGTTCTCGGCCCACAAGTTCGGTGGGCCGAAGGGCGTCGGCATCCTCACCATCCGGGACGGGGTCCGACTCGAACCGCTGCTCGCGGGCGGTGGACAGGAGCGAGACCGGCGGAGTGGCACGCACAACGTGGCGGGGATCGTCGCAGCGGAGGCTGCGCTCACGGTCACGGATCGCACGCGGGACGCCGAGGTCGCTCGACTCGAGCGGTTGCGAGATCGTCTCGTCGACGGACTGACCGGTGCAGTCGACGGCGTGCACGAGACCGTTCCGAGGTCGGTCAAGGTGCCGTCGTCGGCACACGTGTGCATCGAGGCCGTCGAGAGCGAGGCGCTGCTCTATCTCCTCGATCGGGCGAACGTGTTCGCCAGTGCGGCCTCGGCGTGCGCATCGGGAGCCATGGACCCGTCGCACGTCCTCGCCGCGATGGGCGTGCCCCGATCCCTGGCCGCAGGAGCGCTGCGGCTCACGCTCGGATCGACGACCACACAGCACGACGTCGATCGAGCGGTCGACGTCATCGCCGCCGCGGTCGAGCGGCTTCGGTCGGTGACCTCGCACGCGACGGGTCGTGTTCCGTGAGGGTCCTGCTCGCGATGAGCGGTGGAGTCGACTCGTCGGTCGCCGGTGCGTTGCTGCTCCGGGCGGGCCACGACGTGGTCGGGGTGACGATGAAGCTGTGGGGAGGCGAGAGCGACACGGGCTGCTGCAGTGTCAGCGACGTCGACGACGCCCGACGGGTCGCACAGCAACTCGGGATCGACCACCTGGTGTTCAACTTCGGTGACGACTTCGCACGGCACGTGGTCGACCCCTACGTCGCCGACCACGTGCGCGGCGTCACGCCGAACCCCTGCATCGAGTGCAACCGACACCTGAAGTTCGATCGTCTGCTCCGGCGTGCCGACCAACTCGGCTTCGATGCGATCGCGACCGGGCACCACGCCCGGATCGTCCCCTGGGAGTCGGAGATGGCAGTCGTCCGCGGTGTCGATCGGGCCAAGGACCAGAGCTATGTCGTGCACATGCTCGATCGGGCGGCGTTGCACCGCACGCTGTTCCCGGTGGGGGAGTTCGACAAGTCCGAGATCCGGCAGATGGCGGCAGACCTGGGTTTGCGGACGGCTTCGAAGCCGGACAGTCAGGACGTCTGCTTCATCACGTCGACCGGGGGCCGGTCGACGTTCCTGGGCGACCGGATCCCGTTCCGTCCGGCACGAGTGGTCGACACCGACGGCACCGAGGTCGGTGCGGTCGAATCGGTCGAGATGGTCACCATCGGTCAGCGACGAGGAGTCGGTCTCCCCGGCGGCGGGCCGAAGCGGTACGTGGTGGACGTCGACGTGGATGCAGGGCTGGTCACCGTCGGGTCGGAGTCGGAACTCGATCGCGAAGCCCTCCTGGTCGCACGGGTCACCTGGAGCGGCCCGGGTGCCCGGGCTGCAGCGGCGCAGAGCGATGTTCTCGTCCAGTGCAGTGCCCACTCCGCGCCGCGGGCGGCTCGCCTGGAGGTACTCGACGACGCGGCGGCGTCGGTGCGGGTCCGCTGGGCATCACCCGAGCGTCGGGTCGCACCCGGTCAGAGCGTCGCGTTCTACGACTCGACCGACACCCGGGTGCTCGGAGGCGGCATCGTCACCGAGTGACCGGTGGGCCCGGTGAGCGCCGCCGGTCGATGGCGCGCATGGCCGCCCCGGGTCGAGACGGCGCCACGAGTGCTGCGGTCAGATGGATGGCGCGTCCGCCGGGATGTGTCGGAGTGGCGGCCAGCACCGCCGTGACCGGTGCGCGCGTCGAGATCTCGAGTGCGTGGCCTCCGGCGGGGCCGGTGAGGTCGGCCGCCGTGGTTCCGGCCGGTGCGAGGACGACACCGGCGAGTTCGGACCGCGTGACCATCAGCGTCTCGGCGAGCACCAGGTGGTCGTGGACGACGACTCCTGCGGGGACGATCACGAGCCATCGGCGCGACAGCCGGTGCCAGCGTGGGGATGCCCAGACGGCGAACGCGGCTCCACCTGTGAGCAGTGCACCCCCGACCAGCGCATCACCGGAGGCGAGGAGCGACCCGCCCGCCGTCACCGCCGATGCTGCGAGGAGCCAGGAGATCACGGCAGCGGCGAGATAGGCGGGAGGGGGCCGGAGCAGGTGCCGGTCTTCGGCACCGTAGGCGGACGCCTGGACGCAGTCCCGCCCGAACTCGGCCGTGCCGGCGAGCGTCGCGGCGACGAGCGATGCGGCGAGGGCGAACGCAACGGAGTCGCCGCCACCGCCCCCGATCCAACCGGCGATGGTCACGGGGACGGTGAGTGGAAACAGCGCCCGGACGATGGTGAGTGACCGGACCGCCGGAAACGTGGCGGCGATCGCTCCGACGATCCATGCGACGGCGAGACCGATCTGCAGCCATGTCCAGGCGCTGCCGTCCGAACCTTCGAGCCCGTCCAGCAGATCAGCGACCGTCAAGCCCGCAGCGACCCACGCCGCGCGCAGCGTCCAGGGGACGAGTCGATCGATCGTTGCAGCCACGGGCACAGTGTGCCCGCTCGGGTGTCGAGTCGTCATCCGTCGAGGCGGGGTGTCACCATGGTCGGGTGGACGTACACGCCGAGACGATCGGGCCCCCCGGATCGCGTTCGGTGGATCACGTCCGCCGAGGCGCCTTCGATCTCGTCGAGCCCGCAGCGACCTTCGGCATCGGGCCGCTCCCGCATCGCTCGGCTCGGGATGCCGCGGTGTTCAGCTTCGATGCGTTCGATGTGCCGGCCATCCCGAGCCTGCCACGTCGATCACCCGCCGAGTCCTCCATCGCACAGGCGCTGTCGGGTGTGCCCGGGGTGTCCGGAGTCCACCATGGCACCGTCGAGGTGGATCGGCTCGATCCCGGTGCGCCGGTCGAGACCGACGTCCACTCCGAATCGTTCGTCGGGTTCCGGGCGTTCCTCGACGAGGCCCGACGTCGTCAGTACACCGGACCGGTGAAGTGGCAGTTCGCCGGACCGGTGAGCGTCGGCATCGCACTCGTGCGTGCCGGAGCGCCGCCCTCAGTCGCATTCGAGGTCGCCGCGTCGGCGGTGTCCGGTCACCTCCGGGCGCTCGCCGACGAGGTCACCGGAGCGCTCCCCGGTGTCCAGCAACTGGTGGTTCTCGACGAGCCGCTGATCGCCGGCTTCTTCGGGAACGACTTTCCCATCGATCCGGACGGCGCGATCGACATCGTGTCGACGGCGATGGCGTCCATCGAGGACCGGGTGACCACCGGGCTGCACACCTGCAGCGCGACGGCGGCGTGTGCGCTGGTCGAGGCGGGCCCGCAACTGCTCTCCCTGCCGGTCTCGGAGTCGGTGCTCGACTCGGTGGGACGGCTCGAGACCTTCCTGCAGCGTGGTGGACGGATCGCATGGGGGGCCGTCGCGACGGAGGGACCGATCGGTGTGACATCGACTCGGTCGTGGCACCGCCTGTCGATGATCTGGTGCGACCTCGTGAACCGTGGCTGCGATGCGGAGCGCCTCCGCCAGCAGTCCCTCCTGACTCCTCAGTGCGGGCTCGCAGGGCACAGCAACGCCGTCGCCGAGCGGGTCTGTCTCATCCTGCGTGACGTGTCGAGGTCGGTGCGCAGCTCGGCGGCGGCAGCTCGACTCCTGCTCGGCGGTTGATCGGAGTCCGGATTCCGATCCGACCCGTCCGGCCTCCGTACACTCGCGTCGATGGCCGCCGCTGATCTCGACCCCGCTGCCCGCATCGACGAGCTCCGGGCCCTGGTCGCTCACCACAACCGGCTCTACCACGAGCTCGACACGCCCGAGATCCCCGACGCCGAGTTCGACGCCCTGGTCAGGGAGCTGCGCAGCCTCGAAGTCGATCATCCCGACCTGGCCGTCGACACATCGCCGGCGAATGCCGTGGGTGGGGCCGCCAATGCCGCCTTCTCGGCGGTCACGCACGCGGTCCCGATGATGAGTCTGGACAACGCGATGGATGCGGAGGAACTCCGGGCGTGGGCCGATCGGGTGGTGCGTGGCCTCGACGGCATCGTGCCGACATTCGTCGCCGAGTTGAAGATCGACGGTCTGGCGATGAGCTTGCGCTACGAGGACGGTCGGCTCGTCCAGGCAGCCACGCGCGGCGATGGTCGCGTCGGCGAGGACGTCACGGCGAACGTGCGCACGATCGCCGACATTCCTCATTCGTTACCCGCCGGAGCCCCGAGCGTGATCGAGGTTCGTGGCGAGGTGTACATGTCGACAGCGGTGTTCCGTGACCTCAATCGGGCCTACGAGGCGGCGGGCGAGCGACCGCTCGTCAATCCGAGGAACGCTGCTGCGGGCAGTCTTCGGCAGAAGGACCCGACCATGACGGCATCACGGCGGTTGTCGTTCTGGTCGTACCAGCTGGGCGAGGTGATCGGAGGTCCGGACTTCGCGACCCACTCGGACGGTCTGGCGTACCTCCGCTCGATGGGTTTCCCGGTCAATCCGGAGATCCGAACGCTGACCACGATCGACGAGGTCGCTGCGCACTGCGCCGATCGGGAAGCCCAGAGGCACTCGTTGCCGTACGAGATCGACGGTGTCGTGGTGAAGGTCGATGACCTGGCGCAGCGCGAGGTGCTCGGGTTCACGTCGCGTGCCCCGCGCTGGGCCATCGCCTACAAGTTCCCGCCCGAGGAGCGGATGACCGTGTTGCGGGACATCCAGGTGTCGGTGGGGAGAACCGGTCGGGCGACACCGTTCGCCGTGCTCGAACCGGTCTTCGTCGGCGGCTCGACGGTGTCGATGGCGACGCTCCACAATCAGGATCAGGTGGCGCTGAAGGACGTCAGGCCTGGAGACACCGTGGTGGTCCGCAAAGCCGGGGACGTGATTCCCGAGGTGGTCGGACCTGTCCTGTCGATGCGGCCCGCCGGCACCGAGCCGTGGGTCTTCCCGTCCGACTGTCCTGCGTGCGGCCGGCCTCTGGTGCGACCCGACGGCGAGGCCGACACGCGGTGTCTGGCACCGGATTGTCCCGCTCGTCGCGATCAGCGCATCGTGTACTGGGCGAGCCGGGGTTCGATGGACATCGAGGGACTCGGTGAACAGATGGTCGAGAAGCTCACGGCGTCCGGTCTGGTCGCCGATCCGGCCGACCTCTACGCCCTGGACGTCGAGGCGCTCGTCGGCCTCGAGCGGGTCGGACGCAAGAGCGCCGAGAACCTCGTGGCGGAGATCGACGGTTCGCGATCTCGTCCGCTCGAACGACTGCTGACGGCATTCGGCATCCGGCATCTCGGACCGGCGGCGTCGCTGGCGCTCGCGAACGAGTTCCACACGCTCGATGCGATCATGAGCAAGTCGGTCGACGACATGGCCGCCGTCGACGGCGTCGGGGAGGTGATCGCCACCACCGTCCGCAACTGGTTCGACCACGACACCAACCGCGACTTCGTCGAACGTTTGCGTTCCGCCGGCGTCGGGTTCGGTGATCCGGATGCAGCCCGCCGGGCGGCCGAGGCCCGGGCTGCGATCCCGCAGACGCTGTCCGGGCGCGCCGTCGTGGTGACCGGCGCCGTTCCGGGCCACACCCGGGAGAGCGCCGAGGAAGCGGTGGTGTCGAGGGGCGGTACGAGCCCGGGGAGCGTCTCGAAGAAGACCTTTGCGCTCGTGGTCGGGGCCGGTGCCGGAGCGAGCAAGCTGTCGAAGGCCGAAGCGATCGGGACGCCGATCGTCGCTGCCGACCGATTCGAGGAGTTCCTCGTCGACCCGGAGGCGGTGCTCGGGAACTGACGTCGGATCAGACGGTGTTGAACGTCCAGGAATACGACCGAGAGCGTTCCGGCCCGTCCTCGATCCGCCAGAACACGACGACGGCGTCGTGGAGGCCCTCGTCGAACTGCTCGATCGGGGCGCCCGCGGTCGGGGTGAACGTGAGGGTGGCGTTGCCCGGTTCGTAGATCGTGACCGGCGGCAGGCTGATCTGCTGTCCGGGTTCGATCGGGCTCGCGCCGGCCTGGCCGGCAGCGCCGATCTGGTCGATGCTGATGGTGTCGATCTCGACCCCGTCGATGATCAGCCGACCGGTGTAGCCCTCTTCGAGATCGACGAACACGCTGGTCTGGCTGAGCACGCGAACCGCCTCCGGGACCGGATCGACTCGTTCGATCTGGGCGGGCAGGTTCGATCGGTCCTCGCCCGTCACGCCGATCAGGAGACCGCGGAGCACGAGCATGATCCCGATGGCGACGACCAGGCTGACAGCGAGGAGTGCCTTGTCGGGCCGCCGCCGCGCTGCCGGTCGAGTCGATGCGTTCTCGTGGGGTTCGTCATGCCGTTCGAGATGCTCCACCGTCTCATCATGCCGGAACATCGTGCCGGAGAGTCGTTGTGGCGCAACGCCCGTCGATCCGGCGTCCGGACCCGCCCCCGATGCCCGTTCGCACAGTGGCACATTCCGCCATTAGCGTTCCATCATCGTGAGCACGCCCGGCCCGAACCTCCGCGAGCCTTCCGGATCGCTCCTCGGAGCGCTCGTCGCCAACCGCTTCCGGATCGTCGCGTCGCTCACGAGTGGGTCCAACTCGGCGATCTTCGACGCCGTCGACGAGTCGTCGGGTCGACTGGTCACCGTGAAGATCGTCCGGCCGGAACTCGCCTCGTCCCCCAGTTTCCGGACCGCGTTCGACGACGTGATGCGGCGGGTCGCGGCGCTGAGCCACCCGAACATCGCGGCGATCTTCGACTGGGGACTGACGCCGGTCGGTGGGACGTCGACCGCGTACGTCGTGTCCGAGGCGCTGACCGGGGGAAGCCTTCGTGACGTCTTCGATCGAGGCCGACGGCTGTCTCCGTCGCAGGCGCTCGCGGTCGGGCTCGACGTGTGTCGGGCGCTCGACCACGCTCATCGGCGCGCGTTCGTCCACACGGAGTTGACACCTTCGAAGATCGTGTTCGGTGACGACCGGCGTCTGCGCATCGTCGATTTCGGCCTGTCCCGACTGCTCGGCGAGTCGAAGTGGCGGCAGCCCGACACGGTCGAGAACCACGTGGCGTGGTACTCGGCGCCCGAACTCGCCATGTCGGGCAACGACGCCGTCGACGGTCGTGCCGACGTCTACTCGCTCTGCCTTCTCCTGCACGAGGCGGTCACCGGCACGCTGCCGTTCAAGAGCGACTCGACCGTGGCCTCCCTGGCCGCCAGGGTCGGTCGGCTGATGCCGGTCTCGGCCGATCTCGGACCGCTCGCAGCCGTGCTGGAGCGTGCCGGCCGCCCGGATGCCGACGGTCGCTCGACGGCGGCTGATTTCGGCAAGGGCCTCATCGGTGTGGCGGCCAAGTTGCCTCGTCCCGAGCCGCTCCCGTTGCTGTCGTCGGGCCTCTTCGAGACACCGAGTGACCGCCTCCGCCTACCTGATGATCCGACCGGTGGCGTCGTGCGGCCCTCGATCGTCGACGGGTCCGATGGCGACGATCTCGACGAGTCACCGGCGCCGGCTCCACACGACGGAAACGGTCTCGTGATCCTGACGCTCGATGCCGACCTCCGGCCCTTCCCTGCGGACGGCGTCATCGTCCCGGTGCCCGATCCCGAGCCGGGTCCGACCTCCGGGGTGACGGTGACGATGCCGGTCGCCGTGGTCGAGCGCGCCGAACCACCGGCGTCGCGTTCGGTCCGAGGTTGGTTGCCGGTTGCGGCGGGTCTCGTGGTCGTCGCGTTGGTGGTCGCCGTCGTGCTCGCCTTCCGGATGCTCGCCGCACCGGTGTACGCCGTGCCGGACCTGACGGGGAAGCCGAGGGCCGAGGCACTCAACCTGATCGCCGCGAACGACTGGACCGTGGAGGAGGTTCGAGAGGCGAGCGATGTCGTGACCCTCGTCGACCACGTCGTTCGCACGACCCCGTCCGTCGGATCCGAACTCGCCGAAGGCGAACCGTTCCTCATCGTCGTCAGCACCGGGCCGGTCCCCAGGGAGTTGCCCGAGTCGACGGGGCTGGCGTTGGTCGACGCCGAAACCCGTCTCCGCGACCGCGACCTCCAGGTCTCGGTCGTGGACGCCTTCGACGAGACCGTGCCCGCTGGCACCGTCGTGTCGTGGTCGGTGCCACTCGACGAGACCCTGCGAGCCGGATCTACGGTTCCGCCCGAGACGCTCGTCGTCCTGGTCGTTTCGGTCGGCCCGGAGCCCCGAGCCGTGCCCGATCTCATCGGATTCGCGGTCGGCGATGCCCGGACGACGGTCCAGAACCGACAGCTCGTCTGGGCCGAGCCCGTGGAGCAGTTCGACGACGTGGCACCTGCCGGCATCGTGATCGGCCAGGATCCGCCAGCCGGAACCGAATTGGAGCGGGGCGCTGCGGTGACGGTCGTGGTGTCGAAGGGCGTCGACCTCGTCGCCTTCCCCGACCTGAGCGACGCCTCCGACTTCGAGGTGGCGGCGAGACTCCTCATCGAGGCCGGTTTCGATCCTCGACTCGTCTTCGGCGACACGCAGGGTGCCATCCGCGAGATCACCATCGACGGAGAGACGCCTGATGTGGGCGACCGTCACCGCCGGGGCACGGTGGTCGAGGTGTCGGCGCTCTGACCCGTCGCGGGTCGGACTTCCGACTCGAATCGCCCGGCAACTACGATCGGCGAACGGCCACGCGAGTCCGGTGACCGCTCCGACGGCGGACCCGTCGTACAGCACGTACTCGTGACGGGACAGGAGGTGAGCGATGGTCGATCTCGATGGCCGAGTTGCGATCGTGACCGGTGCCGGCCGTGGACTGGGCCGTTCCCATGCGCTGCTCCTGGCTCGACGTGGGGCGAAGGTGGTCGTGAACGACCTCGGGTCCGACAGTTCTGGTTCGGGTACCGATGGACGGCCGGCCGATGACGTGGTGGCCGAGATCACGGCGTTCGGCGGCACGGCGATCGCGAATGTCGACGACGTGGCGACGTGGACCGGCGCGGAGGCGATGGTCAGGACGGCGATCGACCACTTCGGCGACCTCGACATCCTCGTCAACAATGCGGGCATCCTTCGCGACCGGGCGATCGCCACGATGGAGGAGTCCGACTTCGACGAGGTGGTGCGGGTGCACCTCAAGGGCCATGTCGCCCCGACCCGGTTCGCCGCAGCGCATTGGCGGGAACAGCACAAGGCGGGCGTCGTTCGTCCGCGGAACCTCGTTCACACCAGTTCGACCTCCGGCCTCTACGCCAATCCCGGGCAGAGCAACTACGGCCCGGCGAAGTCGGGCATCGTGACCTTCAGCCAGATCGCCGCGAAAGAACTGGCTCGATACGGAGCGGTGTCGAACTGTGTCGTACCCGGCGCGCGGACCCGCTTGACGCTGTCGTCACCGGGACTGCCGGAGATCATGCAGGCTCCGGCCGATGGTTTCGACCAGTGGGACCCGGCGAACGTCTCGCCGCTGGTGGTGTACCTCGCGAGTGCCGGATGCGCGTTCAGTGGTGAGACGTTCTATGCGCAGGGTGGCACGATTCGGCGGCTGGAGCCGTGGACGATCGCCGGTCAATCGATCGAACATCCGAGCCGGTGGGATCTCGACGCGCTCGACGAGGCGATGTCGGCGTTTCGACCCGACTGATCGGCGAGCGACGATCGTGGTCAGTTGGTGAAGGCCCGGATCTCGTCGGCGACCTGTTCGGCGATCTGCGGGTCCTGTCCGGCAGCGGTGGCCTGCATCGCCAGGATCTTCATCATGTCGCCTTGGACCTTGATGCGGCCCTCCATGAACGACTGCATGACCACGGCGGGGTCGCGCCCGACGATCATGGCTTTCGCCGTTTCGTAGTCGACGACGAGGACGGCGTCGGGATCGTCGAGTTCGCCGAGTTCGAGGTCGAGCGCACCGTTGCTCGTGTCGACGTACGCAGTGATGGTGCCGTCACCGAACGGGACGTCGGTGATGACCTGGTTGATCCGGATCTCGATCGTCACGTCGGGCATGTCGGGCCGGTAGCGCTCGCGCACGGCACGGGCGGCGTCCATCCACTCGTCCGACAGGAAGTCGTACATGCCGTGCAGGGTAGCGGTGCGTCAGGCGGTCAGGATGGTCGACCGGGTGGTGATGGAGTCGACGTAGTCATGGTCGAGTTCGTAGCCCAGCCCGGCCGCCGACGGGACGGCCACCGAGCCGTCCTCCACCGTGATCGGGTCGGTGACGATGTCGCGGGCGTAGAAACGACTCGATGCGCTGATGTCGCCGGCGAGGGTGAAGCCCGGGAGTGCAGCGATCGCTGCATTCGCCGCACGGCCGATCCCGGTCTCGACCATGCCACCGCACCACACGGGGACGCCGCGATCGAGGCACAGGTCGTGGATCCGTCGGGCCTCGAGGTACCCGCCGACCCTGCCGGGCTTGATGTTGATGATCTCGGCGGCGCCGAGTTCGATCAGGTCGGCAGCCGTCTGGAGCGACACGACGGATTCGTCCAGACAGATCGGCGTGACTGCAGCGGCGGCGAGTTGCACGTGGCCCAGGACGTCTTCTTCGGCGAGGGGTTGTTCGATGAGGAGCAGGTCGAACTCGTCGAGTCGGCACAGGTGCTCGATGTCGTGGCGGCCATAGGCGGTGTTGGCGTCGACTTGGAGCCCCATCTCGGGACCGATCAACTCTCGGACGAGACGAACCGGCTCGATGTCCCAGCCGGGTTCGATCTTCAGCTTGATCCGGGCGTATCCGTCGTCGACGTAACCCTGGACCTGGGACAGCAGGGTGTCGAGGTCGTCGAAGATGCCGACGCTCACGCCGCTCGGTACCCGGTCTCGGGCTCCGCCGAAACGGGTGTGCAGGTTCGTGCCCTCGGCACGTAGCTCGGCATCCAGGACGGCCATCTCCAGCGCCGCCTTCGCCATCGGGTGGCCCTTGTAGCGATGGAGTCGGTGGGCCACGTCGGCGGCCTGCAGATCACCGCCGGCGACGAGTGCGGGCCAGAAGTGTTCGGTGAGCACGAGTTCGGCGCCGTTCACGAACTCCGACGAGTAGGCCGGTTCGACCATCGCGACGCATTCGCCCCAGCCGACGCCGGCGTCGGTCACGAGGCGGAGGAGGAGGATGTCTCGATGCTCCTCGACGCCGAAGCTGGTGCGAAACGGCGTGACGAGATCGAGCGCGATACGCCGGAGTTCCATCGAGACGAGGTGCATCCCGACATCCTCGCAGGTCGTCCGGTCAGCCCGGCAGGTCGACGAGGTACGCGCCGTCGCGCGTGAATCCGGAGACGATTCCGCCCTGCGCGATCAACGGGGCGAGCCGATCTCGGACGTCGTGACGCCAGCGTGCGGCGGCTGCTGGATCGGTTCGGCGGAGGACCACGATGTCCTCGGGGGTGGCGATCTCGAATCGCTGTGGGTGGCCCGTCGGCTCGGGGCGGCTCGAGCGCTCGTCGGTGCGCCAGGCGACGAGCAGCCGGTCGCTCTCGTCGTGGGCGTTGATGGAGTCGGACATCGGCCCGTAGAAGTCGACGAGGTATTCGGCGACGTGCCCGCCGAGGACTTCGATGTTGAACCAGGCATTGCGTCGGACGAGTGGATCGAACGTCCAGGTGATCCAGTCGATGCCGCGGTCGGCGGCCCACGACCGCTGGTGGTTCTTGATCGCCCGGCCGACACCGGAGTGCTGCACACCCGGAAGGACTCCGGTCACGTGGCTGTGCAGCGCCTCGTCGCCGGCGTGCCGGGCGAGGAAGCCGAACGACGCACCGATGATGTTGCCGGTGTCGAAGACTCCGGCGACGTAGCCCCCCGCATGTGAGATCGCACAGAGCAGTTCGACACCGACGATCGGTGTGACGGATCCCCAGACCTGCTGGAACACGGTGACGATCGATGCCATCTCGCTGGCATCCTCGATCGTGCGGATCTCGATCCCGCTGTCGGACATGGTCCGACCGTACCCGGTGCGGCGAGGTGCCGACGAGGAGGGCGAGGCGACGGTCGACATCGGGTTCGATCCGGTGGGATCCGGCCGTCCTGGCGGGTATGCATGGGGTCATGTCGCGCATCTTGGTCACGGAACCGATCGCCGAAGGTGGCCTGGACCGCCTCCGTGCGGCTGGTCACGAGGTCGACGTCCGAGTCGGTCTCGATCCCGACGGGTTGCTCGAGGCGATCCGCGGTGCGCACGCTCTCGTGATCCGGTCCGCAACGCAGGTCACCGCCGACGTCCTCGCGTCCGCCGACGAGTTGATGGTCGTCGGCCGGGCGGGGATCGGCCTCGACAACGTCGACGTCGCTGCTGCGACCGCTCGAGGCGTGATGGTCGTCAATGCGCCTCAATCGAACATCGTGTCGGCGGCCGAACACACCATGGCGCTGCTCCTCGCCCAGGCGCGCAACGTCCCGCAAGCCCATGCGGCGCTCGTCGCCGGACGCTGGGAGCGCAGCAAGTGGGAGGGTGTCGAACTGGCCGACAAGACGCTCGGTGTCGTCGGGCTCGGGCGGATCGGCAAGCTCGTGGCCGATCGTGCCCGTGCGTTCCAGATGCGGATCGTCGCCTACGACCCGTTCGTCGCCGCAGATCGGGCCCGCCAAATGGGCGTCGAGCTGCTGTCGCTCGACCAGGTGGTCGCGGAGTCCGACTTCCTGACCGTGCACCTGCCGAAGACGAAAGAGACCACCGGTCTGATCGGCCGGGATCTCCTCCTCAAGGCGAAGCCGACGCTGCGGGTCGTCAACGTGGCTCGCGGTGGCATCGTCGTCGAATCCGACCTGGCCGAGTGCATCCGTGACGGCGTGATCGCCGGTGCGGCGCTCGACGTGTTCGACACCGAACCGTGCACCGATTCACCGCTGTTCTCCCTGCCACAGGTGGTCGTCACGCCCCACCTCGGAGCGTCGACCCGCGAGGCACAGGACAAGGCCGGCGATGCGATCGCCGACATGGTGCAGTTGGCGCTCGCCGGGGATTTCGTGCCGTGGGCGGTGAACGTGGACGCGGCCGAGGCCAACGAGACCATCCGTCCGTTCCTGCCGCTCGCCGAGACCCTCGGCCGGCTGTACGGATCACTGCACCGGAGCGCCCCCGACTCCTTCGACGTGTGCTTCCGAGGTGAGATCGCCCGCTACGACACCCGGATCTTGACGCTCGCAGTGCTGAAGGGGTTCTTCTCGAACCTGTCGGCGGATCCGGTCACCTACGTGAACGCTCCCGCATTGGCCGAGGCTGCAGGTATCGCAGTGCGCGAGGTGAACTCGACCGAGACCGACGAATACGTCAACCTGATCACGCTCGAGTGTGCGGGACACAAGAGCATCAGCGGCACGCTCGCCGGACGTCGCAGCGAGCAGCGCATCGTCGAGATCGACGGACACGACTTCGATGTGCCACCCGCCGAGCACATGCTGGTCATCAGCAACGACGACCGTCCGGGTGTCATCGGGACCGTCGGCGTGCTGCTCGGCGACGCCGGGATCAACATCTCGGACATGGACGTCGGTCGTGTCCGGTCCGCCGGGACGGCCGTGATGCTGATCGCGACCACGGCGGAGGTGCCCGGTCCGGTGATCGAGTCGTTGCGCTCGGCGCCGGGCATCTTGAGCGTCGACGCGCTCCGGGGCTGATCAGCCGCGCATCGCGTCGCGGGCGTCGATCGCAGCGGCACGGGCCGCATCGGCGAAGTCGTCGGCGTCGCTCGCGAAGATGATCGCCCTGGACGAGTTGACGACGAGTCCGTAGCCGTCGGGCCTCGATCCGGCGGCGAGGACCGCTGCCGCATCGCCTCCCTGGGCGCCGACGCCCGGGACCAGGATCGGGATGTCAGGAGCGGTCGACCGGACCAGCGCGAGTTCGTCGGGGTAGGTGGCACCGACGACGAGTCCGCAATCCCCCAGGGAACTCCAGTGTTCGGCGACGAGGCGCGCGACCCGCAGGTAGAGCGGCTCACCACCGCAGTCGAGTGCTTGGAGTTCGTCTCCGCCCGGGTTGCTCGTGCGACAGAGGGCGATGACGCCGCCCCCGTGCTCGAAGTAGGGGAGCACCGAATCGGTGCCGAGATACGGGTTCACCGTGAGTGCATGCGCGGCGTAGCGATCGAAGGCCTCGCGTGCGTACTGCGCGGCGGTCGACCCGATGTCGCCTCGTTTGGCGTCGAGGATCAACGTGACGTCGGGGTACTCCTCACGGATGTAGCTGCACAGGCGTTCGAGTGAACGCTCCTCACGCTGTGCGGCGAAATAGGCGATCTGCGGCTTGAACGCGCACACCAGGTCGGCCGTGGCGTCGACGATGGCTCTGCAGAAGCGGAACACGGCGTCGTGTCCGTGATCGAGCGCACGGGGGAGTCGCGTTGGATCCGGATCGAGGCCGACGCACAGCAGCGAGCCACTCGCCGCCCAGGAACGGGCGAGCTGTCCGTGGAAGCCCACTGGCGAGACCGTCACTCCAGTTCGATCGCGGCCGTCGGACACAGGTCGGCGGCCTCACGCACCTTGTCGTGCAGAGCCGCGGGTGGTTCCTCCTGGAGGACGTAGAGGTACCCGTCGCTGCGGACCTCGAAGACCTCCGGACAGATCTGCATGCAGCCACCCGTCGATGCGCACATCTCGAAATCGATCTTGACCTTCATCCCGGTTCTCCTGTTTCGTTCGATTCGTCGTCCGGACCGTTGACGGGGCCGACCGCGATGGCACAGCGCTCGCCGTCAGGACTTCGCTGCACGGTAGCCGTCGGCCTCGGCGGAGGGAGCGTCCGGATAACACCGGATCGGCACCGTTCGATCGTAGAACCGGCCGCCCGGCACGTGGAAGATCCCCGATTTGGTGTTGACCTTCACCGGGTACCCGTCGGGGCAGTGTCCGTCGACCGGATCTCGCCAGATCGGTGCCGCGCTCCCGGTGGTGGTCGGTCCGGCCGGGGACGGCGACCATTCGGGTGCAGGGCGTGGTGGCGGCAACGACCGTCGCTTCCACACGATCCATCCGGCGTACATGCTGCCGCCGAACACACCGACGAGGAGCAGTCGTCTCACTGCGGTGAACATGCCTCCATCGTAGGTCCCGGCCGGTCGAGCGGTCAGCGTTGCTGGCGTTCGAAGGCGGCGAGGACGGCGCGCAGCGATGCGGTGGTGATGTTCGGATCCTGACCGATTCCCCAGCGGATGTCGCTCGCATCGTTCACGGTCTCGACGTAGGCGACGGCTTGCGCATTCGCTCCACGTCCGATTGCGTGCTCGGAATAGTCGACGACGTCGAATCCGGGTCCGAACTGTTCCGTCAGCGCGGCCACGAAGGCTTCGACCGGTCCGTCGCCTTCACCTCGGATGGTCACCGGAGTGGCGTCGACGTCGATCTGAGCGGCGATACGGGTGCGGCCCTCCTTGGTGTGGAGTTCGTGGCTGCGCAGCCGGAATCGGGGCTCGGACGGCAGGTACTCGGTCTGGAAGGTGTCCCACATCGCTCCGGGTGTGATCTCGGTGCCCGTGTTCTCGGTCTGATGCTGGATCGCCTTCGAGAACTCGATCTGGAGTCGTCGGGGCAGGTCGAATCCGTGCTCTTCCTTCATGACGTAGGCGACACCACCCTTGCCGGACTGGGAGTTGACCCGGATCACCGCTTCGTACGACCGCCCGACGTGATGCGGATCGATCGGGAGGTAGGGCACACCCCATGTCTCGTAGCCGTCGTCTCCGGCTCGTTCCTCCAGTTTGTCGAACCCCTTCTTGATGGCGTCCTGGTGCGACCCGGAGAAGGCCGTGTAGACGAGATCCCCGACGTAGGGGTGCCGCTCGGGAACGGGCAGACGGTTGCAGTACTCGGCGGTACGCCGGAGCGCGTCGATGTCGGAGATGTCGAGTTCGGGATCGACGCCGTTGACGAAGAGGTTCATCGCCAGCGCCACGACGTCGACGTTGCCGGTCCGCTCTCCGTTGCCGAACAGCGTTCCTTCGACCCGATCGGCGCCGGCCATCACCCCGAACTCCGCCGCGGCGATCGCGCAGCCGCGGTCGTTGTGGGGATGGAGACTGATGATGATCGAGTCCCGCCGGGAGACGGTTCGACCGAACCACTCGATCACGTCGCCGTACACGTTCGGGGAGTAGCACTCGACCGTGGCCGGGAGGTTCAAGATGATCGGATCATCGGGCGTCGGATCGATCACGTCCATGACCGCCTCGCACACCTCGACGGCGTACTCGGGTTCGGTGAGCGTGAAACTCTCCGGTGAGTACTCGTATCGGATCTGCGTGCCGGGGATCGTCTCTTCGAGCTTCTTGCACATCCTCGCGCCGTTGACGGCGATCGCCTTGACGCCTTCCCGGTCGAGACCGAACACGACGTCGCGCTGCAGTGGATTGGTCGAGTTGTAGAAGTGCACGATCGCCCGGGGCGCCCCGGCGATGGCTTCGTAGGTGCGCTCGATCAGTTCCTGCCGGCATTGGACGAGGACCTGGATGTGCACGTCGTCGGGGATGAGGTCCTCGTCGATCAACTGGCGACAGAAGTCGAAATCCGGCTGGCTGGCGGCCGGGAACCCGACTTCGATCTCCTTGAACCCCATCTTCACGAGTTCCTGGAACATCTTGAGCTTGCGGGTCGGGTCCATCGGGTCGATCAGGGCTTGGTTCCCGTCGCGGAGGTCGACCGAGCACCACACGGGAGCTCGTTCGATCACGGCGTCGGGCCAGGTGCGATCGCGGAGCACGATCGGGATGTACGGCCGGTACTTCTCGAACGGCATCTTCTTCGGGTTCACGTTGGATGGTGGCATCGTCGGTCCTCGTCGTCGCTGGTTCGTACGTGGTTGATCGGTCGGTCGGAAAAATGAAGAAGCCCCCGGCCGGGTGGCGGGGGCGGGCGAACGCGTCTCGTCGGCGCTCGCCCTACATAAGCAGCAGAAGGGTGCGGCCGCAGTACCTCATCTCCGAGGACGCTACCAGGCATCGCCGTGGCACGGCAACGACCCGGGTACCCTGACGAGCACCATGAATGAACCACAAGCGCGGCCGTCGGGCCGCCGAGGCCCTGACCGGCGGGGCGGCCGCCGTCCGGGTAACCCGAACTCCCGTTCCTCGGATCGGGGTGACGACGGAGGCCCCGAGCGTTCCGGGAACCTGACGACGCTGACGTCGCTCCCGGCGGTCGAACCCCCCACCGGCTTCGCTGCACTCGGAGTGCCGTCCCGGATCGACGACGGTCTGGCGGCCTGTGGGTTCGCCCAGCCGTTCGCGATCCAGACCGAGGCGGTACCCGTCGCCATGCAGGGCCGCGACGTGTGCGGCCGGGCGAAGACCGGCTCGGGCAAGACCCTCGCGTTCGGAGTGCCGATGCTGGCCCGGATCACCGACACCGCCGGCCGGCGGGCGCCGCTCGGGTTGGTCCTGGTGCCGACTCGTGAGCTGGCGGTCCAGGTGGCCGAGGTCCTCGAGCCGATCGCCGGCCACGCCGGGATGAAAGTCCTGGCCGTCTACGGCGGCGCGAGCCGTCACGATCAGATCGAGGTGCTCGACCGGGGTGTCGAGTTGGTCGTGGCCACGCCGCTGCGACTCATCGATCTCATCAAGTCCGGCGAGGTCGATCTCGGCCAGGTCCAGATCGTCTGCCTCGACGAGGCCGATCGAATGGCCGACGATGGATTCACCCCACAGGTCGAGTGGATTCTTCGACACTGCACGGGGCGGAGCCAGACGATGTTGTTCTCGGCGACGCTCGACGGCGACGTCGGCCACCTGATCCGGAACTATCTCACCGATCCGGTCGAGGTGGCGATCGACGCCGCGACCGACACGGTCGGCACGATGCACCACCTGTTCCTCGCTGTCCACCACATGGACAAGGATCGGGTGATCGGGGCGATCGGGCAGGGGATCCCGAAGCTGGTGGTGTTCTGCCAGACGAAGCGGATCTGCGACAAGGTGGCACAGTCGCTCGTGGATCTCGGCGTCGAAGCGTCCGCGATCCATGGCGATCTCCCGCAGAAGTCCCGAGAGCGGGCCCTGCAGCGGTTCGCCGAGGGAAAACTCCGTGTGCTCGTGGCCACCGATGTGGCGGCTCGGGGCATCGACATCGACGACATCGGCGCCGTGATCCACTACGACCCGGCCAAGGATGTCAAGGACTACCTCCACCGTTCGGGACGTACGGCCCGAGCCGGCCGGGACGGCTGGGCGGTCACCTTCGTCGAGTACAACCAGCACACGCAGATGAGGATCCTGCAGCGCGGCATGCGCCTGGCGAATCAGCCGGCGATCGAGGTGTTCTCGAACAACCCGAAGCTCCGGGATCTCGCCTCGTTCGAGGCCGATGCGACGACCTGACGGTGATCGGGCCGACGGCCGGGCTACCTTCCACTGCATGATCGGGTTCGTACGGCGGAGCCCTTCGCCGCTCGTGCTGCTCGTCGCCGTGCTCGCGGCATCGGGGTGCGCCGACAACTTCTCGGGTGCTGCTCCAGCCGTCACGGTTCCCGCTCCCGAAGCGGCCGAGTCACCGGACGTCGCGGAGGTCGGCCCGGACGACGACCGGGATCCGACGCCGATCGGCGCGATCGACGCCGACGTTCGACGGGTCGCCATCGATGTCGAGGTTCCCGTGGGGTTCCTCGCCTCCGGAGTCGGCTCGGTGGCGTGGATCGGGCGTCCCGATGTCGACGCCGTCGACGGGCCCTTCGGTCGATTCGGGTCCTGCTCGGGTTGGCGCGAGGTGGTCAGCGCGTACTCCGTGGTGGTCTCGACCGGGTCCGACGATCCCGCCGAGCTGGCTGCTGCGGTGATCTGGACATCGGACCGACTCGACGGCCCCGGCTCCTACGACGTCGAGGTCCGCTTGGAGCGGGCCGATGGTGTCGCATGGGTCGGGAGCGGTACCACCACCCTGGGGGACGACCTCCGGTCGGGTGCGGTCGATGCGGTCGCGCCCGACGGAACGAGGGTGACGGGCGCGTTCGAATGCTCCGGGCCGGTCGTCCCCGTCCCGGCCGGATCATCACCGGTCGTCGAGGTCTTCGCGCTGGTCCGGTCCCGAGGTGCAGAGCGCGTGCTCGGACTCGTCACGCCCGAGTCAGCGGTGGCGCGGTGCGGCGGATCGGACGGACGGACCATCGTCACCGCATCGGTCGACCCGGGTCAGAGTGGGTTGCGGTTCTTCGAACTCGGCGGTGAACCGGCGCCAACGGTGCGATTCGAGTCGGGTGGTCGGTCGTTCCAGGTGACCGATCCGGTGTCGACGTTCACGCCGGGCGGCGAGTCGGGGGTCTTCTCCGGGTCGACCGCAGACGGGGTGGAAGTGGACGGGGCGTACCGCTGCCCTTGATCTCGGTGACGACGTCGGCGATGCCGTCGGCGATCAGCCGAGCCACGACGGCCGGGCCGCCTCGTAGGCGTCGATGGCGGAGGCGTGACTCAGCGTGAGGCCGATGTCGTCGAGGCCTTCGAGGAACCGGTGTCGGGTCGGCTCGTCCATCGGGAACGATACGACGAGTCCGGTCGCGGGGATCTCGACGACCAGTCGCTCCATGTCGACGGTGATCTCGGTCGCCGGGTCGGCTTCGATCGTCGCCCAGATCAGCTCGACCGTCGACTCCGGTAGGACGACCGGGATGAGCCCGTTCTTCGTGCAGTTGTTCCGGAAGATGTCGGAGAAGCTGGGAGCGATCACGGCGTCGAACCCGCCCTGCTGGATCGCCCACACGGCGTGTTCGCGTGACGACCCGACACCGAATGCCGGCCCGGCGACCAGGATCGAGGCCCCCTGGTACTGCTCCTGATTGAGGACGAAATCACGGTCGTCACGCCAGGTCGAGAACAGGCCCTGCTCGAAACCGGTCCGCTCGACCCTCTTCAACCATTCGGCCGGGATGATCTGGTCGGTGTCGACGTCGCTGCGCCGGAGTGGCACGGCGGTCCCGGACACGATGCGGACGGCTTTCATGACGCTGCTCCTGGTTCGAGGTCGCTCGGGGTGGCGAAGGTGCCGTTCACGGCCGTCGCGGCTGCGACGGCCGGGGAGACGAGGTGGGTGCGGCCGCCACGGCCTTGGCGGCCTTCGAAATTCCGGTTGCTGGTGCTCGCCGCCCGTTCGCCCGGGGCGAGCTTGTCGGGGTTCATCGCGAGGCACATCGAACATCCGGGTTCGCGCCAATCGGCTCCGGCGGCCCGGAAGATCTCGTGCAGGCCCTCGGCTTCGGCCTGGGCCTTGACCCGGTGTGACCCGGGAACGACCATCACCCGAGGAACCGTGACCTGGCGGCCCGCGAGCACCGAGGCGGCCTCCCGGAGATCTTCGATCCGACTGTTGGTGCACGATCCGATGAACACGGTGTCGACCGCGATCTCTCTGATCGGGGTGCCCGGTCGGAGTCCCATGTACTCGAGGGCGCGAGCGACCGTCTCGCGGGTGGTGGCATCGGGAAAGTCGTCGGGCGAGGGAACGACGTCGTCGATCGAGCCCACCTGTCCGGGGTTCGTACCCCAGGTGACCTGGGGTCGGATGGATCCGCCGTCGATCACGACCTCGGTGTCCCACGCAGCGCCTTCGTCGCTCTGCAGGGTCGACCAGTCGGCGACGGCTGCATCCCACTCGGCACCCGATGGCGCATGGTCCCGGCCGCGGAGGTAGTCGAAGGTCGTCGAGTCCGGAGCGATCATCCCGGCCTTGGCGCCCGCCTCGATGGACATGTTGCACACCGTCATCCGGCCCTCCATCGAGAGTTCACGGATCGCCTGACCGCGATATTCGATCACGTGCCCGATGCCCCCACCGGTGCCGATGTGGCCGATGATCGCGAGCACGATGTCCTTGGCGGTCACTCCCGGTGCGACCGTTCCCTCGACCGTGATCGACATCCACTTCGGGCGTGCTTGGGGGAGGGTTTGTGTTGCGAGGACGTGTTCGACCTCGCTCGTGCCGATGCCGAACGCCAGGGCGCCGAACGCTCCGTGCGTGGCGGTGTGGCTGTCACCGCACACGATCGTCATGCCGGGCATCGTCCGACCCTGTTCCGGCCCGATCACGTGCACGATGCCCTGGTCGGCGTCGCCCATCGGAAAGTTGGTGATGCCGAACTCGGCGGTGTTGCGGCGGAGTGTGTCGACCTGTTTGGCGGAGATCTCGTCGGCGATCGGGCGGTCGATGTCGGCGGTCGGGACGTTGTGGTCCTCGGTGGCGATCGTCAGGTCGGGTCGACGAACTCGGCGGGACGACAGGCGGAGCCCGTCGAAGGCCTGCGGGCTCGTGACCTCGTGGACGAGGTGGAGGTCGATGTAGAGCAGGTCGGGCTCACCTGGTGACTGGTGGACGAGATGTCGTTCCCAGAGTTTCTCCGGCAGCGTCTTGGGCCGACCGTTCGTCATCGCGGATCCCACTTTCTGAGATAGAGTTCCTGACCTGTGGACATCGTAACGGGCGTCGGGGTGCTGGACAAATCCCTGCTCGTCCTCCGTGCCGTCGCCGTCGAACCGCTCGGCCTCCAGGCGCTCCAGGAGGCGACCGGACTTCCGAGGGCCACGGCGCATCGCCTCGCCGTGGCGCTGGAGGCACACGGCATGCTGCGTCGGCACCCGGACGGTCGATTCGACCTCGGCATCGGTCTCGCTGCGTTCGCACGCGTGGCGTCGGAGCGGTTTCCACTGGCCGAACGAGCGCTCCCGGTGCTCACCGGTCTTCGCGACGAGACGGGGGAGAGCGTCCAGTTGTTCGTTCGCGACGGCGACCACCGGAGGTGCCTCGTGTCGCTGCCGTCCCCCCACGCGCTGCGGTGGATCGTGGCCGAAGGTGTGCAGTTCCCCTTGGCCCTCGGCTCGGCGGGTCGAGTTCTGACCGGCGGCGCCGGACCCGGTGGTTGGGTGGAGAGCGTCGCCGAACGGGAACCAGGGGTCGCGTCGACGAGTGCGCCCGTGATCGACGGTCGAGGTGCGATCATCGCCGCGCTGTCGATCTCGGGTCCGATCGACCGTCTGACGCGACATCCGGGCCGTCGCTTCGGCGCTGCTGTGGTCGATGCGGCTCGGGCCCTGTCCACTGCGCTGGCGACGTGAGGGCCGTCCCGAGGGGCACTCCTTCGTGTCCGGGAACGACCGTTCTGTCCAGGAGCGAACGTCTAGGTTCGTGCCGGTGAGTGGATCGATCTCCCCGATCGAGTGGTGGTTCGTGCGTCGCGGCATGCCGCACGCGATCCCTGGCTACTCGGCGCGCGAGGACGTGTGGACCAGAGCGTGGCCGTTCCTGCTGTTCGTGATCTTCCTCGAGACCTTCTCGTCGTTCGGCGACCGTTTCACCGGCGTCGCCCAGGCCGGGGTCTTCCTCGCCGGTGTCGCTGTCGTCGCCGCAGCGTTCGCGGCGGTGAACCTGGTACGGGGTCGTCGCTGGAGCCGCTTGCCCGACGAGATCGGCATCTGGGAGTTGGCCGTGTTCGTCGGTGTGCCGCCGTTGCTGTCGTGGTGGTTCACCGATCGCGGGTGGCGAGGGGCCGCATCGATGGTGGCCGTCAACCTCGTCGTTCTGATCGTGGCGTTCACCGTCACGTCGTACGGGCTCCTGCCCGCCCTTCGAGTCGGGTTCGTACAGGCGGTGCGCCAGTTGCGCACCGTGACGCAACTGGTGGCCCGGGGGCTGCCGCTCCTCCTGCTGATCACGGTGTTCGTGTTCCTGAACGCCGAGATGTGGCAGGTCGCGCACGACTTCCCGCCCGCCTACTACGCAGTGTGCGTCGGAGTGCTGCTCGCCCTGGCGTTCGCGTTCCTCGTGCTGCGAGTGCCACAGGAAGTGGCCGGGCTGGCGACGTTCTCGACGTGGGCCGAGTGCCTCGACCTGATCAGCGAGACCGACGCACCCGTCGTCACCGACGAGGTCCCGTTCGATCGGGACGGCGCCCCGGAACCACCCGAGATCGGTCGGGTGGAAGCGATCAACATCGGGCTCCTGCTCACGATCTCACAGGCGGTGCAGACGCTGCTGGTCGGTGCGACGGCCGGGGCGTTCTACGTCGTGTTCGGAGCACTCGCGGTGCGGCGGGACACCATCTTGCAGTGGACCACGGCCGGGGAACTCGATCCGCTGGCGTCGATCCCGCTGCTCGGTGACGAGGTCGTGCTCACGTGGGAGCACCTGACGGTCGCAGGTTTCGTGGCGGCGTTCTCGGTGCTGCAGTTCGCCGTGGCGAGCGTGACCGACGAGGCGTATCGCTCGGAGTTCCACGACGACGTCGCTCGCGACGTCAGGCGCGTCCTCGCCGTCCGGGCGGTCGTCCACGCCGCGGACGATCAGTAGACGCCGACGATCTCGGCGACGACGATGAGGTCGGTCCCGCCCGGGAGCCCGATGCTGGTCTCGCCGGCCTGGCCGAAGGCGAGGTCCGGTGGCATCGTGATGATCCGGAGGCTGCCGACCGTCGCACCCTCCAGGCCTTGGAGGATTCCGGGCAGGGACTGACCTTCCTCGAGGATGATCTGGAGCGGATCGGACCGTTCCCAGGTGTTGAACAGCACGACCTCGTTGTCGCCGCGCACGAGGAGCAGGTGGACGATGGCGGTGTCACCGGCCCCGAGCGTCGCACCGTCGCCGATGACGAGGTCGGTGACCGTCAACTCGGTCGCACCGACCGACGGATCGATCTGCAGGTCGAGCGGGGCGTCCTCGGCCGTCACCGGCGGGATGACGGCCCGCACCTCGACGTAGAACGACAGTGCGTCACCGGGTTGGATCTGGTCGCCCGGAGGTGTCTCGCCGTACGCCAGGTCGTTCGGGATGTCGAGTCGGAGCAGTGACCCGGCCATCGCTCCGGCGAGGCCTTGGTCCCAACCGGCGATCACGCCGCCCCGGCCGAGCGGGAAGTCGAGGGGCACGTCGCGCAGGTAGCTCGTGTCGAACACGAGGCCGCTGCCGATGATCATGCCGAGGTAGTCCACGACGATGACGTCGTCGGTCAGGGCCGCACGACCCGAGCCCTCACGGATGGTGTGGACGACGAGCTCGTCGGGAACCTCGCACGGCGGAATGATGGCCGGGACGAGTCCTTCGACGTAGCGCGCCGGGTCGGGGACGTCCGCACATTCGTCGGGGAGGGCATCGAAGTCGGGAAGAGATCCGTTGGCGGTCGTCGCCGGCGACGTCGGATCCGGCGGGAGTGTCGACGATCCGGTCGTGCCACCCGTCGTGCACGCAGTCACGGAGGCGGCGACCAGGAGCGGGATGATCAGGCGACGAGACACGTCGCCGACGCTACCGGCTCGTCGCCAACCACTCGGCTTCGGCTCGTCCGATCGGAGTCGAGGCCGGGCCATCGACGAACGGCCAGAGTTCCTCGGCCATCCGGCGATAGTTCCCCGACGCCCCCAGTTCGCCGAGGAGTGCGTAGAGGCCGAGGTTGATCCGCTGGATGAAGACGAATGCCTTGGGCACCGTCGCGTACTGGGAGATCGGGCTGGACCGGTCGAAGGTGTGTCGGACGATGCTGCTCGCATAGGCCGTGTCCCAGGTCATCTCTCGATCGAGCCGAACCGGTTCGTAGAAGTGTTCGAAGTAGTCGCCGACCGCCTCGGTGCTGACCGGAGCATCGGGTCGGAGCATGCCGGCTCGCTCCACGATCGACCGGAACGTCGCCATGTCGTGATCGACGGCTGCCGACTCGACCATCGAGATGAAGATCGCCATCTCGTCGTCGGTGAAGTGCTTGACGAGCCCGAAGTCGAAGAACGTGACGCGTCCGTCTCCGTGGAACAGGTAGTTGCCAGGATGCGGATCGCCGTTGAACGCCTGCATGCGGTACAGGCTGCGGAACACGAAACGGAAGATGGTCTCGGCGGCGAGGTCGCGCTGTTCCTGGTCCCACGTCAGGAGTTCGTCCCAGGTGTGGCCGTCGACGAGCTCGGTCGTGAGCACACGACCGGTCGAGAACGTCGGATACACCTCGGGCACGTGGATGTACGGGTGGCCTCGGTAGAACTCCGCGAACTGCTGCTGGTGGCGAGCCTCGAGGCGGTAGTCGAGTTCTTCGACGAGTCGCTCCTTGATCTCCGTCACCATCTCCTCCGGATCGAGGCCCCCGAAACCCTGTTTGAGGATCACGCCGAGATAGTCGGCGTTCCGGAGGTCGGACTCGATCGCCCGGTCGACGCCGGGGTACTGCACCTTCACCGCCACCGGCCGCTGTTCACCCGATTCGGGGTCGACGATGATCGCCCGATGGACCTGGCCGATCGACGCCGCTGCGATCGGGTCCGGATCCCAGTCGACGAACACCTCCTCGGGCGGGGCACCCAGCTCGTCGCGGATGACGCCGCTCGCCAGCTCGCGAGACATCGGAGGGGCGCTGCTGCGGAGTTGGGCGAGTGCGACCCGGAGCGGCTCGGGGAGCCCGTCGTCGAGGTAGCTCGCCATCTGCCCGAGCTTCATCAGTGCGCCCTTCATGTGGCCGAGCTCGGCAGCGACGGCCTCGGCCGTCTTGAGTCGGCGGGCCTCGTCGAGCTGCACGCGACGCTCGGCGGAGGCGAAGACCTTGCGGGCTGCGGTGCCGGCGTGGCCGCCAGCGACCTTGACGCCGAGCTTCGCGACCCGTGCCGATCGCCCGGTCCACGAGGTACGCATCACGCCGTGCAGGGTACGGCGACTCGGCGGATGGCGTCAGACCGTGCTCGGACGTCGCTCCGGCGACTCACCGGCGACGCGATGGTGAGCGACGCGGGCGATCGCTCGGAGCAACTGCGGGACGAACTGCTCGGCACGGTTCACGACGGCATCGTGGCCGCCCGGCACCCGGAACACCTCGGCGCCGGGGATCCACTCCCAGAGCTTGATCTGGCGTCGTATCGGCACCACCGGATCGTCCATCGTGATG
This sequence comes from Ilumatobacteraceae bacterium, assembly GCA_049458915.1. GTDB lineage: Bacteria > Actinomycetota > Acidimicrobiia > Acidimicrobiales > Ilumatobacteraceae > Ilumatobacter. The sequence goes on from JBMUCX010000005.1 coordinate 40,985, forward strand.
ATCACCGATGTCGGGACGTCGACGTCGCCGATCCAGTCGGTCGACGAGAAGTCCCCGATCGCTCGGCCGGCCTCGAGGATCATCCGCCAGTCGTGGAGCACGATCTGCTCGGCCGCCCACGGGCCCCATCGCTCGCTCTTGCGCTGGACGTACACCTGCTCCGTGATCCAGTCGCGGGCCTGTACGGGCGTGACCCGGGCGAGGGCGGCGAGGCCGGTCAGGCCGACGAACGAGAGTCGCTCGGGGCGGCGGCCGGCGAAGTACGGGGCGGTGGCGCACAGTACGAGGCCGTCCACCTTGGTCCGGTGCCGTTGCCACACGAGTTGGGCGATCGGTCCGCCCATCGAGTACCCGACCGGGACGAACGAGTCGACGCCGAGATGGTCGACGACCGCTGCGACGTCGTCGGCGCAGTCCTCCAGTCGGAACGTCCGCCGACTTCGCAGCCCCCTGCCGTGGCCGCGGTGATCGAAGGCGATCACCCGGTAGTGCTGCGAGAGCGGCCGGTAGCAGGTGAACCAGTTCAAGTCGGCCGATGCCGTCCAGCCGTGCAGGAGGACGACGGTCGGAGCGCCGGCCGGTCCGGGGATGTCGCGCACGAACAGTGGTCCCCGTTCGGCGAGTTCGATCTCGTGGCCGACGGGCAGATCGGGCGCCGATGGATCGTCGGTCGCCAGGGTGAGGTCGGTGTCGGCGCTCGTGGGACGGTCCGTTCGCTCAGACCGCCTCGACGGCGATGACGCGCACCGTGAGGGTTGCTCCGGTCGGGGCTTGGTAGCTCACGTGCTGTCCGGCCTCGGCCCCGTCGAGTGCAGCGCCGAGCGGACTGGACTTGCTGATCACCTCGGCGCCGTCGACCTGTTCCTCGACGTGGCCGACCAGGTATCGCTCGGCCATGTCGTCCGGGTCGCCGTCGAACACGATCGTGTAGACGAAGTGGTCCTCGACGATCTCGGCGTTCTCCAGCATGTGCTCGAGTTGACGGATCCGGCCCTCCATGTGGCCCTGCTCGTCCTTGGCGGCGTGGTAGCCGGCGTTCTCTCGGAGGTCACCCTCTTCGCGCGCCCGTTCGATCTTCTCGGCGACTTCGATACGACCGCGGGTCGTGAGGTCGTCGAACTCGGCACGAAGCCGGTCGTAGGCGGCTCGGGACATGTGGTGCGTCGCCATCGGGTCACTCTACCGAGGCGTCCGGATCGGCATCGTCGGTCGCGAACGACTCGTAGCTGCGGAACTCGACGGTGTTGCCGTCCGGGTCCAGCACGTACACCGACGTGGCGTACCCCCTGGCTCCCCAACGGCGACCAGGTCCGTCGACGATCTCGAACCCGGCGTCGGTCGAGATCGCCCGGACGTCATCGGCGTCGGCGACGAGGCAGAAGTGATCGACGTTCCGGCCGTCGCGCTCGGTGGCGAGCAGGTCGATGATGCAGCCGTCGTCGATGCGGACCGACGGGAACGGAACCTTCCCGGCACGCCACTCCTCGACCCGTTCCGGCGCGAGTCCGAGGACGCCGGTGTACCAGGCGAGGGATCGTTCGACGTCGGTGACGTTGAGCACGATGTGGTCGAGGGCCCGAACCTTCATGGTGCGACCGTAGCGGGGTGCCGGCAGGCGCGTGACGGGGACGACCCGTGGGGCGGGCGACGTCAGCGCCTAGATTCGGCCGACATGGCACACAGGATCGCAGTGATCGGCGGGGACGGAATCGGACCGGAGGTGACGGCGGAGGCGTTGAAGGTCGGCGCCGCCGCTGGCGTCGAACTCGACACGACCGAGTTCGACCTCGGCGGCGCCCGGTACCTCCGTGACGGCGAGATCCTCAGCGATGCGACGCTCGACGAACTCCGTCGGTTCGATGCGATCCTGCTCGGAGCGGTCGGTACGCCGGACGTGCCACCGGGCGTGATCGAGCGAGGCCTCCTCCTCAAGATGCGGTTCGAGCTCGACCTGTACGTCAACCAGCGTCCGTTCGTCGGCACGGCGCCGGGCCACGATCGTCCGCACGACTTCGTCGTGATCCGGGAGAACACCGAAGGCCCGTACGTCGGTGAGGGCGGGGTGCTCCGCAAGGGCACCGCTCACGAGGTCGCCACGCAGGGTTCGGTCAACACCCGCATGGGCGTCGAGCGGTGCATCCGGTACGCCTTCGACCTGGCCCGTTCCCGGGACCGTCAGCACGTCACGCTCGTCCACAAGACGAACGTGCTCACCTTCGCCGGCAACCTCTGGGAGCGCACCTTCCACGAGGTCGCCTCCGAGTACCCCGAGGTCGGCACCGCCTACAACCACGTCGACGCCGCGTGCATCTACTTCGTGCAGGATCCGCATCGCTACGACGTCATCGTGACCGACAACCTGTTCGGCGACATCCTCACCGACCTGGGAGGTGCCGTCTCGGGCGGCATCGGCCTCGCCTCGTCGGCGAATCTCAACCCGGCCCGCACCGGACCGTCGATGTTCGAACCCGTGCACGGATCCGCTCCCGACATCGCGGGTCGGAGCAAGGCCAACCCGACCGCAGCGGTGCTGTCGGCGGCGTTGATGCTCGACTTCCTCGGTGAGTCCGCCGCCGCCGACCGTATCCGCGCCGCGTGCGACCAGCCTGGTAGCGGCAGCACCACGCAGATCGGTGACACGATCGCAGCGCGAGTGCGAAACTGACCCGACCACGAACCGACCCGAGGACCGACCATGCCCATCACACCCACCCCGAAGATCTGGATGAACGGCGAGCTCGTCGACTGGGAACGCGCCCAGGTGCACGTGCTCACCCACACGCTCCATTACGGAACGGGGGTGTTCGAGGGCATCCGGGCGTACGAGACCGCCGACGGGCCCGCCGTGTTCCGGCTGACCGAGCACATCCAGCGTCTGCACAACTCGGCGAAGATCCTCGGGATGGAGATCCCGTATTCCGTCGAGGAACTCGTGGCCGCCACCAAGGAGACGGTCGCATCGACCGGACTCACCTCGTGTTACGTGCGGCCGTTGGCGTATCTCGGCTACGGCGAGATGGGCCTCAACACGATGCCGTGCCGTGTCGACGTCGCCATCGCCTGCTGGCCGTGGGGTGCCTACCTCGGTGACGACGCCGTCACCAAGGGGGTCCGGCTCAAGACGTCGTCGTGGACCCGGCACGACCACAACATCATGCCGCCGGCCTCGAAGACCACCGGCAACTACGTCAACTCGTCGCTCGCCAAGGTCGAAGCGCTCAAGGCGGGCTACGACGAGGCGTTGATGCTGGCGCCGAACGGACTCGTCGCCGAGTGCTCGGGCGAGAACGTGTTCATCAGTCGCCACGGCAAGCTGATCACGCCGCCGCTGTCGGCCGGTGCGCTCGAGGGGATCACGCAGAACACGGTGATGACCATCGCTCGCGATCTCGGTTTCGAGGCGGTCAGCGACAACATCGCCCGGTCCGACGTGTACATCGCCGACGAAATGTTCCTGGTCGGTACGGCCGCCGAGGTGAGCTCGGTGAACTCGGTCGACGACCGGGCCATCCCGTGCCCGGGACCCATGACCCAGGCGATCGCCGAGACCTACGGCAAGGCGGTGCGCGGACAACTCGAGCAGTACCGCCACTGGTGCGAAGCAGCTGTCTGAGTCGTCGGGCTCAGGTGAGTCGCTCGACGAGTCGGAGTGACCCGGCGTTCGCCGGATCGGCGAGCGCTCGCATCGCGAGGTCGTAGTCGGGGATCGACAGCACCTCGCCGTCGTCGGTGATCATCACGAATCGGTCCAGGCGCTCCAGAAAGGTCCGGTCGTGGCTGACGGCGACCACAGTGCCGTCGAAGCCGTCGAGAGCCCCCTCGAGCGCCTCGGACGACTCGATGTCCAAGTTGTCGGTCGGCTCGTCGAGGAGCAAGACGTTGTGCCCGTCGAGTTCGAGGCAGAGGATCTCGAGTCGCGCCTTCTGTCCGCCGGACAGGGTCTGGAAGTCCTGGCGCGACTGACGGCCGATCCGATAGCGGGAGAGGGCCTTCATCGCCGCTTCCTCGTCGTAGCGGCGATCCCGGACGATGTCGAGGCAGGTCCGGCCGCGGAACTCGGGCCGGTCGTTGACCTGGGTGAACATCCCGACGGTCGTGCGCGGTCCGAACTCGATCCGGCCGCTGAGGTCCGCGTCGGCGGTACCGGCGAGCGCCGCCAGCAGGTGGGTCTTCCCGGTGCCGTTCGGGCCGATCAACCCGAGCCGTTCGCCGAACATCACCTCGTGGCTGAACGGGAGGAAGAGGTCGCCGATCGAGACGTCGGTCAGTCGGATCACCCGTCGCGCGGAGTCGGCGCCGCGCAGACGCACCAGGATCTGCTGGTCGGGCACCGGCGGTGGGGGAGGGCCGGCCTTCACGAACTTCTCCCAACGCGTCTCGGCGGCGTTGGCCTTGGTGGCGTTCTTGAAGTTCTGGGCCGCGCGCTGCTTCATGATCTTCATGTGGTGGAAGAGTCGGCGTTCCTCGGCGTTCCATCTCTCGAGATCGTCGCCGAGCTTCTCCTGGCGCTTGGCCCGGGCGTCGGGGAAGGTCTCGTAGGAGCCGCCATGGGTCCACGACCCGGATCCTTCGACGCAGATGACCTTCGTCGCCACCTTCGACAGCAGGGCTCGGTCGTGGCTGACCAGGAGGATCGTCGACGGGCACGCTCGGATCTGGTCCTCGAGCCACGTGCGGGTCGGGACGTCGAGGTAGTTGTCCGGTTCGTCGAGGAGGAGCACGTCGGCTCCGCTCGTCAGGAGGACGTCGAGGACCAGGCGCTTGCGCTCCCCGCCGCTCACCTCCCCGATCCGCCGGGTCGAGAGATCGGCGACGGGCGTCTTGACACTGCGTTGTACAGCTGCTTCCCAGCGTCCTTCGAGTTCGTAGCCGCCCAGGTCCCCCCAGTCGCCGAGCCGTTCCGCGTATTCGACGCCGTCGCTCTCACCCGAGGTCATCGCCCGCTCTGCGGCGACCAGCGCCCGGCCCGCATCGCGCAGCGCCGGTGGAGCGACCTCGATCAGCAGATCACGGAGCGTCGAGTCCGGATCGGACATGCCGA
>JBMUCX010000006.1:0-45434 GCA_049458915.1 Ilumatobacteraceae bacterium
CGCGTCGGACGCCGGGTGAAGATCGCCGGGATGTTCGTCGATCTGGACGAGGTCGCCGTGGCGTTCGAACACGAACCCGAGGTCGCCCAGGCGGCGGTGACGTCGTTCGACGACGGGCGCCAGTTGCGTCTGGTGGCGCACCTGGTGCCGGCTGGTGGCAGGACCATCGATCCCGTCGCGATCCGGGCTCGGCTGGCGAGTCGGCATCCCGTGCACATGGTGCCGAGCCTGGTCCGGGTCCTCGACGACCCGCCCCGGAACGCCGCCGGCAAGCTCGACCACCTCGCACTCGCCCGCTGGCGGCCCGAGGCGGTGGTGGAGGAGGCAGCGACCTGGATCGGGCTGGCGGCCGATCCGATGGAGGCAGCGGTCCTCGCCGTGGTGTCCGAACTCGCCGGCCGGCCGGTTCGGCTCGACGAAGACCTCGTGAATGCAGGGTTCACCTCGCTCGAGTGGGTCGAGTTGGTGGAGCGACTCCGCTCCGATGTCGGCGCCGACCTCGAGGTGGTGCACCTGTTCAGTCGTCCCACCGTGCGCGGCATCGCATCGCTCGTGGGGTCGACGTCGCCGCTGGTCCCACTGGGTACGGGCCCGGTCGAACCCCCGGTGTTCTGGGCGCTGCTGGGCCTCGCTGCTCAAGAAGCGGTGCCATTGGCGCGTGCGGCCGCCGGGCGGACCGTCTGGGTGCCGGTGCCGAGTGGCTTCGCCCGGCCGGGTCGTCCCGCATTCACGGTCGACGAGATCGTCGGCGACATGGTGGGCGCGATCAGGACGACGATCCCGGGGAGCCCGCTGGTCGTGGCGGGTTACTCGACCGGATGCCACTTCGCCCGAGCGGTCGCCGCCCGACTCCTCGAACTCGGACAGCAGGTTCCGCTCCTCGTCCTGCTGGACCCGCTCGTGGATCGTCGGGACCTCGTTGGTCGACTGCGTCGAGAGGTGCGGTACCGACTGGACCGACGGGATCTCCGTCGAGGAGTGCAGACGGCCGAGGCGCGGCACCGCTCCCTGTTTCGCCTCCAGGTCCGTCAGACGCTCCGAAGTGCTCCAGCCTCGTTCGACGGTCCGACGCTGTTGGTCCGGTCCGAGCAGCATCGCGACGTGCCCGTCCCGAGTGGTTTGGGTGGCTCGGTGCGAGTGGAGGTGGTGCCCGGTGGTCACCGCGACGTCATCCTCCACGGCCCGACCCTGGCTGCACTCATCGACGAGTCGGTCGGTCGGTAACCTCGCCGGTCGTGCATCCCGTTCGGTTCGAGGTCGTCGCGACCGATGGATCAGCGCGGTCCGGGGTGGCGACGACGGCGCGCGGGACGTACACCACGCCGTTGTTCATGCCGGTCGGGACGAGGGGTGCGATCAAGTACCTCAGTGCCGACGATTACGCAGCGATCGGTGCCCGCATCGTCCTCGGCAACACGTATCACCTGATGATGCGCCCGGGCGCGGCGACGATCGCCCACTTCGGTGGTCTCGGTCGGTTCGCCGGATGGGATGGTTTGACCCTGACCGACTCCGGGGGATTCCAGGTGTTCTCGCTCGAACCGAGAGTCGACGACGCCGGGGTGACTTTTCGCTCCACCTACGACGGCACGTCGCACCGTTTCACGCCGGAGGATGCCGTGCGGGTCCAGGAGGCACTCGGTGCCGACATCCAGATGGTCCTCGACGTGTGCCCCCCGTTGCCGAGTCCCGCCGACGTCGTGCGGCTCGCCGTCGAGCGCACGAACGCATGGGCCACGGTGGCGCGGTCGGTCCACCGTCGCACCGACCAGTCGCTCTTCGGGATCGTGCAGGGCGGTATCAGCGAATCCCTGCGCGCCGAGAGCGCTCGGCGGACCGTTGAACTCGACTTCGACGGGTACGGGATCGGAGGTCTGAGTGTCGGGGAGACGAGGGAGCAGATGATCCCGGCACTGGCGGCGGCGCTGGCGGAACTCCCGGACGACCGACCCAGGTATCTGATGGGAGTCGGCGACCCGGCGTCGCTCGTGGAAGCGGTCGCGCTCGGGGTGGATCAGTTCGACTGCGTGATGCAGACGCGACTGGGGCGACACGGCACTGCGTTGACCGGCGGCGGGCGTGTCAACCTGAAGCGGCAGGAGTTCTCTCTGGCGGAGGATCCGATCGACTCCGATTGTTCCTGTTGGGTGTGCTCCCGCCACTCCCGCGGCTACCTCAGACACCTGTTCAAGGTCGGTGAGCCGACCGCTTCTCGTCTGGTGAGTGTGCACAACGTCGCATGGACCATCGACCTGATGGCGAAAATGCGTGAAGCGATCACGACCGGCGGGTTCGGTCGGCTGCGGGCGGACATCCTCGGTGTCTGGGGGTGACGGTCGGTAGGATCCTCGCCCGTGATCGACATCGCCGTCCTCGCCCAGGAGAGCTCGGAGAGCAGCCCGTTCTCGTTCGTCATCCTGCTCCTCCTCCCCGTGCTCATGTACTTCATCCTGATCCGTCCTCAGCGGAAGCGGATGAAGCAGCAGGCGGCCATGCAATCGCAGCTCGCCGTCGGTGACGAGGTGCTCACCAACTCGGGCATCTACGGGTTCATCAGTTCGGTGGAAGACGACCTGTTCTGGCTCGAGATCGACGACGACGTCCAGATCCGGGTGGCCAAGGGCGCCGTGCAGGGCAAGGTGCCGTCGAAGGCGACGGATGCCGACGACTCCGCCGACGCTGCCGACGCCGGGCAATCGTGAACCTCGCTCGCCTCCGGGCGACCCTGCTCTCCTTCGCCGTTCTGGTCGCCGTCCTGCTCGGCATCACGATCGGCACGGGCAACTCTCCGGCGCTCGGGCTCGATCTCGAGGGTGGCTTGAGCGTGATCCTCGCCGCCGACACGGACGGAGCGAGCGCCGAGGACCTCGAGTTCGTCCGTGACCTGGTTCGGGACCAACTCGAGTCGAGTGGGATCGCCGAGCCGGACGTGCGGGTCGAGGGTGCGAACGTGATCGTGGACCTTCCCGGGGTGCGCGATCAGGAGCAGGCGCTGGCGGCCGTCGCCGTCTCGGGCATCGTCGACCTGCGCCCGGTGCTCGCCGTCGGTATCGGCGACGTGACCGACGACCCGGATGCGCCCGGGGCGGTGCTGCCCGGCCTCGAGGGAATCACCTACACGGTCGGTCCCTCGGGAGCGCAGGGTGACGTCTTCGTCCGCAAGAGCGCCGGCGTCGACCTCGACCCGCAGACGGGCGCCTGGCTGGTGACGGTCGATCTGTCGTCGACGGGCGAGGGTTCGTGGAACGTGCTCGCCTCCCAGTGTTTCGCTGCGGCCTCGACGTGCCCGACCGGACAGTTGGCGATCGTTCTCGACGACGTCGTCCAATCGGCGCCCCGGGTCAACCAGCCGTCGTTCAGCGGGGGCGTGTCGATCACCGGGTCGTTCACCGAGGCCGAGGCCCGCTCGCTCGCCGACGTCCTCAACCGGGGAGCGTTCCCGGTCCAGATGGTGCAAGAACGCGTCGAGGCGGTCTCGCCGACCGCCGGTCAGGACGCGCTCGACGCAGCGCTCATCGCGGGGCTCATCGGGGTCCTGGTCATGCTGGCGGCGATGCTGGCGTACTACCGCCGCCTGGCGATCGTGATCCTCGCCGGTCTGGCCGTCTGGGGAATGACGGTGTACACCCTCGCCACGTTCGTGTCGCGGCAGACCAACTATGCGCTGACCCTCGCAGGCGCCACCGGGATCATCGTCGCCGTCGGCGTCACCGTCGACACGTACGTGGTGTTCTTCGAACGACTCCGCGACGAGATGCGCAACGGGCGGACCCTCCGCAATGCCGCTCCGCAGAGCTTCACGGCGACCTGGCGCACGATCCTCTCGGCCGACCTGGTGTCGCTGCTCGCGTCACTCGTGCTGTTCTGGTTGAGCGTCGGCTCCGTGAAGGGCTTCGCGCTGTATCTCGGTCTGACCACCATCTGCGATCTCCTCGTGTTCTATTTCTTCACCCGACCATCGGTCTTCCTGCTCTCGACCACGAGGTGGTTCTCCCGTTCCGGCACGACGGCGGGTACTTCGACGATCGGAGTTTCGGCATGAGCGAGACCACCACCCCATCGGTGGGCGAGTCGGGCCCGACCGGTCCCTCTCGCCCCCTCGCTGCGAGCAGCGTCGGGCGGTTGTTCGAAGGACAGACGGCCGTCGATTTCGTCGGTCGACGTCGCCTCGGGCTCGGGGCATCGGCCGTCCTGATCGTCGCGTCGATCCTGTCGCTCCTCGTCCAAGGACTGAACCTCGGCATCGACTTCGAGGGTGGCGTGTCGTGGGACGTGCCGGGAGCGGACTTCACCGTCGAACAGGCCGAATCGGTGTTGTCGGCGGCGGGGATCCCGCTCGACGGCGCCCGGATCCAAGAACGGACGGTGAATGCCGGCGACTCGGTGGTGAAGGTCCAGGTCGGCGACCAACCGGAATCCGTCGGGTCCGATCTCCGCGGTGCATTCGCCGAATCGGCCGGCGTGGCGACCGACGAGGTCACGGTGAACCTCGTGAGTTCGTCCTGGGGGAGCGAGATCACCGCCAAGGCCCTTCGCGCCCTGGTGATCTTCCTGGTCCTGGTGGCGCTCTTCATCTCGATCCGTTTCGAGTGGCGCATGGCGCTCGCCGCCATCGCGGCGATGGTGCATGACGTCGTCATCTCCATCGGCATCTACTCGATCTTCCAGTTCGTCGTGACGCCCCCGACGGTGATCGCCTTCCTGACGATCCTCGGGTACTCGCTGTACGACACGATCGTCGTGTTCGACCGGGTCAAGGAGAACGAGGCCCGGTTCGCCGCGCAGAAGCCGCCGTACGACGACGTCGTCAACGTCTCCATGAATCAAGTGCTGATGCGCTCGCTCACGACGAGCTTTTCGTCGGTCGTGCCCGTTGTCTCGTTGCTGCTCGTCGGCGCCGGCATCCTCGGACAGTCGACCCTCGCGGAGTTCGCTCTGGCGCTGCTCGTCGGCATGCTCACCGGTGTCTATTCGTCGATCTTCGTCGCCTCACCGTTGCTCGCTGTGCTGAAGCGGACCGATGCCAACTGGAAGGGCCGCAACATCCAGCGGGCGGTCGGTCCGGCGCTCCGAGCGATGGTGATGAGCGGCAACGTCGGGAGTCGCCGGACGCGAGCGGCGGCGAGTGCCGAGGACCGCCCGGTCGAACGGTCGGCTCCCCGAACGGCACCCCCGCCACGGCCGCGCAAGAAGAAGCGTCGCTGACGCCGACACGCGGTCACCGTCGGTAATCTCGGGACATGACCGCCGAATCGTCCTGGGTTCGCGAGCACGTCCGTGCGATCGCCGATCACCCTCGACCCGGGGTGATGTTCCGCGACATCACCCCGCTGCTCGGGAACGAGGCCGCATTCGGCCGCGCGGTCGACGACCTCGTCACGCGCTTCCACGACGTGTCCGTCGACCGGGTCGTCGGTATCGAGTCGCGTGGCTTCATCCTGGCGGCACCGGTCGCGTATCGGCTCCGAGCCGGATTCGTCCCGATCCGCAAGGCCGGAAAGTTGCCCTGGGCGGTCGTTCGCGAGGAGTACGAGCTGGAGTACGGCACGGACAAGCTCGAGATCCACCGGGACGCGATCCGTCAGGACGAACGGATCCTGGTCGTCGACGACGTGCTCGCGACCGGAGGAACCGCTGCGGCCGCTGCCCGACTGATCGAGACCCTCGGAGGCACCATCGTGGGGTTCGGTTTCCTCATCGAGATCGCTGGTCTCGCCGGTCGGCGAGCGCTCGGCTCCCGTCGCGTCGAGAGCCTGACGGGATACTGAGGGAGGACCGCCATGGCCACCGTCGACCGAGTTCTCCCGTGGCGACGGCACCACGAGTCGGCCTCGGCGGGCGAACTCGCCCCGCTGCTCGCCGCATTCCGGTCGCATCACCGCAAGGCGCCCGTCGAGACGATCAACCGCGCGTACCACATGGCGGCCGAGGCGCATCTCTCGCAGACCCGATCGAGCGGCGAGAGCTACATCAACCATCCACTGGCCGTCGCCTGCATCGTGGCGGACCTCGGCCTCGACGAGACGTCGGTCGCAGCGGCGCTGCTCCACGATGCCGTGGAGGACACGGAGATCACCCTCGGCGACGTCCGCGAGCACTTCGGCGACGACGTCGCGTGGATCGTCGATGGCGTCACCAAGCTGGAGCGGATCCAGTTCGACTCGAAGGAGGCGCAGCAAGCAGCGACGATGCGCAAGATGCTGGTGGCGATGGCGAAGGACCTCCGGGTCCTGATCATCAAGCTCGCTGATCGTCTGCACAACATGCGCACGCTCGCCGGCATGCCGATCGACAAGCAGCAGCGGATCGCGCAAGAGACCCTCGACATCTATGCCCCGTTGGCTCATCGACTCGGTATGCAGGAGGTCAAGCAGCAACTCGAGGACCTCGCGTTCGCGTCGCTCCATCCACGGCGGTATGCCGAACTCGACCATCTCGTCGCCACTCGGACACCCGAGCGCGACACGTACCTGGCACAGGCGATCGCCGAACTGTCGGGTCGGCTGGCGGAACTCGGCATCGAGGCCGAGATCACGGGCCGCGGCAAGCACCTGTGGAGCATCTACGAAAAGATGGTCGTCAAGGGTCGCGAGTTCGACGAGATCTTCGACATCGTGGCGGTCAGGGTGATCGTCGAGTCCATCAAGGACTGTTACGCCGCGCTCGGCAGCATCCACGGCCGTTGGCGTCCGGTCGTCGGCCGGTTCAAGGACTACATCGCGATGCCGAAGTTCAATCTGTACCAGAGCCTGCACACCACGGTGATCGGTCCGGCCGGTCGACCGATCGAAGTGCAGATCCGGACGCGGGAGATGCACCACCGAGCGGAGTGGGGCGTGGCGGCGCACTGGGCCTACAAGGCCGACGGCGAGGCGAGTGACATCGATTGGCTGAACCGGATCATCGACTGGCAGGCGGAGGTCTCGGACCCGGCTCAGTTCATGCAGAACCTGAAGACCGACCTCGAACAGGACGAGGTGTTCGTCTTCACACCGAAGGGCAAAGTGGTCACGCTTCCGGTCGATTCGACACCGATCGACTTCGCCTACGCCATCCACACCGAGGTCGGTCACGCCTGCATCGGGAGCAAGGTGAACGGTCGCCTCGTGCCGCTCGACCAGCGGCTCCAGAGCGGTGACACCTGCGAGATCTTCACGTCGAAGATCGAGACCGCCGCGCCATCGCAGGACTGGCTGCAGTTCGCAGCGTCCAACCGGGCACAGAACAAGATCCGTCAGTGGTTCAGTCGAGAGCGTCGAACCGACATGATCGAACAGGGGCGGGAGGACCTCACCGACGAGTTCCGCCGCGAGGGTCTCCCGGCACAGAAGATCTGGCAGTCGGATCTCCTCGCCGAGACGATCACGGAATTCGGCTACGTCGACACCGACACGTTCCTCGCCGCGATCGGCGAACATCACGTCTCGGCACGCGGTGTCGCTCAGAAGATCTCCCGGGCGCTCCGCTCGGACGGATCGGAGGAGCAGCTCCCATCGCGGGTGTCGTCGCCCAGCGGCCCGCGCCGTGCCGATGACGGAACGATCGGGGTGCACGTCGAAGGGCTCGACGACGTGATGGTCCGCTTGGCCAACTGCTGCACGCCGGTTCCCGGCGACGAGATCATCGGGTTCGTCACCCGAGGCCGTGGTGTCAGCGTGCACCGGGGCGACTGTGCGAACGCGGCGGCGTTGGGCAACGACCAAGCGACACGCCTCATCGACGTCGAATGGGACGGCCAGCGCCACGGCTCGGTGTTCCGCGCCGGTGTGGAAGTTCTCGCCCTCGACCGATCGCGGCTCCTGCGCGACGTCGCGAATGCGCTCGGTGATCAGGGAGTGAACATCGTTTCGTGCGAGACCCTGACCGGTGACGACCGAGTGGCCAAGATGCGGTTCCAGGTCGAACTGTCCAATCCGGCGCAGTTGAACTCGGTCATCAACACGATCAAGCGCATCGACGCCGTCTACGAGGCCTACCGAATCGTCCCGGGCGCTGCGGCCCGGAGTTGACGGCCGGGCCGTCGCTTCGTCGACGGTCCCTGCGGCGCCGACTCGAGCGGCGGTAGCCTCGACGGCCGTGCCTGCGTTCCAGACGAGCCCCGGGATGCGCGACATCCTCGCTCCCGAGTCCGCAAGGTGGCGAGCGTTCACCGACGTGTTCGCCGGCGTCGTCGGACCCGCTGGCTACTCGCTCGTGATCCCACCGATGATGGAGGACCTGGCGGTCTTCACCCGGATCGGCGATGCGACCGATGTCGTGACGAAGGAGATGTACGACTTCGTCGACAAGGGTGACCGGCACGTCGCTCTCCGACCCGAGCAGACCGCCAGCGTGTGCCGTGCATTCGTACAGCACCGGCCACAAACTCCCTGGAAGGTCTGGTACTCGGGACCCAATTTCCGCTACGAGAAGCCGCAGCGCGGGCGCTACCGACAGTTCGATCAAGTGGGCGTCGAGGTGCTCGGGGCGGACGACCCGTACCTCGACGCCGAGGTGATCGCCCTGGGGTGGGAGTTCTACCGTCGTCTCGGACTCCGGCAGGTCACGCTGCGGCTGAACAGTCTCGGCGAACCCGACGATCGAGCGCGCTACGTCGAGGCGTTGCGAGCGCACTTCGAATCCGTCACCGGCTTGAGCGAGCAGAGCGTCCAGACCCTCGGCCGGAACCCACTCCGGGTCCTCGATTCGAAGCGGCCACAGGACGCCACCGCCATCGACGCGGCCCCGACGATCGATCAATTCTGGTCCGCCGAGGCCGCCGACCACTTCGCGATCGTGCAGTCGGGACTCCGCGACCTCGGCATCCCCTTCGAGCTCGATCTCAAGCTGGTCCGGGGCCTCGACTACTACCGTCGCACGACGTTCGAGTTCCAGGGCGGCACCCTCGACTCGGCTCAGAACGCCCTCGGTGGTGGTGGTCGCTACGACGGCCTGGTCGAGGACCTCGGAGGTCCGTCGACCCCGGGCATCGGATTCGCTCTCGGCGTCGATCGAACCCTGCTCGCCTGCGACGACGAGGGAGTGTTCTCGGACGTTCCGAACGCCGTCGAGGTGTTCGTCGTCGACACCGTGGGTGGCCGTGAGGCCCTCCGGATCACCGCCGAACTCCGCTCGGCCGGGATCGGTTGCGACCGCGCGTACGAACAGCGGTCGATGAAATCTCAGATGAAGAGTGCCGACCGATCCGGCGCCTCGGTCGCCGTCATCGTCGGCAGCGACGAAGCCGATGCCGGTACCGCCGTGGTCCGACCCCTGCGCGGTGCCGGTGAGCAGACGACGGTCGGCCGTACGGTGCTGGTCGACGAGATCGTCCGGCACCTGACGCCTCGCCCCGATACTCAGTGACCAACCCAAGGAAGCCAGTGATGTCCAGCACCTCCATGCGTACCCACCAGTGTGGTGAACTCCGTTCCGAACACATCGGTCAGACCGTGACCCTGACCGGTTGGGTGGCGCGGCGCCGCGAGCACGGTGAGCATCTGGCGTTCGTCGATCTCCGCGACCACTCCGGCATCACCCAGTGCGTGGTGACCGATGACGTCGATGTCCGATCCGAGTTCGTGATCCAGGTGACCGGAGTCGTCCGAGCCCGTCCGGAGGGAACGATCAACGCTGCGTTGCCCACCGGTGGAATCGAACTGGGGGAGTGCCGTGTCGAGATCCTGCGTCGAGCGGTACCGCCACCGTTCCCGATCGACCACCGCGCCGACGACGTCGACGAGAACATCCGGCTGCAGCACCGTTATCTCGACCTTCGCCGCGAGCGGATGCAACGGAACATCCGGATCCGTTCAGCGGTGAATGCGGCGTGTCGAACGGCGATGGAGCGTCAGGGGTTCGTCGAGGTCGAGACACCGATGCTCGTTCCGTCGACGCCGGAGGGGGCCCGGGAGTTCCTCGTCCCCTCCCGCAAGGAACCGGGCTCGTTCTACGCGCTGCCGCAGTCGCCGCAGTTGTTCAAGCAGCTCCTGATGGTCGGTGGCATCGATCGCTACTACCAGATCGCCCGGTGTCTTCGTGACGAGGACCTCCGCGCCGATCGCCAGTACGAGTTCATGCAGCTCGACCTCGAGATGAGCTTCGTCGGCCAGGACGACGTGCTCGACGCCGTCAGCGAGGCCGTGCTCGACGCCGCCGAAGCCGTGACCGGCGAGCGGCCGGGTCCGATCGAGCGGATCACCTGGCACGATGCCATGGACCGCTACGGGATCGACAAGCCCGACCTCCGATTCGGCATGGAACTGGTCGAACTCACCGATGTGTTCGGCTCGACCGACTTCAAGGCGTTCGCGAGCGCGACGTCGATCAAGGGGATCAGGGTCCCCGGGTCGGCCGGTGAGTTCGGTCGGAACCAACTCGACAAGTTGACGGACCGCGCCAAGTCCCTCGGGGCCAAAGGTCTCGTCTGGCTCAAGGTGACGCCCGACGGTTTCGATTCCCCGGTCGCGAAGTTCCTGTCGGATGCCGAGACGGCCGAGTTGAAGCGTCGCTTCGACGCCGTCGACGGCGACCTGCTCCTGGTCGTGGCCGACGACTGGATGACGACCTGTGAGGTCCTCGGCACGCTGCGGAACGATCTCGGTCGGCCTCCGGTGCACCAAGGACCGTATCGGTACGTGTGGGTCGTCGAGTTCCCCCTGTTCGTCGGGGTCGACAAGGAGTCGGGTCGTCCGAAGCCCGGTCACCATCCCTTCACCCGCCCGCATCCCGATGACGTCGACAAGATCGAATCCGACCCACTCGCCGTTCGTTCGATCGCCTACGACCTGGTGCTCAACGGATGGGAACTCGGCTCGGGCAGCATCCGGATCCACGAGAGCGACCTCCAGCAGCGCATCTTCGCGGCGCTCGGCATCTCGGCCGACGAGGCGGCGCGGAAGTTCGGCTTCTTCCTGAACCCGTTCGAGTACGGCGCCCCGCCGCACGGTGGGTTCGCCTTCGGCCTGGATCGACTCGTCGCCATCCTGGCGGGCGAGGAGAACATCCGTGAGGTCATCGCCTTCCCCAAGACCCAGTCGGGTCAGGATCCGATGACGAACTCGCCACTCGAAGCCGATCCGAAGCAACTGGCCGAACTGGGCCTCAAAGTGCTTCCCCGGATCGACTGATCGGAGCCGGCACGATGCGCCTCGAAACACTGCTCCCACTCGGCAAGGTCGACCCCGGCCTGCGAGCTCCGGAGCGCCCGCTCGATCTCTGGTCGATCGCCGACGACGCCCGACTGCTCGAGGAGGTCGGATACGACGGCCTCGTCGTCGAAGAGACCAAGGACGACCCGTACGCACTGCTCACCATCGCTGCCGGGTCGACGTCGCGGCTCCGACTCGGTACGGCCGTCGCGATGGCGTTCCCACGGAGCCCGACGATCACGGCGATGCACGCTTGGACGCTCCAGAAGTATTCGCGCGGTCGGTTCACCCTCGGCCTCGGGAGTCAGGTTCGCGGCCACGTGGTGCGGCGCTACGGGATGGAGTGGCATCCGCCGGCCGCCTGGATGCGCGACTACGTCGAGGCCGTACGCGCGGTGTGGAGCTGCTGGCAACACGGCACCCCACTCGACCACCACAGCGACCACTACGACCTCACGCTGATGGTGCCCCTGTTCGACCCGGGCCCGATCGAGCATCCGGAGATCCCGGTGCACATCGCGGCGGTGAATCCGATCATGGCATCCGTCGCCGGTGAGGTCGCCGACGGGGTCAGGCCGCACCCGGTGTGCACGCCGTCGTACATCAGAGAGGTCATGATGCCGGCGATCCGTCTCGGCGCCGGTCGTTCCGAGCGGTCTCTCGCCGGGTTCCGGGTCGCGATGAAGCCGCTCGTCGCGTCGGCCAGGACCGACGAGGAACTGGCCATCAAGGTGCGAGACGCCCGGGCACGGATCGCGTTCTACGCCTCGACCCCGGGATACGTCGCCGCGTTCGAGCACCTCGGACTCGGCGACCTCGCGGCCGAGGCGAAGCTCCTGTCGAAACGTCAGGACTGGGACGCGCTCCCCGAACTCATCGACGACGACGTGCTCCACGCCTTCGTGACCGTCGGGACGTACGACGTCATCGGGGACCTCCTCCTCGAGCGCTACGGCGACGTGGTGAGCGACATCGAGTTCTCGATCGCCGTGGCCGACGACGAGGACCGCGCGACACTGGCCGAACTCGCAGGGCGGTTCCGCGGTCACACCGAGGCGGGATTCGAGCGTTCCCTCGCCGGCGCCTGACGGGCCGTCCATCCCGGGGCGACACCCCGACGGAGGATGACGAGCGCGACGACCGACATGAATGCGGTCGTGGAGAATGCAACTCGGTACCCGGCTCCGGCGACGATCAGTCCCACGGTCGGTCCGATGACCGCATTGGCGAGGTCGTAGAACGCCGTGAACGTGGCCATTGCCGATCCACGCTCCTCGTCGGGAACACCGGCGAGTGCGAGCGGCATGAACGACGGCGTCTGGAGCGAGAGCCCGGCCGCCACGGCGATGGCGCCGACGAACAACCCGGTGGGCGTCTGCCACAGTGCCAGGAGCAGCGTGGCCGCCGTGGTGAGCACCAGGGCCCCGGTTCCGGCCCGGATCGGGCCGATCACGTCGGGGACGTGTCCGGCCGTCACGCGGACGAGGACGATCGTGCCGGATGCGGCCGTGAAGAGCAGCGCCACGTCGCCGACACCGACCTCACGACCGTAGAGCGAGGCGAACGTGATGAATCCGTTGAAGGCGAACACCCCGAAGAAGGTGACGACCCCGGGTACCAACGCCGCGCGGTGGACGAGTGGCCCGTCGACCCGGCCGTCGGCGGGAGTCGTCCGATCGATGAGTGCCAGGACGATTCCGCCTGCTGCAGCAGCGCCGGCGACGACCAGCCAGACCGACCCGTAGCCGGCCGCCTGTTGGATCCGGATGCCGATGACCGGACCCAGCCCGAGCCCGACGTGCACCGACACGAGCATCAGGCTGGCAGCGCGCCCCTGGCGATCGGGGGGAGCCAACATGATGGACAGCAGTGCCGAGCCGGTGAACATCGCCGCACCACTCACGCCGAGCACGAGCCGCGACGCGACCACGGTGGCGAGGGTGTCCGGCCCGACTCGGAGCAGGAGCATGGCGACGACCCCGATCACGGCTCCTCCGACGAGCACCCTTCTCGGGCCGTGGCGATCCGCGATCCGACCCACGAAGGGTCGGCTGCACAGTGACGTGATCGCGAACGAACCCATCACGAACCCGGCTGTGGCCTCGCTGCCCTCCAACACGTCGACGACGTACGGCGGAACCAGTGCGTTCAGGATGCCGAATCCGCTGAAGAACAGGCCGCTCCCGACCATCAGCAGAGTGAACTGCCCGGTGAGGAGTCGCCGGTCGGGGGTCGCGGCTCGATCCACCCCGAGACTCTGCCACCCGAAGGTCGTCGACGCGAGGCCGGACCATCATCGGACCTCGACCGAACCGGTCGCCACCTCCGGCATTTCTGCCCTATGGTGACGACATGTTCGCGGTGCTCGATCTCGGCATCGACCTCGATGTGTGGCCGTGGATCTGGCTCGGGATCGCCGTCACGTTCGCATTCCTCGAACTGACGCTCGTCGGCGGCACGTTCATCATCCTGCCGTGGGCGGCTTCGGCGTTCGTCGCAGCGATCCTCGCCTTCTACGACGTCTCCATCGAAATCCAATGGGCCGTGTTCGTCATCGGTGGAGCAGCGGCATTCGCCGGTCTCTACCGGTGGGCGCAGCGGTTCATGAGGGAGAACACCCTCGAACCCGGAGTCGGAGCCGACCGTCTCGTGGGGCTGGTCGGAATCGTCACGGTTCCGATCAGTGCCGGCGACGCGGAGCGCCGTGGTCGGGTCACCATCGACGGCGAGGTGTGGGGTGCCGTCGCCGAGGCGGCCGACGAGGTCGCACCGGGCACCCGTGTCCGAGTCATGTCCATGAAGGGCACCCGCGTCGTGGTGTCCCCGATCGTCGACGGTGCCGTGTCCACCGACGACGGAAAGGGGTGACCATGTCGGTCATCGTCATCTTGCTCATCGTCATCGTGATCGTGTTGATCGCCGTGCTCGTCTCGGCGGTGAAGATCGTTCGGCCGTACCAGCGAGGGCTGGTCGAGCGACTCGGCAAGTACCGGGACACCCGGAGCCCCGGCCTCCAACTGATCGTGCCGTTCATCGAGACCATGCAGTTGATCGACATGCGAGAGCAGGTCGTCGACGTCCCACCGCAGGAGGTCATCACCGCCGACAACGTCGTGGTCTCCGTCGACGCCGTCGTGTACTACGAGGCGACCGATCCGCAGCGCCTGGTCTACAACGTCGCCGACTTCTTCACGGCGATCACGAAACTCGCTCAGACGAACCTCCGGAACCTGATCGGCGATCTCGAACTCGACCGCGCCCTCACCTCGCGGGACACGATCAACACCCAGCTGCGTGACGTGCTCGACGACGCGACGGACAAGTGGGGCGTCAAGGTGGTCCGAGTCGAGATCCAGCGGATCGATCCCCCGCCGGAAGTCGTCTCCGCGATGCACGCCCAGATGCGTGCCGAACGAGACCGGCGGGCCACGGTGACGGAGGCGCAGGGATACCGCGAGGCGGCGATCGCCCGAGCCGAGGGCGAACGGCAGTCGGCGGTGCTGGCCGCCGAAGGACGCAAACTGGCGGCGATCCTCGATGCCGAGGGCGATGCACAGGCGATCGAGCTGCGGGCGAACGCAGAGAAGTTGCGGCTCGCATTGGTCGGCGAAGGTGAGGGACTCGCCGCCAAAGCTCGGCTCGTCGGCATCAAGGAGGCCGACGCCGACCGGACCGTACTCACGGTCGAGTACCTGCAAGCGTTGGAGAAGATCGGTGACGGCCGGGCGACCAAGCTCGTGATCCCCGCCGAGTTCTCCGGCCTGTTGGGCACCGTCGCCGCGATCACCGAGGCGGTGCGTGGCGACGATTCGGCCGACGAGATCCGACCCAAGCGCGGGCTGCCGATCCCGGACCCTGACGAGCGCGTCGATCTCGCAGCGGAGTGACCCTCGTGCGTATCCAGGATGCCCCTCCCGCAGGTTGGTACCCCGACCCGGAGGGCACCGCACGGCTCCGATTCTGGGAAGGCACCGATTGGACGGACCGTTACCGGGCCCGTCCGGCAGGATCGTTCGACGAGGGAGCACCGCCGACCGATGTGGGTCGAGCCCCGAGTTGGTCACCCGCGGCACCGGCAGCAGTCGATCCAGCACAACTCGTCGAGCAGGTACGTCTGGCCGCCCGGCAGGAGGCCGAGCGAGCAGCGGAGCTGTTCGCCCAGCAGGCCCGGTCGATGACCGGCGAGCTCCAGCCGCTGATCTCGCAGTACACGTCGGCGTTCGGCCGGATCGTTCGTCGGGTGGCCGTGATCGCCGTCGTGATCGCCATCGCGTGGGTCGCCTGGCAGGTGGTGGCTCAAGCAGCGCTGCTCGACTGGCTGGGCGATCGCATCGACGGGCTCGGCGATCGCTGAGGACGCCGCGGCCGGGTTCCGACCGGTCAGTCGTCGAGCGACGTGATCTCGTACTCGGTCGGGACGTGCTCGGACTCGAGGCGCGCCTGCAGTCGTCGATAGTCGTCGACGACGCGCTCGTCCGGCCGCCAGGTGCGGGCGTAGTACACCTTGACCACGCCGGCCTGGATCAGGTCCTTGCTACACGTGAAGCACGGCTGATCGGTCGTGTAGACGGTGCTCCCGTCCGTCGAAGCGCCGAACCGGCCAGCGGTGAGGAGAGCGTTGGCCTCGGCGTGCACGCAAATGCACAGGTCGTACCCCGTTCCGGACACGAACTCCTCACGATCGGAGCACCGGAGGCAGCCACCGTCGAGGCAGTTCGGGAGACCCTCGGGAGTGCCGTTGTAGCCCGTCGCGATCACCCGGTCACCCTTCACGAGGACCGCTCCCACCTTTCGACCGCGACAGTTCGCACGACGAGCGGCAGCGAAGGCGAGGGCGAGGTAGTAGTCGTCTCGGTCGGGCAGTGTCACGGACTTCGACGGTAGTCGGAAGGGCCTCGACCGGTGAGCGTTCTGCAGCACGGTCGACCTCCTACGATGGCGGCATGACCGAGATGTACGACCAGATGCGTGACGGGCAGGGCTTCATCGCCGCACTCGACCAGAGCGGGGGGTCGACGCCCAAGGCGCTGTCGCAGTACGGGATCGACGGCACTGCCTACTCGAACGACGTCGAGATGTTCGATCGGATCCACGAGATGCGGTCCCGAATCGTGACGAGTCCATCGTTCGGTGGCGACCGGGTGCTCGGAGCGATCCTGTTCGAGAACACGATGGATCGCGAGATCGCCGGCAAGGGTTCGGCGCGGTACCTCTGGGAGGACAAGCGGGTCGTCCCGTTCCTGAAGGTCGACCAGGGGCTCGCCGACGAGATCGACGGGGCCCAACTGATGAAGCCGATTCCGGGACTCGACGAACTGTGCCGCAGGGCGGTCGACAGGGGAGTGTTCGGGACGAAGATGCGCTCGGTCGTGAAGCAGGCAGCGCCCCAGCAGATCGAGGCCGTGGTGGCCCAACAGTTCGAGATCGGACTCCGGATCCTCGGACACGGGCTGATGCCGATCATCGAGCCGGAGGTCGACATCAACTGTCCGGACAAGGCCCGGGCGGAGTCACTGCTGCTCGACTCGATCGTCACCCATCTCGACCGACTGCCGTCCGACCTCCAGGTGATGCTGAAGCTCACGATCCCGACGGTCGACGACTTCTATCTTCCGCTGGTCGAACACGACCGGGTGCTCCGGGTCGTGGCACTGTCCGGTGGATACAGCCGCGACCGGGCGAACGAGCTGCTGGCGAAGAACCACGGCATCATCGCCAGCTTCTCGCGGGCACTGACCGAAGGACTGACGGCGCAGATGACCGATGTCGAGTTCGACGCCGTCCTCGACGCCACGATCGGATCGATCTACGCCGCGTCGATCACCTGACGGTGGGTACCGATCCCCGTGGGGTCGGGTCGTGAGCCGGCCGTAGGCTCGTCGCGCCGACTTCTCCCGTGCAGCATGCCGTCCACCGACGGCACGATCGATCGAAACGGGGACATCGATGGATCCTCACAACGTCGTCATCCTGCGAGGAACGGTGAGCAGTGCACCGGTCGTCCGGGTCCTCCCATCGGGTGACGTGGTCACGAATCTCGACGTCACGACTCGAACCGGTGCACTCACCGCCTCGGTTCCCGTCGTCGTCGACGGAGAGAACAGCGACGTCCGCGTCTCGTCCGAGGTCGTCGTCGTCGGACACGTCCGCCGACGGTTCTTCCGGATCGGCGGTGCGACGCAGAGCCGTACCGAGGTCGTGGCGTCCACGCTGGTTCCGGTTCGACAGCGCCGACGAGCGCAGCGGACGCTGGCCACCACGGTGTCCGTGCTGTCGGAAGCGTTGCTCGACTGACCCGATCAGTCGAGCGGCCTGATCACCGGACCGGTGCGCAACTTGGGCGTGAAAAACGTCGACTTCGGTGGCATCAACAGACCCTCTCGCGCGGTCCGTTCGATCTCGCCGACACCGACCGGTCGGATCATCACGGCTCCGCCGATGCGCTCGTCGACCGCGAGGAGGTCGAGGAGTTCCTCGACACCGTGCTGATACGAGACCTCGACGTCGACGCCGTCGAGCGCCGATTCCAGCCAGACGCCGTCGAGTGCTCTGACATCGGAGAACGCTCCGCTCCGTGGATGCAGCCAGGTCCCGGAGCCGTCCGGAGCCACCAGACAGAGGACGCCGGCTTCGTCCATCGAAGCGAGCGTCGATGACGAGACCGGGCCAGCGGGCTCGAGGTCGAACGACCGCGAGAGTGCCGCGGCGAGATCGTCGTACCCGATGTCCCGGTAGACGCGATGGATGGCCTCGACGCTCAGTTGGTCGGCGACGAGTTCGCTCACGAACGTCATCGTGAGGTCGGCGGGCCCGGGGCGCCCGTCGAGGGCACGTCGTTCGTCCCGGTAGACACGTGCCACCCCGTACCGGTGGTGTCCGTCGGCGATCAGGACGTCGTGAGCTCCGACGAGGTCGGCGATGCGAGCGACGCGCTCCGGGTCGGTGATCCGCTCGGCGACGTGCTCGACGCCGTCGACCACGACCGAACCCACGTCGTCACCCGGTGCTTCGAGCAACGCGGACAGGCCACGGGCGAGCGACAATCCCCACACCGGGGACAGGTTCGCCCGCGTCGCCCTGGTCAGGTCGAGTCGGTCGGTCGATGCCTTGGGGGTCGTCCGCTCGTGCGGGAGGACGCCCCCGGCGCCGGTGTCGACCACTTCCAGCGCCCCGATGACGCCGGCGATGTCCCGATGGCGTCCCGTCGCGTCGACGAACCGCATCCGGTACACGGTGAAACCCGGCTCGTCGTCGAGGACGAGGACACCCTTCGCGATCCACTGTCGCAGGACGTCACCCGCAGCCGCGTAGCGGTCGGCCCCGTCGGCCTCGCGAGGTACATCGACGTGCACGATGTTGTGGGGGTCCGTCGCCGCCAAGCGGTCGACGTCGGCGTCGGACAGCACGTCGTACGGAGGTGCGATCACCTGCTCCCAGTCGGTGTCGGCGGCGTATCGGAGAGCGGCGAACGGTTCGAACCTGGGCACCGGGACAGGTTGCCAGGGAGTCCGGCCGACGGCAACGGGCCGGATCGGACCACCGGTGTCGAGCCGGTATCGTGCCGGTATGGCGAAGTCGACGATCCATCGAATGATCGAAGCCGGCGTGCAGTTCGGCGAACTGTCCCGGCAGCAGGCCGACGCCCTGGTGCGCCAGTTGGTCCGCGAGGGAGAGGTTCGCCGCAAGGACGCCGAAGGTCTCGTGCAGACCGTCGTCGAGCGGGGTCGGCGCACGGTCGAGCAGGTGGCCGACGTCGTCCAGCAGGAGGTCGCCCGTCAGGTCTCGACGATCACCTCCCGCTTCGACGATCTCGAACGTCGGGTCGATGTCGTCACCGATCGACTCGCCCAGTTGACCGGGCAGCCCGCCGCCAAGGCGTCGCCGACGGCGGCGAAGAAACCGGCCGCGAAGAAGCCGGCGGCGAAGAAGCCGGCGGCGAAGAAGCCGGCGGCGAAGAAATCGGCGCCGAAGAAGCCGACTGCGAAGAAGTCGACTGCGAAGAAGGCAGCGGCCGAGCCGGTCGGTTCGTCGGGCGTCCGCAAGGTCAGCACCACCAAGCCTCGCTGACGGATCGACGACGTTCGTGGCGGCACGCCGTCGTCTCGACCTCGAACTGGTCCGTCGTGGCCTCGTCTCGAGTCGGACCGAGGCCCAATCGCTGATCGACGATCACCGAGTGCTGGTCAACGGTGCCGTCGCCGAACGTTCCTCACGTCAAGTGGCGGCTGCCGACCAGGTGACGGTGTCCGGACCGCCACCGCGGTTCGTCGGTCGGGGTGGCCTCAAACTCGATCACGCGCTCGACCGGTTCGGCCTCGACGTCACCGGCGCCGTCGTCCTCGATGCCGGCGCCTCGACCGGCGGGTTCACCGATTGTCTCCTGCAACGAGGTGCCTCCCGAGTCCTGGCGGTCGACGTCGGGCGCGGCCAGTTGCACGAACGCCTCCGCACCGACCCGAGAGTGGTGAACCTCGAGCGCACCAACATCCGTACCATCGACGTCGAACTGCTCGGTGGGCCGGTCGATGCGGTGGTCGGTGACCTCTCGTTCATCTCCCTCGGTCTGGTCATCGACCGGCTGGTCGATGTGTGCCAGCCTGGGGGACCGATGGTGCTCCTCGTGAAGCCGCAATTCGAAGCCGGTCGTGACGAGGTGAGTCGCGGTCGGGGAGTCATCACCGATCCGGCGGTCTGGGAGCGGGTGCGGGACGAGGTCGGCGCAGCGCTCACTACTGCGGGTTGTGCCGTCCAGGGCTGGACCGACTCACCGATCACCGGCGCCGATGGCAACCGCGAGTTCCTCGTGCACGCCACGAGCCCGAGCGGTGCCAGGGCGCCAGGAACGACCGAGCCATGACGCGGGTTCTGGTCGTCGCTCATCACGAGCGCCCCGAAGCGCATCGGCTCGCGACCGAAGCGGCGACATGGCTCGAGCGGCACGGGCACGAGGCAGCGACGCCCGAGGACCCGGACGCAGCCGGCACCGCCGATCTCGTCCTGACACTCGGCGGCGACGGCACGATGCTCCGGGCGGTCGGATTGCTCGACGGCGCTCCCGTCCCGCTGCTGGGCGTCAACCTCGGTCGTCTCGGCTACCTCACCGAGATCGAAGCCGATCAACTCGAATCTGCGCTCGAACGCTTCATGGCCGGTAGCGAACTCGGACATTGGCATCTCGACGAACGGATGATGTTGGGAGTGCGGATCGACGGACCATCCGGCGAGCCGCTCGGTGCGTGGCGGGCGCTCAACGAGGCGGTGGTCGAAAAGCGCGAGTCGGGCAGGACGGTCGCGCTGCTGGTCCGGATCGACGGGGAGCGGTTCACCTCGTACGCAGCGGACGGTCTGATCGTGTCGACCCCGACCGGTTCGACGGCGTATTCGCTGTCGGCTCGAGGACCGGTGGTCTCGCCGAAGCATCGAGCGATCCTCGTCACGCCGGTTGCGCCCCACATGCTCTTCGATCGGAGCCTGGTCCTGGACCCGACGGAGACGGTCGAGATCGAGGTCCTCGAAGGTGATGCGGCGTCCGTGGTGGTCGACGGACGTCACGTCTGGGATCTCGCGTCACACGCCCGCGTTCGATGCGCCCCCGCCGTCGAGACGGCGCGCTTCGTCCGCTTCGGGACGCATCACTATCACCAGGTGCTGAAGGCCAAGTTCGGCCTGCTCGACCGATGAGAGCGGGTCACGGTCCCCATCCACCACGAACGGGTGTTCGATGCGCTAGAACTCTGGTGTGCTGACCGAACTCCACATCGAACAACTCGGCGTGATCGAGCGGGCCACCCTCGTGCTCGGTCCCGGTGTGACGGCGTTGACCGGCGAGACCGGCGCCGGCAAGACGATGCTCGTCGAGGCGATCGAGCTCCTCGTGGGCGGGCGCGCGGACCCCTCCATGGTTCGTTTCGGGGCGCCCGAAGCGCGAGTCGACGGTCGGCTCGAGCTCCCACGACCCGATGGTTCGATGCGCGAGATCGTCGTCAGCCGGGTGGTCCCCGCCAGCGGTCGTTCCCGGGCGTACGTCGATGGCCGACCGGTGACCGCAGCACATCTCGCCGACACGCTCGTCGGAGCGATCGACCTCCATGGTCAGCACGCCCACCAGAGCTTGCTGTCGGCCGGCACGCAGCGGATGGCGCTCGATCGTTTCGGTCGTATCGACCTCGGACCACTGCGCGCCGCCCGAGCGCGGATCGCCGAGATCCAGGCCGAACTCGCCGCACTCGGCGGCGACGAGCGGGAACGAGCACGTGAGATCGACCTGCTCCGCTACCAGGTCGGCGAACTCGACGACGCCGAGGTCGTCGACCCCGACGAGGATCGACGGCTCGCCACCGAGGAGGCGACGCTCGCACACGCCCTGGCGCACCGCGAGGCCGCTGAGGCGGTGCTCGAGGTCCTCAGAGGTGACGGCGGGGTCTGCGATCGACTCCCCGAGACGCTTCCTCTCCTCGGCGATCGGGAGCCGTTCGTCGACCTGATCGGCCGACTCCGTGCGGCGGTGGCCGACCTCGACGACCTGGCGGGCGACCTTCGTGCGAGGGCGGAGGGCATCGAAGAGGATCCCGAACGGCTTGCGGTGATTCGTCGCCGCCGGCAGACGCTCACGGACCTGCGGCGCAAGTACGGCGACGATCTCTCGGACGTGATGGCGTTCCACGCTGCCGCTGCGGCTCGTCTCGGCGAACTCGTCGAATACGACCGGAGGGCGGCCGATCTCGACCGAGCGCTCACCGCTGCGATCGACGCCGAGCGGGCCGAGGCCGAGTTGGTCGGTGTGGCCCGGCGGAGGGCAGCGCCGGTGCTCGCCGAGGCCGTCGAGGCTCGACTCCGGCAACTGGCCATGCCCGAGGCCAGGATCGCCGTCGACGTGGGCGGGCACGCCGACGACCACCCGGGCGACGACGTCCGCTTCCTCCTGGCGGCGAACCCCGGGACGCCCCTCCTGCCCCTCAACCGGGTCGCCTCCGGCGGTGAACTCGCCCGGGCGATGCTGGCGCTCCGACTGGTCCTGTCGGAGGCCGGCACCGCGACGGGAGCGGGAACGATCGTCTTCGACGAGGTCGACGCCGGTGTGGGCGGTGCTGCCGCCGTCGCCGTCGGCTCGGCACTTGCCGACCTCGGTCGGCACCATCAAGTCCTCATCGTCACTCATCTCGCTCAGGTCGCCGCTGCTGCGTCGGCCCAGTTGGTCGTGGCGAAGGCGGTCGAGAACGGGTCCACCTCGACCACGGTGCGCGCACTCGCCGGCGACGAGAGGGCGGCCGAGGTCGCTCGGATGCTGAGTGGCGACGACTCGGAGGCGGCGCTCGCCCACGCCCGCACACTGCTCGCGGACCGAGGCACACATCGTCCGTAGCCGGCGCGACGGAGATCCGCGTCGACGGGTCGCTTCGCGGGGTATGGTGACATCCCGTCGTGCAGTCGCCCGATCCGAGCCCACCGACGGAGGTCGTCCCCACATGCCGAAGCACATCTTCGTGACCGGAGGGGTTGCCAGTTCGCTGGGAAAGGGCCTCACCGCCAGTTCCCTGGGTCGACTGCTCAAACTCCGAGGGCTGCGGGTCACGTTGCAGAAGCTCGACCCGTACATCAACGTCGACCCCGGGACGATGAACCCGTACGAACACGGCGAGGTGTTCGTCACCGATGACGGCGGCGAGACCGATCTCGATCTCGGACACTACGAGCGATTCATCGACGAGAACCTGTCGCGGGCATCGAACGCGACGACGGGTTCGATCTACCAGTCGGTGCTGGCGGCGGAGCGACGCGGTGATTACCTCGGCAAGACGGTCCAGGTGATCCCGCACATCACCGACGAGATCAAGCGACGGATCCACCAGGTCGCAACGGAGGACGTCGACGTCGTGATCACCGAGGTGGGCGGCACCGTCGGCGACATCGAGATCCTGCCGTTCCTGGAGGCGATCCGACAGTTCCGCAAGGACGCCGGTCGCGACAACGTCTGCTACGTCCACGTGACGCTGGTGCCGTTCATCGGGCCCTCGCACGAACAGAAGACCAAGCCGACCCAGCACTCGGTCACCGAGTTGCGGAGTCGGGGCATTCAGCCGGACCTGATCGTGTGTCGCAGCGAGGCGCCGATCGAACCCGGGCTCAAGCGCAAGATCTCGAATCTGTGCGACGTCCCCGACAACGCCGTCATCAACGCTGCCGACGCTCGCAACATCTACGAGTTGCCGTTGATCCTCCACGGCGAAGGACTCGACACCGTGGCGCTCGAGGTCCTCCGGATGGATGCCGGCCCGATCGATCTGGGTCCCTGGCAGGAGGTCGTCGATCGGGTCGAACAGTCGACGACCCCGGTCCGGATCGGCTTGATCGGCAAGTACGTGGAACTGCCCGATGCCTACCTGTCGGTCGTCGAGGCGCTCAAGCACGCCGGGTTCCATCACGAGGCGAAGGTCGAGATCGTCTGGATCCAGGCCGAGGACGTCGAGGGACTCCTGGCCGCCGACCGACTCCGCGATCTCGACGGCATCGTGATCCCGGGTGGGTTCGGATATCGCGGCTTCGAGGGGAAGATCGCGGCGGCGCGCTTCGCTCGTGAGGAGGGTCTTCCCTGCCTCGGCCTCTGCCTCGGACTCCACGCGATGACCGCCGAGTTCGCCCGCAACGTGCTCGGGATGTCCGATGCCAACTCGAGCGAGATGGACCCGACGACGGCGTATCCGGTGATCGACCTGATGCACGACCAGCGCGATGTCACCGACATGGGTGGCACGATGCGACTCGGCGCCTACTACGCGGTGCTCGATCCGGGAAGTCGGGTGCACGAGGCCTACGGCGAGTCGGTGGTCAGCGAGCGACACCGTCACCGGTACGAGTTCAATCCGAAGTATCGAACGCGATTCGAATCAGCGGGTTTCCGCTGCTCGGGCACCTCTCCGGATCATCGACTCGTCGAGTTCATCGAACTCGTCGACCATCCGTTCTGGGTGGCCACTCAGGCGCATCCCGAGTTCAAGAGTCGTCCCGACCGTGCGCACCCGCTGTTCCGTGAACTGGTCCGGGCGGCGTTGACCTATCGCGACCTGACCCCTCCGGCGCTTCGTCGGATCCTCGACGAGGCCGGGGAGGGCACCATCGTCGAGTCGGCGAGCTGACATGGCTGCGTTCCGTCGCGTCGTCGAGCAATCGGTGCACGACGGGCGCATCTGGTCCGTCGTCGTCGCCGAGTTCGAAGATCCCGACGGAGGCTCGTTCCGGCGGGACATCGTCCGCTCACCGGGCTCGGTCGGTGTCGTCCCACTGTCGTTCGATGCCGAAGGACGGCCGACGGTGGTGCTCGTCGAGCAATACCGGCCGGCACTCGACCGGGAACTGCTCGAGATCCCGGCGGGGATGCGTGATGTCCCCGGTGAAGCGCCCAGCGAAACCGGGCGCCGCGAACTCCTGGAGGAAGCCGGCTTGGCGGCCGGCCGAATCGAGCACCTCGTCGACATGGTGCCGTCTCCGGGCATGTCCGATGCGGTGTGCTCCATTTTCGTGGCGACCGACTGCACGGCGGTCGACCACGACCGCCAGGGTCCGGAGGAGCGACACATGCGTCTCGTCCACCTCCCACTCGACGTCGCGTTGGCCATGATCGACGACGGTCGGATCACCGACGGCAAGACGATCTGTGGACTGCTCGCCACCGAACGGCGGATCCGGCGCGAGGACGCCTGACGGTGCCCCGTCGCGACTTCGACGACGTCGTCGACGGAATCCTGCCGCTCGAGGTCGAGGAGTTCCTCGTCTGGCTCGCTGCCGAGCGAGGACGGTCGCCGAACACGCTCGCGTCGTATCGGCGGGACCTGCGCCAGTACCAGGCGTGGTGCTCGGAACGCGGGGCCGACGTCCTGACGATCGGACTCGACGACCTCCGGCAGTTCGTCGCCGAACGCAAGGCGTCGGGACTCGCTCCTGCATCGGTCGCTCGTCAACTCGCCGCCATCCGGATGCTCCACCGGTACCTGGCCTCGGAGCGACATCGCAGCGACGACCCCACGGCTCGACTCGACGGGGTGAAGGTTCCAGCGGGCCTGCCGAAACCGCTCGCCGAGGACGAGGTGGTAACGCTGCTCGACGCCGTCGTCGGCGACGACCCGGTGGCGAGGCGCGATCGCGCCTTGCTCGAGCTGCTCTATGCGACGGGAGCACGGGTGTCGGAGGTCGTGGGCCTGTCGCTCGGCGACATCGACTACGACGCATCACTCGTTCGACTGCTCGGCAAGGGCGACAAGGAGCGGATCGTCCCGTTCGGGACCACCGCCGCTCGTGCGCTCGACGGTTGGTTCGAGACGTCGGGACGCGCTGCGTTGTCACCCGATCGCTGGCGCCGACGCGGCGATGCCGAGGCGGTGTTCCTGAACCGCTCGGGTGGTCGCCTCAGCCGGCAAGGCGCATGGCTCGTGGTGCGCAAGTACGGCGAACGGGTCGGACTCGGTGATCGACTCTCCCCGCACGTGCTCCGGCATTCGTGTGCGACCCACCTGCTCGATCACGGTGCCGATCTCCGTATCGTGCAGGAGATGCTCGGCCACTCGTCGATCTCGACCACCCAGGTCTACACGAGAGTGAGTCAGGAGCGACTCTGGGAGGTCTACCGGGCAGCACATCCGCGGGCCAGCACCACGGTGAGTGGACGATGAGTCGGCCGCTCCACGTGCTCACGAAGCCCCACCACCTCGCGGCCCGGTTCGTGACGTCGCTGTCCGGCCGTCCTCCCGATGTCGTCGACGAGGCGTGGGCCGATCAGCACCTGCTCCCCGGCGAGCGGCGACTCTGGCAGCAGATGTCGAATCAGGATCGACGTCATTCCGTGAAGGTGGCGCGCCGGTTCGTCCTCGCTCGCCCGGGTGCGGACCGGGCCGAGATCGCCGGGGCGCTCCTCCACGACGTCGGCAAGATCCTCTGCGGGCTCGGCACCTGGGGACGGGTGGTCGCGTCGTTGGTCGGGCCCCGTACCGAACGCTTCCGGTGCTACCACGAGCACGAACGACGGGGGGCGGAGCTCGCCGCTGCTGCCGGGAGCGCCATGGTGACCGTCGAACTCGTCGACGGTCGTGGCCCGGCTCACCGGGCGCTGCGTGCGTCCGATCGGGCCTGACCGAGCACACGCATCGTCCTGCGGTCGTTGACGGCGGCACGCATCAGCATCCACACGAGCAGCCCGCCCCAGATGCCGGCGATGCCCCAACCGGGGTTCGCGAGCGTGAGCACACCGATCGGAGCGACCGCCACGAGGTAGCACACGGCTGCAACTCCGAGGAACCGGTAGTCGCCGGCGCCGATCAAGATGCCGTCGTGAGCGAACGCGATGGCACCCGGTACCAGGAGTACGGCGAGCCAGACGAGGCCGGCCGTCGCTCGATCGATCACGGCGACGTCGTCCGAGAAGAGTCGGGGGAGTGCCCAGGACGTCGACGCCACGACGACGGCCAGGCCGGCACCGGCGATCACCGACAAGCGGACGGAACGCCGCGCCACGGCGAGTGGATCCCCGTCGCCGCGACCCTGCTGCTCGGCGACCAGCGTGTGAGCCGGGACGGCGAACGCATCGAGCGCCAACGCCAGGAGCAGGAACACGCTCATCACGACCTGATGCGCGGCGAGCGTCGCATCATCGGTCCGTGCTGCCACGGCCGTGGCCCCGCCGAACACCGCCAGCATCGCACCAACTCTCAAGACCAGGTGCTTCCCGGCGCTGAGCAGAGGCGACATCCCACGCCAGTGCGGACGGCGGACCGTCGCTGTCGTCACCCGCCGACGAATCAACACGACGAACGCACCTGCGGCGCCCACCTGAGCCGCGACCGTCGACCACGCCGAGCCGGCCACACCCAGGTCGAATCCGAACACGAGCACGAGTTCGAGCACGAGGTTGAACACGTTCGACGCTGCGAGGATCCAGAGTGGCCGGACGTAGTCCGAGGCGCCACGGAGCACGCCCTGAGCAGCGAGCGTGACGAGGAAGAACGGCACGCCGACCGCACTCACCGTCAGGTACGTGTCGGCATGGACGAGGACCTCGCCGGACGCGCCGAGCGCACCGGCGAAGGTCCGCGCCGAGAACCCGAGGAGGAGGGCGGCCGGTGTGCCGACGAGCACGGCGATCCACATCGCTTGCACGGCGACCTCGGCGGCCGCCACGTCGTCACCCGCGCCGAGTCGTCGGGCCACTCGCTCCGTCGTGCCGTACGTGAGGAAGTTCGCTCCGGCGAAGACGAACGACAGGACCGTCGCAGCGACGGCCAGCCCGGCGAGTTGCGCCGTGCCCAGACGGCCGACGATGGCCGTGTCGACGAGCACGTAGACCGGTTCCACGGCCAGGGAGCCGAGGGCCGGTACGGCGAGCCGCAGGATTCGCCGGTCGGTGTCGCGATCCGCCTCGGAGGACCGACGCCGGAGCAGCGTCCCGCTCACGCAGGCACGAGGCCGATCGCGTCGTAGGCCCTCTGGAGCGTGGACGCAGCGACGCCCCGTGCCCGGTCGGCTCCGATGCGCAGGAGTCGTGCCAACTCACCCTTGTCGGAGATGAGATCGGCGTAGCGAGCCTGGATCGGTTCGAGGAGCGCGACGACGGCTTCACCCGCTGCGACCTTGAGCGGTCCGTACTGCGTGTACCCGGACGCCGCCTCCTGGGGCGTCGAACCGGTCGCGGCCGCCAGGATGTCGAGCAAACTCGAGACGCCCGGCTTGTTCGCCACGTCGTAGCGGACCTCGCTGTCGGAATCGGTGACCGCACGCTTGAACTTCTTCATGATCAGCGCAGGCTCGTCGAGCATCATCACGCAGCCGTTCGATGTCGCCGCCGACTTGGACATCTTCGACGTCGGATCCTGCAGGTCCATGACCCGTGCGCCGGCGGTGGGAATCACCGCGTCCGGCACGACGAAGGTGTCACCGAATCGGTGGTTGAAGCGGATCGCGATGTCCCTGGTGATCTCGATGTGCTGTCGCTGGTCGTCGCCGACCGGTACCTCGTTCGTGTCGTACAGCAAGATGTCGGCCGCCTGGAGCGCCGGATACGTGAACAGTCCGGCCGAGATGAACTGGCCC
The DNA here is from genome assembly GCA_049458915.1 of Ilumatobacteraceae bacterium. Lineage (GTDB taxonomy): Bacteria > Actinomycetota > Acidimicrobiia > Acidimicrobiales > Ilumatobacteraceae > Ilumatobacter. The sequence goes on from JBMUCX010000006.1 coordinate 28,203, forward strand.
TCACGTTTGGTGGTCTTGTCCTTGAACTGCGTCATCCGGGAGAGTTCGCCGTACGACACCGTGCACTCCATCAGCCAACCGAGCTGCGGGTGCTCGGGAACGTGACTCTGCACGAACACCGTGGCGACGTCCGGATCGAGACCGATCGCGAAGAGCATGGCGGCGAGCTCGATGGTCGCCTCACCGACGATGCCGGGGGACTCGGTGACCGTGAGTGCGTGCAGGTCGACGATGCCGTGGAACACGTCCTTGTCGTGCTGACCGCTCACCCAGTTGCGGAGCGCTCCGAGGTAGTTGCCCAGATGGACGTCACCGGTCGGTTGGATGCAGGACAGCACTCGGGTCACGGCCAGCGAGGCTACCCGTCGCGGACCAGCACGTCGGGCGGCGTTACACCGGTGTGATTCGGCCGTGTAGCATCGCAGCGATGTCCATCGACGTGTCGACCCCCGTGTACGACGGCCCCTTCGACCTGCTCCTCCAACTCATCCTGCAGGAGCAGGTCGACCTCTACGAGGTGCACCTGTCCCAGATCGTCGACGCCTACCTCGCCGAACTGGCGCTCCTGCAGTCACTCGATCTCGACGTGGCCACCGAGTTCCTCCTCATCGCGGCGACCCTCGTCGAGCTCAAGACCCGACGACTCCTCCCGAACTCCTCCGACATGGACCTCGACGAGGAGTTCTCACTGTGGGAGGAGCGCGACCTGCTGCTCGCGCGACTCATCGAGTGCAAGACGTTCAAGGACGTCGCCCGGATCTTCTCCGGTTTGGCCGAACAGGCCGATCTGTCGTTCCCGCGCACCGTCGGCCCCGACGAGCGGTTCGCCGGGCTGATGCCGGACCTCCTCGAAGGGACGAGTGTCCGACGCTTGCAGAGTGCGGCCATCCGGGCGCTCAGCCCCAAGCCGCAACCGATCATCGACCTGTTCCACGTCACGCCGATCAAGTTGACCGTGGCCGACGCCGTGCGGGAACTCGTCGACGAACTCCCACGGGTCGGCCGGATCACCTTCCGCCGTCTGACGGCTGATCTCGCCGACCGGATCGAGGTCATCATCCGATTCCTCGCCGTCCTGGAACTGTTCAAGCAGGGTCACGTGGACCTCGACCAACCCGAACGGTTCGGCGACATCGTCGTCAACTGGTGTGCGCCGGCCGGGACGTCGGTCGAACAGATCCTCGTCGACGCCTACGAGGGCTGATCGGCCGATTGACTGGTCTCATGTCCGACCTGCCGGCCGAACCCATCGACGAACTCCGACCGGTCGACGAGCAGGTCGCCGCCCTCAAGCGGGCGATCGAGGCCGTGGTCCTGGTGTCCCACGACCCGGTGCCGACCGAGTTGTTGGCGCAACTCCTGGAGCAGCCGGTCGCATCGGTCGAGCAGTGGTGCCAAGAACTGAGCGCCGACTACTCCCAGCAGCACCGCGGGTTCGAACTGCGGAGGGTGGCCGGCGGGTATCGCTATCAGACCCACGCCGACCAGACGCCGTACGTCGAACGCTTCGTGCTCCACGATCAGAAAGCCCGGCTCTCCGGGGCGGCCCTCGAGACGCTCGCGATCATCGCCTACAAGCAACCCATCTCCCGCGCCCAGGTCGCCTCGATCCGTGGCGTCGATCCCGATGGGGTGATCCGCACCCTGCAGGCCCGCGGGTACATCGACGAGGTCGGACGTGACGACGGACCCGGCAGTGCGATCTTGTTCGGCACGACTGCTCAGTTCCTGGAGAAGCTCGGTCTGGAGTCGATCGACCACCTCCCGCCGATCGCCGAGTTCATTCCCGACGCCGAGGTGGTGGAAGCCCTCGAACACGGGCTGCGGGTGTCACCGAGGTCGGCCGATGACGGGACGACGTCCACCTGACCGGCAGCCCGAAGCGCCGCTCTGGGAGCAGTGGCGCGAGCAGGCTGCCAGGCTCCCCGGGGGCGAGCGGCTGCAGAAAGTGCTGGCGTCGACGGGATGGGGCAGCCGCCGGTCGTGTGAAGAATTGATCGCGGCCGGCCGGGTGACGGTCAACGGCGAGACGGCGGCGCTCGGACGACGCGTCGACACCGAGCACGACATCATCGAAGTCGACGGAGCGCCGGTCGGCGTGAAGCCGGGGCTCGTCTACTACCTGCTGAACAAGCCGACCGGAGTGGTCACCACCGCCAAGGACACCCATGGACGGGCGACCGTCGTGGAACTCGTGCCCGCCGATCCGAGGGTCTTCCCCGTCGGCCGGCTCGACGTCGAGACGGAGGGCCTGCTCCTGCTCACGAACGACGGCGAGCTGGCGCACCGGATCACACACCCGAGTCACGGTGTCGACAAGGAGTACCTGGTGCACGTCCGCGGCGAGCTGTCGGCCGGAGCGTTGCGGCGGCTGCGGGACGGCGTCGAGCTCGACGACGGGATGACGGCGCCGGCGAAGGCGTCGCAGGTCCAACCCGGTGTGCTCCGGCTCACGATCCACGAGGGCCGGAACCGGCAGGTTCGGCGGATGTGCGACGCCGTGGGTCACCCGGTCCTGCGCCTGGTCCGGACGCGGATCGGCCCGCTCGTCGATCGGTCCTTGCGGCCAGGTGACTTCCGCGAACTGTCCACCGGCGAGCGCCGAGCACTCGCCGAAGCGGTGGCCGATCCGAGCCGCCGGTACGATCGGCGCCCGTGACGGACCGAGTAGCGAATGTCGTAGGCCTCGGCCTGATCGGCGGGTCGATCGGTCTCGGCCTCCGACAGCGAGGTTGGACCGTCCACGGCGTCGACACTCGAACCGGGACGGTCGAACTCGCGCTCGAACGCGGCATCATCGATGCGTCCGGTTTGATGCCGGATGCCGCCATCACCTTCGTCGCCGTGCCGGTGTCCGCGGTGGTGACCGAAGTCGAACGAGTCCTCGGCTCGACCTCGGGAGCGGTCACCGATGTGGGTTCGGTCAAGGGTCCGATCAGTGAGGCCATCAGCGATCCGCGCTTCATCGGGGGTCATCCGATGGCCGGGAGCGAACTCGACGGGCTCGAGGGAGCGGATCCGGAAATGTTCAACGGGGCGGTGTGGGTGCTGACCCCGGATGCCACCACCGACGACGGCACCTTCACCGAAGTCGGTGCGATCGTGCGCGAACTCGGGGCCGAGGTGGTGGCGCTCGAGCCCGGTCGCCACGACCAGGTGGTGGCAGTGGTCAGCCATGTCCCGCACCTGACTGCAGCGACGCTGATGCAGTTGGCCACCGCGAGGTCCGAGGAACACGGCGCCCTGCTCCGACTCGCGGCCGGTGGATTCCGAGACATGACCCGCATCGCCTCCGGGCACCCGTCGATCTGGCTCGACATCTGCGCCCAGAACCGCTCGGCGATCGTCGATGCCCTCGACGGCCTGATCGGTCGGCTCACCGAAGTCCGAGATGTCGTCGAACGCAGCGACCGCGGTCGGCTGGAAGCGACCCTCAACGATGCGAGGGAAGCCCGATCGAACCTCCCCGGACGGATCGGTCGCCCGGAGGAACTCGCCGAGGTGCGGATCCGGATTCCCGACCGCACCGGTGCTGCGGCCGAGGTCTTCACCCTGGCGGCCGATCTCGGTGTCAACATCGCCAACTTCGAGGTGGTCCACTCGGCCGAGGGAGACCGTGGCGTCGCCGTCGTCCTCGTCGACACCGCGTCGGCCGACCTGTTCAAAGGTGGCCTCATCGCGCGAGGCTTCCGTCCGTCGGTCAGCCCGTTGGCCTGAGGTCGCCCGGTGTCGCTGGAGATCCCTCGATGTCGGCGCTGAACACCGTGACGCCGAGACCGTTCGACGGTCGCCCGATTGCCACGGTGTCGGTACCCGGATCGAAATCGATCGCCAACCGGGCACTCGTGGCCGCAGCGCTCGCCACCGGCCCGACGGAACTGACGAACGTTCCCGATGGCGACGACACGGTTGCCATGGCCCGCTGTCTCCAAGATCTCGGGCTGGAGATCGAACGATCGGGCTCCGTCGTGACGGTGGCCGGCGGCGGTGGAACGTGGGGGCCCGGCAGTCGAGTCCTTCACGCCGCCCTCGCCGGCACGACGTCGCGATTCGTGACCGCACTGGCGGCGCTGTCGTCGGACCCGGTGACGATCGACGGCCACGAGCCGCTTCGCCGTCGTCCCTTCGCTCCGCTCCACGATGCGCTGGCGCAACTCGGCGTGTCCGTCGTGTGCGGTGGGGCGGCCGGCCACCTGCCGGTCACCGTGCAGGGCCCTCCGCGCAGCGGCTCGGCCTCGATCAGTGGAGACGTGTCGAGCCAGTACGTCTCGGCGCTGATGCTGATCGGTCCGTATCTTCCCGGTGGTCTCGGCCTCAGGCTGACCTCACCGCTCGTCTCGCGCCCGTACGTCGAGTTGACCGCTGCGGTGATGGGCTGGTTCGGCTGCGACGGCGTCGACGTCCTCGAGGACGCCATCGTGGTGGCGCCGGGTCGTTATCTCGGGCGGTCCATCGAGGTGGAGGCGGACGCCTCGTCGGCGAGTTATCCGATGGCCGTCGCCGCCGTCACGGGTGGAACGATCACCATCGCGGGCCTGGGAGACGGATCGCTGCAGGGCGACGCTGCCTTCGCTCGGATCCTGAGCGAGATGGGATGCACCGTCTCGGCTGATGATCGGGAGACCACGGTGCGCGGGGCCGAGCGATTGCGCGGGGTCGACATCGACATGGCCGACGTCTCCGACCTCGTGCCGAGCCTCGCGGTCGTCGCGGCGATGGCGGCGACCCCAACGCGGATCAGAGGTGTCGGATTCATCAGGGGCAAGGAGAGTGACCGCCTGGGCGACCTCGCCCGGGAGCTGCGTGCGGCCGGGGTACGGGTGGCCGAAACGGGTGACGGACTGGAGATCGAGCCGTCGCGACACCTCCTGGTTCCGGCTCGCCTCGAGACGCACCACGATCATCGACTCGCGATGGCGTTCGCCGTGCTGTCGACGGTCGCGCCCGGCCTCGAGATCGTCGAGCCGGGAGTCGTGTCGAAGAGTTGGCCCGATTTCTGGTCGGCGCTGGAGTCGCTGCGTCCGTGACCAGGGTCGTCGCTGCATTCGACTTCGACGGCACGTTGACGAAGCGCGACACCGTCGTCCCGTTCCTCACACGCGTGGTGGGCCGGCCGGGGCTCGCCCTCGGCCTGGCACGTGAGGTGCACCGCGTCGCCGCCGCAGTCACTCGACGGGATCGGGACCGACTCCGGTCGATCGCGACCGACATCGTGTTCGCCGGACGACCGCTCGCCGACATCGAGGCGCACGCGGCGGCGCACGCCGAGTTCGTGCTCGCCGAGTGGATCCGCCCCGACACGCTCACTCGCCTCGAGTGGCACCAGCAACAGGGTCACACCACGGTCGTGGTGTCCGCGTCCTACGAGCAGTACGTCCGGCCGGTCGCCGACCGACTCGGTGTCGACGGGGTGGTGGCGACCCGACTCGAGATCGGTGTGGACGGTTCGTGCACCGGTCGACTCGACGGACCGAACTGTCGTGGAGCGGAGAAAGTCCGTCGACTCACCGACTGGCTGGAGAGCGACGGCCTCGGCCTCGGCGAGGTGACGTTGTGGGCCTACGGGGATTCCTCAGGGGATCGGGAGTTGCTGGCAGCAGCGCAGCATCCCCACCTCGTCGACGGACCCCTCGGTAACGTCTGATCACCGGCCCTGCCGAACCCCATGCCAGCCCTGCTCCGCTCCGCCCGCCCGAACCAGTGGCTGAAGAACGTGCTCGTCGTCGCGGCTCCCGGCGCAGCGGGTGTCCTCGGCGAGCCGACGGCGATCTGGCGTGTCACGTTGGCGTTCGCGGCCTTCTGTCTGGCATCGAGCGGGACGTACTTCTGGAACGACGTCCTCGATGTCGAGTCGGACCGGTCCCACCCGTCCAAGTCCGGCCGACCGATCGCCGCTGGTCTCGTCGGGTTGCGGACCGCACGGTTGGTCGGAACGGGGCTGCTCGCCGCCGGGCTGCTGACCGCAGCGGGAACGGGCCGGTGGCAGTTGGTCACCGCCGTGGCCGCGTACGAAGTCGTCACCCTCTCCTACAGCACGATCTGGAAGCACATCGCCGTGATCGATCTCGTCGCGATCGCCAGCGGCTTCGTGCTCCGAGCAGCGGGCGGCGCCTGGGCCGTCGGTGTCGAGATGTCCAGTTGGTTCCTGCTCGTGACGACCTTCGGTGCGTTGTTCGTCGTGGCGGGAAAGCGGTACGCCGAGGCACGCCAACTCGGTGACGGTGCCGGCGCGGTCAGGGCCACACTCGGTGAATACAGCGAAGGGTTCCTGAGATTCGTGCTGTCCGTCACCTGCGGTGGCGCGCTCGTCAGCTACTGCGTCTGGGCGTTCGAGACCCGCGATCTGGCGGGAACCGAACTGCCGTGGTACGAGCTGTCGATCGTCCCGATCGTCGCAGCCTTCTTCCGGTACGCGCTCGTCCTCGATCAGGGCCATGGCGCAGCACCCGAGGAGGTGTTCCGCAACGATCGAGTGCTCCAGGTCCTCGGGTTGGTCTGGGCAGCGCTGTTCGCGGTGGCCGTGTATTCATGACGGCAGCGGCCGACGGAGCCGTCAGATCGCAGCCAGTGCGGTGCTCAGGTCCCGCCAGAGGTCGTCGAGGTCTTCGATCCCGACACTGAGGCGGATCAGTCCTGGCGGCAGGTGTTCCTGGCCCGGGATCACCGCTCGCCGCTCCAGGGTCGATTCGACGCCACCCAGTGACGTGGCGTGGCTCACCAGACGGACCGATCGACACACGGTGTCGGCAGCGGCACCCCCACCCCGGACGTCGAAGCTGACCATCGAGCCGAAGCCGGGGTAGCGGACCACTTCGATCGCAGGATGCTCGGCGAGTCGTTGCGCCAGCGATGCGGCGCTCGCCTGACTCCGCTCGAGGCGCAGCGACAGTGTCCGGAGGCCCCGCAGGCCGAGGTAGGACTCGAGCGCGCCGGGCGTGGAACCGTGCAAGGACTGAAAGGCGCGAATCGCGGCGGCGAGATCACCGGACCGGGTCGTGACCACGCCGCTGAGCAAGTCCGAGTGACCGCCGAGGAACTTCGTCGCCGATTGCACCGACAGATCGGCACCGAGTTCGAGTGGTCGCTGGAGCAGGGGCGTCGCGAACGTGTTGTCGACGACGAGGAGTCCTCGTCTCGGCGCCCGAGCCACGGTGGCGAGATCACCGACGACCAGCAACGGGTTCGACGGTGTCTCGAACCACATCAGATCGGCGTTCGCCGCCCGGGCGCACCATCCCGCCGTGTCGTCGGTCGGGAGCCGGTCGACCGACCACCGTCCGGCCTCGGCACCCTCCAGAGCGAGTCGGGCGACTCCCTGGTAGCAGTCGGCCGGGACGATGATCCGGCCCCCGGCGGGAACGAGTGAGAGCACGGCGTCGACAGCAGCCATCCCCGACGAGAACGAGACGGCCTCACCGCCCTCCAATCCACCCACGACCGATTCGAAGGCCTGCCAGGTTTCGGTGCCGCGTCCGCGGGCGTACGGAGCCGAGCCGTCGGAATGGAACGTCGAGGCGACCACGATCGGCGGATTGAGCGGTTGGCCGGGGCCCTCGGGTCGCCCTCCGGCGACGAGCCAGGTGGCGTCGTGCCAGGCGGGGTCGCGATCGATCATCGCCCGAACCGTACGCCCGAATCGACCCGCATCGCCTGCTCGAGCACCTCCAGGTGTCTCGCCGCCGCGTGGTCCCAGGTCATCGTGAGGGCTCGCTCGGCCGCAGCGCGCCCGAGACGAGCACGCCGCTGCTCGTCGTCGAGGAGCCCTGCGATGGCGGCGGTGAGGTCGCTCGGCTCCGGCACGAGGACGCCGGTCTCCCCGTGGACGACCGCCGCTCGGTGCCCGGTGACATCGGTGGCCACCGCGGGCACCCCGCATCGGGCGGCTTCCGTGATCGTCATCCCCCAACCCTCCGCCGACGATGCCGACACGAGCAGGTCCGCCGCCCGGTACATCTCGACCAGGCGGTCGTCGGACACCCGACCGTGGAGTGTCAACCAGTCGGCCGCATTCGCCGACTTCCAATCCTCGAGTTCACGTCGCAGGGGGCCGTCACCCACGACATCGAGTCGCAGCGCCTCGATCCGGGAGGCGAGCGGGGCGACGGCACCGAGGAGTTCGTGCCAGCGCTTGACCGGGACGAGGCGCCCGACGGCGACGAGACGCCGCCCCGATCCTGAGGGCCGAGGAACGGGGGAGTAGACCTCGGAGACCCCCGGATGGACGACCTCCACCTGACGGAAGCCGGCGTGCTCCAGTTCGGATCGGCCGGGCTCGGCGAGGGTGACGATCGGCGTGGTCGAGTAGACCCGCGGGACGATGACCCGCTCGTTCCAGCGGCCGATCTCGGCGAACGGTCGGGGCAGGCTTTGTGACCACATCGCCGTGTGCAGATGGTGCAGCCAGACGACTCGCGGCCCGCGCCACCACAGCGGTGTCCAGAACGGGACGCCGTTGAGGATCTCGACCACCGCATCGAATCGACGGCGCCGCCGGAGCACCGCCGACGGTGCGGCCCCGAACACCCCGTAGGTACCGCCCCTCCACAGGACCGGAAACGGAGTGGACTCAGGAGGAGCCGCCGGCCGAGGAGGTCGTCGGGCGAAGACCGTCACGTCGACACCGGTGGCGACCCATCGTCCGAGGATCTCGCGAGCGTGCAACTCGGAACCGCCGGCGTCCGGATCACCGGGGGCCCGCCAGGAGAGCACGGCGACGCTGGGCACGGTGCCGTACACTACGTGGCCGCATGCGGGCGACGGGGGAACGACCGGTCAGGGACCACACACCGGCGTCGTTGGTCGCGCTCCACGAGGCCGGCTACGTCGTCGTCGACCGCCACATCGGCGAGGGCGTCGGCGTCGACATCGGTTGCGGGCTCGGTACCGAGAGCGCGGCGCTCGCCCGCCCCGGGCGGCAGGTGATCGGGATCGACTACGACCAACAGACGGCGAGCGCAGCAGCGGCCCGCCTCGACGCCGCGATGTGTGCCGACGCCCGAGTGCTCCCGATCGCGAGCGGGGCCCTCGACTGGGTCTGCTCGTCGCACATCATCGAGCACTTCACCGACCCCGAGCGGCACGTCGCCGAGATCGCTCGGGTGCTGCGGCCGGGCGGGACGGCGGTGTTCTTGACGCCGAATGCGCCGGCCGACTTCGAGAATCCGTTCCACGTGCACCTGTTCCTGCCCGAACAACTGCGACGACTCCTCGAATCCCACTTCGACGAGGTCGTGCTGTGCGGTCTCGACGGCAACGAGCGGGTGTCGGCCGAGTTCGCCCGGCGGCGGCGGACCGGTCGTCGGATCCTGGCGCTCGACGTGTTCGGACTGCGGCACCGCCTCCCTGATCGAGCCCTCGCCGCCGTGCACTCCGTCGGGCGGCGGGTCGTCTATCCGTTGCTGACGCGGGGCGGTACCGAGACGACGACGGCCGACGACTTCCGTCTCCTCGACCCGACCGACGAGATCACCGACGACGTCCTGGTGCTCGCGGCGATCGTCCGCTCGACCTGATCGCCGCTCACTCGTCGTACATGCGGTGCGACCGTTCGCCTGCGACCAGGTCCCGGAGGCCCCACGCAGTGACCAGGGCGAAGGCCTCCAGCACGATCTTGCGACTCATCTTCGACTGACCCGACTCCCGTTCGCGGAACACGATCGGGATCTCGACGATCCGTGCGCCGTGTCGCACCGCTCGGTACGTCATCTCGACCTGGAAGCCGTACCCGCTCGCACGGATACCGTCGAGGCCGAATCGCCGGACGATCGACGATCGATAGACACGAAAGCCGGCCGTGGCGTCGTTGATCGCCAGACCCAGGACGATCGATGCGTACCGATTGCCCCAGCGGGACAGGATGGTTCGAGAGCGCGACCAACCGACGATGCGTCCGCCGGGTACGTACCTGGACCCGATCACGACGTCGGCACCGGCGTGCGCCGCCGACAGCATCTCCGCCAGCGCATCGGGATCGTGCGACAGATCGGCATCGATCTCGACGAGGAGGTCGTATCCCTCGGCGAGTCCGATCCTGAACGCATGGCGATACGCATCACCCAATCCGGACTTGTGCGAGCGTCGCTCGAGGCGGATCCGACCCAGTTCGTCGGCGAGACGATCGACGATCTCGCACGTGCCGTCGGTCGAACCGTCGTCGACGACGATCACGTCAGCGTCCTCGACGGCCGCCCTCACTCGACGCAGGAGGCGATCGATGTTGTCGGCCTCGAAATACGTCGGGACGGCGACCAGGGTGCGCACCGCGGCGAACGCTAGTCCTCCGTCAGGGCCGCCCAGCAAACTGCCGCGACCACGGCGACGACGAGCCACTGGGCCCACGCCATCGACGCCGGCCACCGGAGGTCGACCGGCACGTCCCAACGGAGCTGGCGCGCCGACGTCCAGGCCCACATGGCAGCGAAGGGAACCGTCAGGACCCACCGGCGGCCACTTCGAGCCCATCGCCCGACCAGCGGTACCACGGCCGCTACCGGACCGGTGGTCACGGCGACGAGCACCAGTGCGGGTCGTGTGCGCATCGGACCGGGTTCGACGGTCTCGACCAGTTGCTCGTCGACCCGGCGGCGACCGACCGCCAGTGCGGCGACCAGCAGCACCCCGATGCCGCCGAGTGCGACACCGATGTCGACCGCTCGCTGTGGCTCCCACGTGATCTGCAAACGTCCGCTGACCGCCGAGTCGACCTGCCATGCCATGCCGAAGCCGTTCGCGATGCTCGGTCGACCGAGGTCGACCCCGTCGATGGATGCGTGCCATCCGCCGGCGATCGACTCGGCGAAGAGGATCCAGTCACCGGCCTGGGCGTCGATGGTGGCCGAGACCGTCGTGTCGGTGCGAGTCATCGGGAGCAGTTGAACCTCGGTCGGAGCGCGCTCCGCCCCGTCGTCGAGGACGAGTCGATCGATGTCGATGCCCGAGCGATGGCCCGGCTCGGTGAGGAGGTCGTGCTGACCGGCCTCGAGTCGCACCGGGGAGCAGCTTCGAACACTGCCGTCGGGCGACAGCCGGACCGGGATGTCGGCGTCGTCGACCCACAGGAGACCGGTCCGGCACCGACCGACGTCCCCCATGGGTCCGGTGACCCGAACCACCGGCGAGACGTCGACGACGCCGACCGGGAGGACCCGCGACCGGTCGGAGAAGCGGTCGACGGTGGTTCGAGGACCGATCCCGCCGAGTTCGACGCGGAGCAGATCCCCGCTCAGCGTCGACAGATCGAACTCGACGAGGCCCTCCGAGTCGGGCACGCTCGTGTGGACGGCCCCCGACTCGTCCCGCACGCGCACCTCGCCCACTGAGGAGTGGACCGGGCCGGAGGCGACGACGATGCTCAGTCGTTCGGCCGACTGCCGGTCCGCGACCACCTCGAACCACGGATCGACAGGATCGAACTCCGAGATCCAGACCGCTTCGGTCACTCCGATCAGCGCCGGACTCGACGCTCGGACGACCGGATCCGCAGTGTGCGCCGAGGCTCCCCACGCGCCGGTGATGTTGAACTGCGAGTCGGCGGAGAGCGTGAAGCGGCGGGCGAGCAGCGGCTCCGGGTCGAATCGGTTGGCAGTGGTCGGATCGAGTCGCCGCCGGTCGAGGACCACCGTGGTCCGGCCGGGGTCGTCGTCGGTTCGCGGGTCGGGCGCGATGCTGATCCATTCGACCGTCGAGGCGACACCGTCGAGCGTGATCTCGGCGAACCCGACACCCGGGGAACTGCCGTAGCCCGGCAGTGGGCCGGTCGAGTCCGCCAGCACCTCGATCCGGATCCGATCGATCGCTCCGCCGTCGAGGCGGATCCGCTGGCCCGGGGCCACTCTCGACGACTCGTCGAGCGACACGTCGACATCCCGGCGTCCGGCGGGTCCGTCGGTGGTGATCCGCACTCCGGTGATCCAGCGACCGCGCTCACCGGTGACCGGTTGGAGGAGTTCGACCCAGCGTGGCGCCGAGGGGACGGCGAGTTCCGCCTCCCACGACAGGCCCTTCGTCCCCTCGAGCGCAGCGCCCCGCCAGGCCGTGAAGGGGTCGCCGTCGACTGCGTGGACCGGTCGATCCTCGCCAGAGAGGACGGCGGGAGAGCCGTATCCGGAGGCCGCCACTCGGCGCATTCCACCGGTCAACTCGGCGACGGTCTCACGTCCCGGCACGACGACGTCGAGGGACTGGAGGGTCGGATCGTCGCTCGTCTCGTCGACCGCTCTGGTCGCGCCGAGTGTGGCGGCCACCGAGTACCAGCGTCGGTCCTCGCTCCGATTCGAATCACCCAGCACGGTCCAGGCACCCGTCGGTTGGTCCTGCCAGATCGAGTCGCCGTCGAGAATGACCTCGGTCCCGTCGATCAGCCCGTGCTCGGCGAGGGCGACGAGCGTCGCGCCGCTCCCGTGCACCACGATCGGGTCACCGGTCCTGGCGCTCAACACCGGCGTCGGCTGGTCGACCGCCCACACCGCCACGACGGGCACGGGACCGATGCCCGGCGACCCGCCGTAGGTCTGTTCGTCGACGAGGAACTCGTCGTGTGTGGACGACGGGCCGGTCGACGTGCGCTGCAGTGCCGGTGCCGCGTCGAGTCGTTCGGTGACGTCATCGGGTCGAGCGAGTGCGTAACGCTCGAACTCGAGGTCGTTCCTGGCGACGACGGTGTCGACGGCCATCAGTCGTGCGAGCGCGGCGACCGCCGTGGGATCGAGGGTGTTCTCGGCGACCCGCCGTTCGATCTCCGAGACGAGGTCGGCAGAGTGGTCGGTGCCGAGCGGGATCAGTTCGCGAGCGACCACCGGGCGTCTCGTCGTGCCGACCAGGATCGGATCGACGGTGCCGCCCCATCGATAGGCGGCGAAGTCGGCACCCGGCGTCTCCCAGACCCGGTGATCGATGTCGTCGCCGATCGATGCCGCCACGTCCGTCCAGTGGTCGGGCACCTCCCCGCGGGTGATCGCCGTCGTTGCGATCCCCCCTGTCCACCAGGGCAGCGCCTGGAGTGCGAGCGCCGTGACGGCCACGGCACCACGCGGAAGGCGGAACAGTCGGGGTCGCGACGTCGCAAAGGCGCCCAGTCCGATCGACAGTCCGACCATCAGAACCGGGACGGCTCGCTGGGTCGATCGCAGGACCATCCCGGGGCCGGCGCCGACGAGTGCTCCGAAGGCCGATCCGTAGGGTGTCCAGCGGCCGGTCCACGCTTCACCGACCGCCAGGGCCATCCCCACCAGCACCATCACGGCCGCTGGGCGACGGGCGGGCCCCTTCGTCATCGGCAATCCGATCAGTGACGCCACGGCGACGGCGAGGCCGATGGCGAGGTACCACGGGGTCGCGAGGAGCCCGTACGTCGCCCCGACCCACGGGTCCATCCAGTCGCCACCGTAGGAGAACCAGTAGCCGAAGCCGCGCAGCAACTCCGACGGGAGTGCCGTGGACCTGATCGTCGCATAGGTCTCGGTGAAGCGGAGGATGTCGATGCCCTCGTCGGCCTGGACGACGAGCGCCACCATCCACCAGATCGAGACGGCCGTGCTCGTCACCGCCGAGCGCCACAGGACGGGCCAGCATCGGCGCCACGACCCGGACTCGGCGAGGAGCCACACCACGGCTCCCGCCACCGCGAAGGCGATCGACGTCGCGTTCACCGTGCCCGCGACGAGGACCAACAGTCCGAACCTGGCGGGCCATCGCCACCGACCGTCGTCGACGAGTGCGGCCCGGAGCGCGATGATCATCCATGGCAGCACCGCCCACGGGACGAGGATCGCCGAGATCCGCGAGACGTAGGCGAAGAGATACGGACCGAAGCCGTACGCGAGTGCCGACACCGTGGCGGCGGCGATCGGCGTAGCGAGCTGTCGTGACAGTCGGTACATGCCGAACAGGGCCGTCGCGACGAGCGCAGACCACCAGAGTCGCTGCGTCACCCAATCGGGGAGCCGTGCCTGCTCCGCGATCCACCACCACGGACCCTGTGGGAACAGGTAGCCGATCGTCTGGTGCGTCACGGTGCCCAGTCCCGTCCGGGCGTCCCAGAGACTCGATGCCCGGCCGAGGAGCCGACCCGGATCGAGGGACAGGTAGGTCTTCGTGTCGGCCGCCACGCGGCCCGGTGAACTCCAGAGCGGTGGGAGGAGGGCGATCAACCAGAACCAGCGAGGACCGCGGTCCCGGCCGACGTGTTGCACGGTCGTCGGCGCCATCCCGTCGAGGACGGTAGCACCGTCGACCGGGCCCGCGCCGGGGACACCGGAGCGAACCACTGCATCGGAACCCGTCCGGGTCAGCGATCCGTCCGAGGAAAGAGCGCGTCCGCCCGTTCGGCGAACCGCCGCCACGTGAGATCCGCCGCGAACGGGGTCGCGTGGACCCCGTCGAAGCGGAGCGCCTCGCCGTCGACCTCGTCGATCGGTGTGCCGTCGGCACAGAAGAGATCCGCCACGTCGACCGTGCGGACGAGCGGATCGTCGGCTGCCAGCGACCGTACGATCGCATTGAAGGCCGCGACCCGACTGCTGTCGTTGCGGGCGACCGCCGAGAAGTCGTCGTTCGGCTCCTGACGCATGCACGGCAACTCGACGAGCAGCACGGGGCTCGTGCCGCTGGGCCCGTGTGCGACGTCGATCGCCTGCTCGAGTGACATGGAGATCAACTCGAACCACTCCGGGCTCGGATGACGGATGATCGTGTCGCCGACGAGATGGTCGAGGATCTCCCAGGCCCCGACCATCAGGACGGCCACGTCGGGTTCGACGAGTGCCGCACTCGCGGCCCATTCCTCGACCCAGCCGGCGCACTGCGCGTTCGACGTGGTCGGTTCGGTCCGACCGACGTCGACGGCCTGTCCGGGGGTCAGTGCGCAGCCGATCGTCGCGTGCGCCTCGGCGTGCCAACCCGGCGCGATCTCGGGAGTGATCGTGGCACCCATCGCCACGGCGAGCGCCGTCGAATCGCCGAACAGGAGCATTCGCCGTCGCGGCGCGGGCTCGGCAGGTGCCGCGACCGTACTGCTCGTCGCCGTGGCTCGTGCACCCGTCGCCGGGGCCGCGCTGCTGGTCCCCTCCACCGTCACGCTCGGGCCCGGCGCGCTCCTGGTACTCGTGACGGGTGCGCTCGTCACCGTCGGGCGGACGGAATCGACGCTTGCCAGAACACGGTCGTCGGGCGTCCGGAGGGCGAGCGGGATCGCGACCACGAGCAGAGCAGCAGCGACGCTCCACGACAGCGTCGCGCGCCACGGCAGCCGCTGCGCGCCACGGTTCCGCAATGGCCGCTCCACGAGGCGGTGCGTGGCCTCGGTGGCGGCCGCGATGACCACGATCTGCAGCACCACGAGCACGGGTCGGGACACGTCGACACCCGACGGGGGACCGACGAAGACGATCACCGGCCAGTGCCACAGATAGATCGAATACGAGCGCTCGCCGAGACGACGGAGTGGTCGGCGAGCGAGTTCGGGGAGCGAGCCCCCGTCGGCCGAGGCGACGGCGTGGACGAGCACGGCGCACCAGAGGGACACGACCAGGAATCCACCGTGGTAGAGCCAACTCGAGCCGTCGGAGACGACCACGACGAGCGCGAGGAACCCGCCGAGCGCCACGACACCGGCGACACGGTGCCAGGGCTCGTCCCGGCGGGAGATCCGCTCTGGCGCTCTGTGGAGCCACCACGCCAGGAGCGATCCGACGAGGAGTTGCTGCGCTCGCGTGTGCGTTCCGTAGTAGACGGTCGAGGAGTCCGCCGGGTCGTGGCCGAGCGACATCGCGACCGCCGAGACCACACTCACGCCGGCCACGACCATCAGCGAGGTGCTCCGACGACACCGAGCGAGGACGAGGACGACCATCGGCCAGATCAGGTACCACTGCTCCTCGACGGCGAGTGACCACGTGTGCCGGAGCGGACTCGGAGCGAACGACGACTCGAAATAACTCTGCTCGTCGACGATGAAGCGCCAGTTCGCCACGTACGTCAACGCGGCGACGGCGTCGGCGCGAATCGACGCCCACTGCTCGGGTACGCCCCAGGCCCGCGTGGCGCCGACGACGGCCGCCGTGACGACGACGAGCGGTGGCACCAACCTGCGGAAACGACGGTTCCAGAACCCCCTGAGGTGGATCCGACCGGCGACGTCGTGTTCTCGCAGGAGGAGCGTGGTGATCAGGTAGCCGGACACCACGAAGAACAGATCGACACCGAGGAATCCACCGGTCGCCCCCGGTAGCTCGAGGTGGTAGGCGACGACGGCGACCACGGCGATCGCCCGGAGACCGTCGAGCGCCGGTTGGAACGGCAGCAGCCCGTGCCCTGCAGGCACCGGATTCACGTGGTGGACGCGGTGCCGGTCGATCCGGTCAAGTTAGCTGGGAGAGGATCCACGCCGCGGCCCGGAGCCCGCCGGGACCTTCGAAGTGCAGATCATCGGGCCTGAGGACGTCGCCGTCGATCTCGGTGAGGCACACGTCGGCCGGGCAGACCCAACCCCGCAGATCGAGCAGGTGGACCCTCCCAGCGGTCGGCCCCTCGACGTCGGCTCGTGCGACGGATCGTCGAATCGACTGGTTCACGCACGCGACGCGTTCGATCGACACGTCCCCGGAGGGTGCGGAAGCGAGGTCGGGAGACGTCGCCAGCCACACGTCGGCACCGCTGCTTCCCGCGACCTCGATCGCCAGCGCGAGGCGGTCCCGATGATGAGCGTCGAAGACCGGATCGCACGGATGCCGCATCGCTCCGTCGAGTTCACGGTCGCCGACACCGGGCCAACTCAGGATGAGCAACACGTCGGTCGGCTCGAACACCTCGGCGTCATCGGACCACTGGTCGGGCCACCGCTCGCAACCGGCCGGGTCGGGGAGGAACCCGAGATCGGACATCATGCCGCCACCGAGGTTCACGACCCCACACCCGATCATCCCCCTCGGCAGTACGACGACATCGCCGCCCTCGGCGGCCGACAGGAGGAGTTCCCCGAGGAAGTACGCCCCGGAGTCACCGACCACCATCAGGCGCGTCGGTCCCGGCGGCTCCTCGACCGTGCTCGTCACGACCGTGCTCGTCACGACCGTGCTCGTGTCGTTCGGCGGCGGTGGACCGGTCGTGCTCGTGACGGTCGTGCTCGTGACGGTCGTGCTCGGGAGCGGGATCGGCATCGTGGAGCGGGTCCCCGCCTCCGGTCTGCTGGGCGCCATGCCGGTGGCCCCACCGGCGGTGATCCCGGCAACGGCGACG